>CANHBC010000085.1 GCA_947458835.1 Betaproteobacteria bacterium | reverse complement strand
CGGGGCCGGGGCTGCATCGGGGGTCGGGGCGGGCGCCGGCTCCGGTGCGGGAGCAGCGGCGGGGGCCGGAGCGGGAGCTGCCGGCTTCGGCGGCTCTTCCTTGCCGCAACCGACCAGCACGGCGGAGAGGGCAACAGCGATGAGGATCGAGCGTTTCATGTTCTTCCCTTGTAGTGAAGATAGTTGGAGTCTTGGAAGCAGAGCCGAGTGTTCGGAGTGGGTGAGCGCGCATGCCCCGCGAACAGGCTGGGCGGGGCAGGGCCTGCGACGCGGTATCGCTTCGATCGACCCCGGAGGATCCATGGAATCGATCATTCGTCTCGACGACATTGCTTACGTCCAGACAGCCCGCTTGCTAGCTAATGCTTGCTCGGTACACTCCAACCGAACTCCTCAATGTTAGCACAACGCATAGGGCCGAATGCACGTCCGTTGCGCTGCGGCAACCACATGCGGAGCTGCGCAGCCGGGCCTGCATGCCGGCTTCAGAGGCCCAGCACCGTCGCCGTCACCGCCGGTAGCGATGCTTCCTGGATCTGTGCCAGCCGCTCGTGCAGCGGGCGCACCGAGGCCGCATCGTCGCTGATCAGCACCGAGCGCGACGACGAATGGTGCACGCGGCGCAGCGCATGGGTCGCGTCGACCACCAGCAGCGGGTCGGCGACCGCGCGCGCCGACTCGGTGGTCTGACTGATCGTGACTGCCTCGCCGTACCGACGCAGCAGCGCACACAGCCGTGGGCATTGCGCGGTGACCGTCGTCGCGTCGTGCAGCACGATGCGCAGGCGGGCGAACTGGCTGCCGGCGAGGAAGGCGTCGAGCAGCGCGATGCGTGCAGGCCGGTCGAAGGTACCCTGCAGCGACACGTCGAACAGCCATACCTCCCGGCTGGCTCGACCGAGCAGGCTATCGAACGCGGCCTGGTAGTCGGCCAGCGTGTCGAGCCGCGCATACGAGGGCGCGGGCGGGGCGGCGGCGTTCATCGCAGAACAAGGTAACCCGAGCAGTACCAGTCGAAAAGGGCATCGACCAGGGCGGCCGGTGGCCTCGCCCCGGGTTCGATCTGGCGCCGGTCGGCCAGCCGCGCTGCATCGCGCATGGCTGCGGCCGGTAGCGGGCAGGCTTCGCCGTTGATGAAGACGCAGTCGCGCCGATAAAGCATCGCGGTGGCCGGGGCCAGCACGACCCGGCTCGCGGCCAGTCGGGCCGCGAAGGCTTCGGTCCGGCCCGGCCGGGCCGGTGCGCTGAAGCGCACCTGCGCCTTGGGCTCGGTGAGGTATTCCCCGAGGAAGCGCTCGAACAGGTGGCGGTCCCAGGCGGCAGGGCCGAGCAGCCTGCGTGCGCGGTCGATGAAGTCGTCCGACAGCCACGCTGTGGAGCGCTGCGGGCGCAGGCCCGGGTCGGAGTAGCGTTCGTCGCGGTCGAAGCGGTCCTCGACGAACGACAGCCAGCCCTGCATCAGTTCGCGCGCCGAGGGTGCTCGAAAGCCGATCGACCACGTCGCGCAGGCGTCGAGTGCGATACCGTCGTGGGCGATACCCGGTGGCAGATACAGGAAGTCGCCGGGCTCGAGCAGGAACTCGTCCTCGGCCTCGAAGTCGGCGAGCAGCTTGAGCGGCGCGTCCTCCTCCAACGTGTCGTCGAAGTCGCGTGCGATCCGCCACAGCCTGCGTCCGCGCGCCTGCAGCAGGAAAACGTCGTAGGAATCGACATGCGGGCCCACGCCGCCGCCCGGCGATGCGTCGCTCACCATCAGGTCGTCGCGCCGTTCGAGCGGGATGAACGCAAACGCATCCAGCAGCGGCTGCACCGATGGCACGTGCAGGTTCACGCCCTGCACCAGCAGCGTCGCGTCGGGACGATCGAGCCGTGCCAGCGCGCGGCGCTCGAGCGGCCCGTGCGCCACCCGGTAACGGTCGCCGTCGCGGTGCCGGGTCTTCGCTACCAGTCGGGATTCCACGTCTTCGCGTCCGGCGAGCGCGGCCAGCCGGCTGCGCGGCAATCCGTCGCGCCACCCGGGGAAGGCGCCTCGCACCAGCAGCGGTTCCTTCTGCCAGTAGCGTTCGAGGAATCGTGCGGCATCGAGGCCGCGCGGCCAGCGCAATGCGGGCACGGGTTCAGTCATCTTCGCTCCTTGATCGGGTGCCCGGGTTGGGCGCTACAATCCACACGCACACCATGCACGAGACCGACGAGGATCCGTTTCGCGATGTTGCAGCCCGGTGATCGCGCCCCGCCGTTCGAACTCCCGGACGCCGACCTCGAGGTCGTGGCGCTCGATCAGTTCATCGGTCGTTGCGCGATCGTGCTCTATTTCTACCCGAAGGATGACACACCGGGCTGCACGATCGAAGCGGTCGAGTTCAGCGAGCGGCTCGACGCGTTCGAGCGCGCCGGTGCGACCGTGCTCGGCGTGAGCCGCGACGACGTCGAGAGCCATGGCTGCTTCCGTGACCGGCACGGCCTGGCCGTGCGGTTGCTGTCCGACGTGGACCTCGAAGCGGCCCGCGCCTACGGCGTGGCCCACGAGCGGCCGGTCCAGGCGGCCGTAGACGCGATGCGCACGCGCACCGCGGTGCAGCGCTCCACCTTCCTGATCGACCGGGCAGGCGTCGTACGCGCTGCACTGTACGGAGTCGGCGCCCGCGGGCACGCGGCGGACATGCTCGAGCGGGTGCGTGCACTCGGGCGGATCGGCTGAAGCCCGCGGGTGCCGAGCGTCCGAGCGCGGGCCGTACTATCCTCGGCCACCCGGCGCCACGCCAATCCACGGAATGCCTGCCATGCAGATCGCCAAGAACACCGTCGTCTCCCTCCGCTATCGCCTGTTCGACGACGCGGATGCGCTGCTGGAGGATGCACAGCAGATCGACTACCTGCATGGCGGGTTCCAGCAGATCTTCGAGGACGTCGAGGCGGCCCTCGAAGGCAAGGGCATCGGTGATGCGGTGCTGGTCGACCTGCCTGCCGAGCGCGCCTTCGGCGAGGAAGACGCCGACCTGGTCCGTAGCGAACCGCGTGACCGATTCCCGCCCGAGGTGAAGGTCGGCATGCAGTTCGAGGGAGCCGCGCCCGGTGGCCAGCACAGTGCGATCTACCGCGTGGTCTCGGTCGATGCCGACACCGTGACCGTCGATGGCAACCACCCGCTCGCCGGGCGAGCGCTGCGCTTCGACTGCACCGTGCTCGCGGTGCGCAAGGCCACGCGTGAGGAGATGACCCACGGCCATGCGCATGGTGCGCACGGGCACGACCACGGCCATTGAGATCTTCGGCAGCACCGGGTGCGGCCCGTTCGCCGGGCTGCGCGCTCAGCGGCGCAGCGGTGCCGCCAGTTCGGCGAGGCGGTAGGCGAGGTCGAGCGCCTCGCGCGGGCTGAGCCGGTCTGGATCGAGGGCTGCCAGCGCGTCGAGCAGCGGCTCCAGCGCCGCATCCTGCGCAGCGCTGGCGTTCGGCGTGTCGGCGCGGGCCGGCGGCGCCATCGGCCGGAACAGGTCTGGGGTCTCGCCGGCCCCGACCGACTGCTGCTCCAGTTCATGCAGCCGTGCCCGGGCCGCCCGGATCACCGGTGCCGGCAGGCCGGCCAGCTGCGCCACCTGCAGGCCGTAGCTGCGGCTGGCCGGGCCATCGTTCACCGCATGCAGGAACACGATGCGCTCGGCATGCTCGACCGCATCCAGGTGCACGTTGGCTACAGCGGGCAGTTCTTCGGCGAGGCGGGTGAGCTCGAAGTAGTGTGTCGAGAACAGCGTGAAGCTGCCGACCTCCCGCGCGAGGTGCCGGGCGATGGCCCAGGCGAGCGCAAGGCCGTCGAAGGTCGAGGTGCCACGCCCGACCTCGTCCATCAGCACGAGGCTGGCGGCGGTCGCGTTGTGCAGGATGTTCGACGCCTCGGTCATCTCGACCATGAACGTCGAGCGCCCTCCGGCCAGGTCGTCGGCGGCGCCGATGCGGGTGAAGATCTGGTCCACCGGCCCGATGCAGGCCGCGGCCGCGGGTACGAACGACCCGACATGGGCGAGCAGCACGATCAGCGCGACCTGCCGCATGTACGTCGACTTGCCGCCCATGTTCGGCCCGGTGATCAGCAGCAGCCTGCGCGACGGGTCGAGCCGGCAGTCGTTGGCGACGAACGACTCGACGCCCTGCTCGACGATCGGATGGCGGCCGGCGGTGATCTCCAGCAGGGGCGCATCGGTGAACCCGGGGGCGCACCAGTCGAACGCCCGCGCGCGCTCGGCGAAGGTGCACAGCACGTCCAGTTCCGCGACTGCGGCCGCCAGCGACTGCAGGGCCGGTACCGACGGTGCAAGCGCGGCCAGCAAGCCTTCGAACAGCAGCCGCTCGCGCGCGGCCGCACGGTCGTTGGCCGACAGGTAGCGGTCCTCGAACGCCTTGAGTTCCGGCGTGATGTAGCGTTCCGCGTTCTTCGTGGTCTGCCGGCGACGATAGTCCTCCGGCACTTTCGATGACTGCGCCTGGCTCACTTCGATGAAGAAGCCGTGCACCCGGTTGTACTCCACACGCAGCGTGGTGATGCCGGTGCGGCTGCGTTCGCGCGCTTCCATCTCCAGCAGGAAGCGGTCGGCCCCCTGCTGCAGCCCGCGGAGTTCGTCCAGTTCGGCATCGAAGCCGGCGGCGATGATGCCGCCGTCGCGAAGCTGCGCCTTCGGTTCCGCCGCCAGCTGCGCCTGCAGCAGCCGCGCCGGCGCGTCCGGGACGGCGAGTCCGGAGGCCAGCGTGCACAGCCGTGGGGCACCGCAGCCGTCCAGCGCGCCGGCCAGCGCAGGTAGCAGCGCCAGGCTGTCGCGCAGCGCCGCCAGTTCCTTTGGGCGCACGTTGCCGAGCGCGATGCGCGCGGCGATACGCTCGACGTCGGCGAACTGCGCCAGGCACTCGCGCAGTGACGGCGCGCGGTCGGCCAGCTCGCCGACGGCGGCATGGCGGTGCGCCAGGCAGTCCCGGTCGCGCAGCGGCGCATGCAGCCAGCGACGCAGCAGCCGGCTGCCCATCGCGGTGCGGCAGGTGTCGAGCAGCGACAGCAGCGTCGGCGACGGCTCGCCGCGCAGCGTCTCGGTGATCTCGAGGTTGCGCCGCGTGGCCGGGTCGATGCGCACCAGGTCCGATGGCGCCTCCACCCGCAGCTGCTGCAGGTGTGCGAGAGCGGCGTCCTGCGTGGCGCGTGCATAGCGCAGCAGCGCCCCGGCTGCACCCAGTGCGGCGGTCAGGCGCCCGGCGCCGAAGCCGGAGAGGTCGCGCACGCCGAACTGCTCGCACAGCGCACGGCGAGCCGTGTCGAGGTCGAAATGCCAGGGCGGCAACCGGCGCAGCGCGACCGGCGCACCGGCGCTGCCCTGGAGGGCATCGGCCTGTGCCGCTGGCAGGTCATCGGCCACCAGCAGTTCGGCGGGCCGCAACCGTTCCAGTTCGCCCGGGACTCCGGCGGGGGCGAGTTCGGTGACCGTGAAGCGCCCGGCGGCCAGGTCCAGGCTGGCGATGCCGGCCAGCGGGCCGGCGGACCAGAGCGCCGCGAGCAGCGCTTCGCGCCGGTCCTCGAGCAGCGTGCTCTCGGTGAGAGTGCCTGGCGTCACGACCCGCGTCACCCGCCGCTCGACCGGTCCCTTCGAGGTCGCCGGGTCGCCGATCTGTTCGCAGATGGCCACCGATTCACCCAGCTTCATCAGTCGGGCGAGGTACTGGTCGACGGCGTGGAACGGCACGCCGGCCATCGGGATCGGCTCGCCCCCGGAAGCCCCGCGCCGGGTGAGCGTGATGTCGAGCAGGCGCGCGGCCTTGCGCGCGTCGTCGAAGAACAGCTCGTAGAAGTCGCCCATCCGGTAGAACAGCAGCACGTCCGGGTGCCCGGACTTGATGCGCAGGTACTGCTGCATCATCGGCGTGTGGGCTGGCTTGCCGGACTCCGACCGCGCCGGTCCGCTCCCGGCTGTCATCGGCGATGGCCCGCCGTGCGCATCCGGCGTCGCCTCTGGCGGTCGATCGCAGTCCCCATCGGTTCAGCGGATCGTGACAGCGCCGACCGGGATGCCGGGGGCAGGCGAAAGCCGGCAGGCGCGCAACACGGGCGCTGCCGCGCAGTGGAACCTCGTCCTGAACACTTGCCCCATTCCCTGGATGTCCTCGTTGCCGCTGGTCCCGCCGCAGGGACGCCTGAAAATGTAACACGCCGGCCGACTAAAGCCCGTCCGCCCGCCGCCGATAATGGGACGGGACTGGCACGTCCCCGAGCGACTGCGCGTTGGGCCCCCCGGTGCATGCGGACGCATGCATGGCCCGGCTGCGCGGCCACTGATCCATCCGCCGGAATCGGACGAGACCGCCGGCACCCGGTCCCCGCCGGGCAGACCAAGCAGAGGCTGCAATGCGCACCCATCGACCCGTCACCGACGTCGAGACCCCGGTACCGGACGGCCGCTTCATCTACAGCCGCACCGACATCCAGGGCAACATCGTTGCCGCCAACGACCTGTTCGTCGAACTCTCCGGGTTCAACCGGGAGGAATTGATCGGGCAGCCGCACAACGTCGTGCGCCATCCCGACATGCCCCGGGAGGCCTTCGCCGACCTCTGGCACAGCCTCAAGGCGGGTGACGCGTGGTCGGGCTACATCAAGAACCGGCGCCGGGACGGCGGCTTCTACTGGGTCCATGCCTTCACCTCGCCGCTGCGCGAGAACGGGCGGGTCGTCGGCTACGAGTCGGTACGGCGCAAGGCACCCGCGGAGATCGTTCGCCAGGTGGCCGACGGCTACCGGCGAATGAATGCGGGCGCGTCGCTCACGGTGGAGCAGGGGCGCCTGGTGCGCACCGGCATCCTCGGGCAACTGGGCGGGATCGGGCTGGGCACGCGGCTGCGAGCCACGCTCGGCGCAGGGATGCTGCTGCTGCTGTTCCTGTTCGCGCGCAGCCTGGTGGCACTGTCCGGTCTCGAGGGCGGCCTTCCGACCGCGCTGGTGGTCGAACTGTCGCTGGCCTTCGTGGCCGCCGCCGGGCTGTCCGGTTACCTCGCGTTCGGCGTGGTCGGGAGGATGATGCGCGACCTGGGCCAGTGGCGCGAGGCGATGGCGGATACCCAGCGCGATGGCGACCTGCGGCGCGTGGTGCGATTGCACCGGCGCGACGAGCTGGGCCGCATGGCCGACGCGTACAACGCGATGATGGCCAACCTGCAGGCGATCCTGATCAACGTGCAGCAGGCCGCTGGCGACACCGGTACGCAGTCGCGTTCGGTCGCCACCGCCAGCGGCAGCGTGGCGGAGGAGGCGAGCGCGGTCAGCGATGCTTCTTCGTCGACGGCTGCGGCGGTGGAGCAGGTGACGGTGGCCATCGGCGAGGTGGCGAGCAACGTGGAGGAGGCGACCCAGGCCGCGCGCACCAGCGCGGCCGACGCCGAGAAGGGCATCGACCTGTCGCGCCGTGCGGCGCAGGACATCCGCGCGCTCGCCGCAACCGTCCAGTCCACCGCGACCACGGTCGAACGCCTGTCGGCCTCGGCGGCCGAGATCGGCAACATCGTCGCGGTGATCTCGGGCATCGCCAGCCAGACCAACCTGCTGGCGCTCAACGCGGCGATCGAGGCTGCGCGCGCCGGCGAACAGGGTCGCGGCTTCGCGGTCGTTGCCGACGAGGTACGCAAGCTGTCCGAGCGGACCAATCAGTCGACCGCCGAGATCACCGGCATCATCGCCGCGCTCAACAGCGAGACGAACGCAGCGCTCGAGGGCATCAAGGCCGGCGATGCGCAGGCCCACCTCAGCGTCCAGCAGGTGGTCGCCACCGGCGAGGCGCTGGAGGCGATCAAGGCCTCGGCGCTGGCCAGCCTGGGCATGATCGACGGCATCGAACTGGCTACCCGCGAGCAGTCGAGCGCGGCCAACGAGATCGCGCGCAACGTCGAGCAGATCGCCCGCATGTCGGAACGCAGTGCCGCGGCCGTGCATGGCATCGCCGACTCATCGCGGGCGCTGGCCGCGGTCGCTACCGGCCTGAACGAGACCCTGGCGAGGGTGCAGGTCTGAGGTCGGTGGTAGCGGGCTGGTCGCGCCGCCGATGCTCATCTTCGGCTTTCAGGCACGAACCGCTGGCGTGCCGATCGCGGTCGACGGTACGCTGCGCGATCAACCGGTGCTGAGCGGGCGGTAGCGCTCGGGCAGGTGCGGGGCGAGGGTGGCCAGCAACTGCGCGAACACCTTCGGCGTACCCGCGATGACCGCACCGGACTCCAGGTAGCCCGGGTCACCGCGCGCATCGCCGATCAGGCCACCCGACTCGGACACCATCAGCGCGCCCGCGGCCATGTCCCAGGGCGAGAGTCCGAACTCCCAGAATGCGTCGAAGCGGCCGGCGGCCACGTAGGCCAGGTCGAGCGAGGCGGCGCCGGCGCGGCGGATGCCAGCGCACTTCGGCATCACGGCCTTGAGCATCGCAAGGTAGGCGTCGAAGTCCGCCTGTGCCCGGAACGGGAAGCCGGTGCCGATCAGCGCGTCGGCCATCTGCGTGCGACGGCTGACCCGGATCCGGCGGTCGTTCAGGAAGGCACCTGCACCGCGCGATGCGGTGAACAGTTCGTTGCGCACCGGATCGTAGATGACGCCGTGCGTGAGCACGCCCTTGTGGCGCATCGCGATCGATATCGCGTAGTGGGGCATGCCGTGCAGGAAATTGGTGGTACCGTCCAGCGGATCGATCACCCACTCGTACTCGCCTTGCCCGGAACTCCCACTCTCCTCCGCCAGGATCGCATGGTCGGGATACGCCTTGCGGATCACGTCGATGATCGCGGCCTCGGCGTCGCGGTCCACCTCGGACACGAAGTCGTTCGGGGACTTGCTGCGCACGGTCAGCACGTCGAGATTCTGCGAAGCACGATTGATGATGGTGCCGGCGCGGCGTGCGGCCTTGACCGCCGTGTTGAGCATCGGGTGCAGCATGTCTGCCTTTCGGTGCGCGGAGCCTGCGGGCCCGGGGTCCGGGCGCCGGGCGCCGGGCGTCTGGTCGAAGGCGCCGGAGTCTAGCACCCTTGGCCGCCAGTCCCTTCCTTCCGCCGCTGGAGTGCCTGTCCCGGGTGCGCGTCGTGCTGCACTCGCCCCGCCATCCCGGCAACATCGGCGCTGCGGCGCGGGCGATGAAGACGATGGGCCTGTCCCGGCTGTGCCTGGTCACGCCCGAGCGCTTTCCGGACGACGAGGCCTGGCGCCGGGCCTCCGGCGCGCGCGACCTGGTCGCGGATGCCACCCTGCATCCGGACCTCGATGCGGCGCTCGTCGGCTGCGTGGCCTCGGTGGCGGTCGCCGCGCGGCCGCGCGAGCACGGGCCGGTGTCGATGCCGCCGCGAGCGCTGATGCCGCGGCTGCTCGAGCTTGCGGCGCAGGGCGACGTGGCGCTGGTGTTCGGCAACGAGACCAACGGGCTGTCGCGGGTCGACGTCAACCGCTGCGACTTCCTGGCGCGGATCCCGACCGACGCCGCCTACGGATCGCTGAACCTCGGCGCGGCGGTGCAGGTGCTCAGTTACGAACTGCGCATGGCGGCGCTCGCGGCCGCCAGCCTGGACGGCCCACGGCCCGAGGACGCACTCGACTCGCCGCTGGCTGCCCACGAACAGGTAGTGCAGCTGCTCGACCACGCCGCGCGCGCGCTGGTCACGCTCGGCTTCCTGGTCCCCGGCCGGCCGAGCCGCCTGCCGGAGCGTGTCGCCCGCCTCGCGCGCAAGGCCCGCCTCGAGCAGGAGGAGATCAACATCCTGCGCGGGGTGCTCGCCGCGGCGGAGGCGGCGGCTCGGACGGCGGTGGACGCTCCGCCTATAGTTGACCAAAAAGATCGGGATTAAGTACCATCGGCCGGTGGTCCATACTGTTCGAGGACGGAGGCCGGCATGCGATTGACGACGAAAGGACGGTTCGCGGTGACCGCGATGATCGATCTCGGCCTGCGCTACGGTGGCCAGCCGGTCACGCTCGCCGAGATCAGCAACCGCCAGCGCATCTCGCTGTCCTACCTTGAACAGCTGTTCGGCAAGCTGCGTCGGCACCAGCTGGTGGACAGCGTGCGCGGACCGGGCGGCGGCTACAAGCTCACCTGTCCGCTCGACGAGATGTCGGTCGCAGACATCATCCTGGCGGTGGACGAGCCGATCGACGCCACCCAGTGCGGCGGCCGCGAGAACTGCCACGACGAGCAGAAGTGCCTGACCCACGACCTCTGGGCCAACCTGAACGCGCACATCTTCGACTACCTGCGCGGCATCAGCCTGAAGCAGCTGGTCGATGCCCAGCGCGAGCGGGCGAACGACACTCACGTGATCAAGCTGCGCGAGCGCCGCGAATCGCTCGCGCGCGACCTGGGCGCGGTGGTCGGGCTGTCGTGACCACGCCCGTCTACCTCGACCATAACGCCACCACGCCGATCGCCCCGTCGGTTCTGGAGGCGATGCTGCCGTTCCTGCGCGGGCAGCATGGCAATGCCTCGAGCCGCCACGAACTGGGCACGGTGGCGCGGCGTGCCGTCGAGCGCGCGCGCGAGCAGGTCGGCGCCGCGGTCGGCGCGCAGCCGTCCCAGGTGGTGTTCACCAGCGGCGGCACCGAGGCCAACAACCTGTTCATCAAGGGTGCGGCGGCGGTGCTGCGGCCGCAGCAGGTGGTGGTCGGGGCGATCGACCATCCGTGCGTCGCGATGCCGGCGAAGGACCTGCGGCGCACCGGCTGGACGCTGCGCCGGCTGGCGGTCGACGCCGAGGGGGTAGCCGACCTGGCAGACCTCGACGCGGCACTGCAGGTGCCCACCGGTATCGTCTCGATGATGCTGGCGAACAACGAGACCGGGGTGCTGCAGCCGGTGGCCGCGATCGCCGCGCGCGCGCGCGCGGCGCGGGCCTGGCTGCACAGCGATGCGGTGCAGGCGCTGGGCAAGGTGCCGGTGGACTTCGAGGCACTCGGCGTGCATGCGCTTACCGTGTCGGCGCACAAGCTGCGCGGACCGAAGGGCGCCGGCGCGCTGGTGCTCGACAAGCGGATCGAGCTCCGGCCGCTGCTGCACGGTGGCGGGCACGAGGCGGGCATGCGGTCTGGTACGGAGAATGTGCCGGCGATCGTCGGATTCGGCGCGGCGTGCGAACTGGCCGTGGCCGACCTCGCCGCATTCGATGCGCATTGCCGTGCGCTGCGTGACGACCTCGACGTCCGCCTCGAAGCGGCCGGCGCGACAGTATTCGGCGCTGCGGCACCGCGCATCCCCAACACCACCTGTTTCGCGTTCGATGGCATCGACGGAGAGACGCTGGTCATCGAACTCGACCGGCTCGGCTTCTGCGTGGCCAGCGGTTCGGCCTGTTCCAGCCACAGCACCGAGCCGTCAGCGACGCTGCTGGCAATGGGCGTGTCGCCGGAACTCGCGCGCGGTGCGGTACGGGTGAGCTTTGGCCCTGACAACGACGCGCGGCAGGCCAGCGATTTCGCCGCCGCGGTGGTGGCAACCGCAGGCCGGTTGCGGCGCCTGACGGCGATGGCCGTCTGAGCGCGCCCGGCCCACTGGAGGACATGAGATGGCGATCACCCTTACCGAGAATGCTGCCCGCCACATCCGCAACCAGGTCGAGAAGGCCGGTGGCATCGGACTCAGGCTGGGCGTGAAGAAGGTCGGCTGCTCGGGCCTGGCCTACACTTTCGACATCGCGAAGGAGGTCGGACCGGACGACGAGCGCTTCGTGTCGCACGACGCGCAGGTGCTGATCGAACGCAAGAACCTGCCGTACCTCGACGGCACGTCGGTCGATTTCGTGCGCAAGGGCCTGAACGAGAGCTTTCGCTTCGACAACCCGAACGCGAAGAGCGAATGCGGCTGCGGGGAGTCGTTCAACGTCTAGCCCGTTCACCGCCCGGCACGAACATGGCGGGTATTCTTGATCGAATTGGTCAACAATAGGATAATCGCCGTCGTTCCGGCAGGGATCGATCCCAGGATCGACCCGAGGCGGAGCGCGATCGCAAGCGGCGATCGCGACCGGCCACCGATGACCGCGGAGCTTCCATGAGCGCAGTCCTGCAGCAACTCGTCAGCCAGCCGTACAAGCACGGCTTCGTCACCGACATCGAATCGGACACCGCGCCGCGCGGTCTGTCCGAGGACGTGATCCGGATGATCTCGGCGCGCAAGGGCGAGCCCGACTGGCTGCTGCAGTTCCGGCTGGACGCCTACCGCCACTGGCTGACGATGACGGCGCCCACCTGGCAGAACGTCTCGCATCCGCCGATCGACTACCAGGACATCATCTACTACTCGGCGCCCAAGCCGAAGAAGAAGCTTGCCTCGATGGACGAGGTCGACCCGGAACTGCTCAAGACATTCGAGAAGCTGGGCGTCCCGATGAACGAGCGCGCGGCGCTCGCCGGCGTCGCGGTCGACGTGATCTTCGACTCGGTATCGGTGGCCACCACCTACAAGGCGAAGCTGGCCGAGGTCGGGATCATCTTTTGCTCCATCTCCGAGGCGGTACGCGACCATCCCGAACTCATCCGCAAGTATCTCGGCAGCGTGGTGCCCACCGGCGACAACTTCTACGCGGCGCTCAACTCTGCGGTGTTCACCGACGGCTCGTTCGTGTTCATCCCGAAGGGGGTGAAGTGCCCGATGGACCTGTCGACGTACTTCCGGATCAACACCCAGGATTCCGGTCAGTTCGAGCGCACGCTGATCGTCGCCGAGGAGGGCTCGTCGGTGAGCTACCTCGAGGGCTGCACCGCGCCTAAGTTCGATACCAACCAGCTGCACGCTGCGGTGGTCGAACTGGTCGCGCTCGATGACGCCGACATCAAGTACTCGACCGTCCAGAACTGGTATGCGGGCGACGAGAACGGCGTCGGCGGGATCTACAACTTCGTCACCAAGCGCGGGCTGTGCCAGGGGCGCCACTCCAAGATCTCCTGGACCCAGGTCGAGACCGGTTCGGCGATCACATGGAAGTACCCGAGCTGCGTGCTGCTGGGCGAAGGCTCCTCCGGCGAGTTCTACTCGGTCGCGCTGACCAACCACATGCAGCAGGCGGACACCGGCACCAAGATGATCCACGTCGGCCGGAACACCCGCAGCCGGATCGTCTCCAAGGGCATCTCGGCCGGGCGGTCCAGCAACAGCTACCGCGGGCTGGTCAAGATCGGCGCGGCCGCCGACGGTGCGCGCAACTACTCGCAGTGCGACTCGATGCTGATCGGCGACCGGTGCTCGGCCAGCACCTTTCCGTACCTCACCGTGCAGAATCGCGCGAGCGTGGTCGAGCACGAGGCCACCACCTCGAAGATCGGCGAGGAACAGCTCTTCTATTTTGCCCAGCGCGGGATCGACGCCGAGCAGGCGATCTCGATGATCATCAACGGCTTCTGCCGCGACGTGTTCATCCACCTGCCGATGGAATTCGCCGTCGAGGCGACCAAGCTGCTGGGCCTCAAGCTCGAAGGATCGGTAGGATGAAAGACCCCGCTGCAACGACCCTGCTCGAAGTCCGCGGCCTGCACGCGACGGTCAACGGCGTTCCCATCCTCAAGGGACTCGACCTGACCGTGCGCGCCGGCGAGGTGCACGCCATCATGGGCCCGAACGGATCGGGCAAGAGCACCTTCTCGAAGGTGCTGGCCGGACACCCGGCCTACGAGGTCACCGGTGGCGAAGTGCTGTTCGAGGGACGCAACCTGTTCGAGCTCGAGGCCGATGCGCGCGCCCGTGCCGGGGTATTCCTCGCGTTTCAGTACCCGGTCGAGATCCCGGGTGTCACCAACAGCGCCTTCCTGCGCCTTGCCTACAACGCGAAGGCGGCCGCCGAAGGACGCGAGGAACTCGACCCGCTCGAGTTCGACGACCTGGTTCGTGAGAAGGCGAAGCTGGTCGAGATGGATCCGAGCTTCCTCGACCGCAGCGTGAACGACGGCTTTTCCGGCGGCGAGAAGAAGCGCAACGAAATCCTGCAGATGGCGATCCTCGAGCCGAAGCTGGCCATCCTCGACGAAACCGACTCCGGACTGGACATCGATGCGCTGCGCATCGTCGCCGGTGGCGTCAACGCGCTGTCCAGCCCGGCACGCGCGATCGTGATGATCACGCACTACCAGCGGCTGCTGAACTACATCGTGCCCGACCATGTGCACGTGATGGCCGATGGCCGGATCCTGAAGAGCGGCGACCGGTCGCTCGCGCTCGAACTCGAAGCGCGCGGCTACGACTGGGTGACCGGCGCGCGCGAGGCGGCCTGACCATGGTCGCCATCCCGTTGCCTGCGCTCGGAAGCCAGGCACTGCCGCCGGTGCCGGGGGCGGCTGCCGCCGCCGGCCTGGCCGAGGTGGTCGAGGCTGCACGCGCGGCGGCCGGGCGCCTGCCGGTGCCGACGCCGCACGACGAAGCCTGGCGATTCACCGACCTTTCGCCGCTCGCCCGCCAGCCATGGCAGGTGGACTCTGGCGCGGCGCCCACGCTGGATGCTGCGCGGCTCGCGCCCCTTGAACTCGACGAGGCGGCCGATGCGCGGCTGGTGTTCGTCGACGGACGCTTCGCCCCGGTGCTGTCGTCCACCGCGGCGCTCCCGTCCGGCGTACGCGTCGGCGCACTCGCGGCGATGCTCGCCGACGGCGGCCCGGCGGTGCGCGAGCACCTGGGCCGGCATGCCGCGTTCGACGTCGACTTCTTCAGCGCGGTGAATACCGCTCGCCTGGGCGAGGGCGCGGCGGTGGTCTGCGCCCGCGGCGTGCAGGTGCCAGGGGCTGTCCACCTGCTGTTCCTGTCAACCGGGCGGTCGGCGCCGCTGGCGATTCAGCCGCGGGTGCTGGTGGTGGCAGGCGAGGGCAGCGAACTCACCGTGGTCGAAGAGTACGCCTCCCTGGGCGATTCGATGGTGTTCACCAACGCCGTCACCGAATGCGTGGTCGAGCCGGGTGCGACGCTGCGCCACGTGCGCCTGCAGCGGGAGAACGCGGTGAGTTTCCATGTCGGTCGCTGCGCGGTCTCGGTCGCCCGTGACGCGCGCTACCGGTCGGTGGCGGTGGACATCGGCGCGCGCCTGTCCCGGCTCGACCATGCGGTGACGCTGGCCGGCGAGGGCGCCGAAGTCACGCGCGACGGACTCGCGCTGCTCGACGCGCGGCAGCATGCCGACTCGCACACGCTGCTCGACCACGCGAAGCCTCATGGCACCAGCCGGCAACTGCACAAGTGCGTCTGCGATGGCGGCTCGCATGCGGTGTTCAACGGCCGCATCCTCGTGAGGCCCGATGCCCAGCGCACCGATTCGTCGCAGCAGAGCCGCGCGCTGCTGCTGTCTGCCCGGGCGCAGGTCAACGCCAAGCCGCAGCTGGAGATCCATGCCGATGACGTCAAGGCGGCGCATGGCGCCACGGTCGGCCAGCTCGACGCGGATGAACGCTTCTACCTGGCCAGCCGTGGCCTGCCGGCGGACCAGGCTCGCCGCCTGCTCACGTATGCGTTCGCCGCCGAGGTGATCGAGCGCATCCCGGTGCGTTCGCTGGTCGGTCGGCTGGCGGCGCAGGTGATGGCAAGGAGCGGACTATGAACCCGTCTGTTGCGTCCGGAGGCTTCGACATCGACCGCGTGCGCGCGGACTTCCCGATCCTGTCGATGCGCGTGGACGGCAAGCCGCTGGTCTACCTCGACAACGCCGCCAGCGCCCAGATGCCGCAACGGGTGATCGACCGCATGGTCGAGTACCAGACGCGCGAGCACTCGAACATCCACCGCGCGGTGCACTACCTGTCCGAGATCGCGACCGCGCGCTACGAAGAGGCCCGGCGCACCGCGCAGTCGTTCATCAACGCAGCCTCCGAGCGCGAGGTGATCTTCACCAGCGGCACCACCGAGGGCATCAACCTCGTGATGCATGGCTACGGGCGAAAGTTCATTGGCGCCGGCGACGAGATCGTGGTGTCGGCGATCGAGCACCATGCCAACATCGTGCCCTGGCAGATGCTGTGCGAGGAGCGCGGCGCGACGCTCAGGGTGATCCCGGTCAACGACGCCGGCGAGCTGTCGTTCGACGCCTACCAGGCGCTGCTCGGTCCCCGGGTGAAGCTGGTCGCGATCACCCACGTGTCCAACGCGCTGGGGACGGTGGTACCGGTGCGCGACTACGTCGAGGCGGCGCATGCCATCGGCGTCCCGGTACTGGTCGACGGTGCGCAGGCGGCGCCGCATATCCCGGTGGACGTGCAGGCGCTGGGTTGCGACTTCTACGTGTTCTCCGGACACAAGACCTGCGGGCCGACCGGCATCGGCGTGCTGTACGGCCGCGAGTCGCTGCTCGAGAAGATGCAGCCCTACAAGGGTGGCGGCGACATGATCGCCTCGGTCAGCTTCGAGAAGACCACCTACAACGTGCTTCCGTTCAAGTTCGAAGCCGGTACCCCGCCGATCATGGCGGCGATTGCGCTCGGCGAGGCGCTCGACTACCTGCGCGGTATCGGGCTCGAGGCCATCGCCCGGCGCGAGCACGAACTGCTCGCCTACGCGACCGAGGGCGTGTCGCGCATCCGCGGCATCCGCATTATCGGCACCGCGGAGCGCAAGGCGGCCGTGCTCTCGATGGTCATGGAAGGAATCCATCCGCACGACCTGGGGACGCTGCTCAACGAGGACGGAGTGGCGATCCGCACCGGCCACCATTGCGCCCAGCCGGTGATGACGCGCTACCGGATCCCGGCCACGGCGCGCGCCTCGTTCGCGTTCTACAACACCTTCGCCGAGGTCGATGCGCTGGTCGCCTCGCTGGAGCGCGCCAAGGCCGTCTTCGGCATCGACTGAAACGGGCCATCGCATGACCGCATCGAACCAGCTCTACCAGGAAGTCATCCTCGACCACAACCGCAAGCCGCGCAACTGGGGCACGGTCGACGGCGCCAACCACCGCGCCGAGGGGCACAACCCGCTGTGCGGCGACCACATCGTGCTGACCCTGTCCGTCGGGTCCGGCGGCACGGTGGATGCAGTCGGCTTCGAGGGCGACGGCTGCGCGATCTGCAAGGCCTCCGCGTCGATGATGACGACCGCGGTAAAGGGGCGCGCGGTCGGTGAGGCCGAGGCCATGGTGCAGCAGTTCCGCGACATGGCCACCGGCAAGCTTGACCCGGAACGCGACGCCAACCAGCTCGGCCGCCTGAAGGTGTTCGCCGGGGTGAAGGACCTGCCGTCCAGGGTCAAGTGCGCGATCCTGCCGTGGCACACGCTGCACGCCGCGCTGAACAACGACGCGGTCACCTCCACCGAGGGCGACGGCGCCTGAGTCGCGCCGCCCCGCGTCCCTGCCATCGTCGTTCCGTCCGCTCCCAGCCAACGCGCCATTCCGATGCCCAAGATCGCTGAAGTCGAGTACACGCCGAACCCGAATGCCCGGAAGTTCATCCTGAAGGAGCCGCTCACGTGGGGCATCGCCCGCTCGTTCGATGAAGCTGGCGCGGCTCAGGACGATCCGCTGGCCTCGGCCCTGTTCGACGTCGAGCACGTCACCAACGTCTACTATGTCGACCACTGGATCACGGTCACCCAGGACGGCCTGGCACCGTGGGACGAACTGCTGCGTGCGCTCGCGGTGCCGATCCGGGAGGCGCCCGCGGCCGACGCGTCCAGCGGACACCTGGTCGCCGCCGCGGCAGTCGCGCGCACTGACATGGACGCTGCCACCCTCGAGCGGCTGGACCGGATCAATGCGCTGCTCGACGACCAGATCCGGCCTTACCTGCAGAACGACGGCGGCAACCTCGAGTTGATCGACCTCACCGAGACGCAGCTCACCGTCCACTACCAGGGCGCCTG
>CANHBC010000084.1 GCA_947458835.1 Betaproteobacteria bacterium | reverse complement strand
TCACCCTGCTCGCGCTCGCCGGCACGCTGGCGAGCATCGCCGGCAACGAGGCCTCGATCCGGCTGGGCCGGCGGCGGCTGGTCAGCGCAGCGATGATCGGCTCGGCGCTGCTCGCCGGGAGCATCGGCTGGCTGGGCAGCGGCAGCTACGCCCTGGCACTGGGCCTGCTCTTCCTCTGGGGCCTGGTGGCATGGCTGGACTCCTCGTCGCTCACCGCCGGCAGCGCAGGCACCGCCGACCCGGCGCGGCGCGGCGCGACGCTGGCCGTACACTCGATGCTCGGCTACGCGGGCGGCTTCGTCGGCCCCCTGCTGGTGGGGTTCGTGCTCGACCTGTCCGGTGGCATGTCGGCCGCCGGGTGGAGCGCCGCCTTCGCGGCGATCGGCGGCCTGATGCTCATCGCGCTCGCGCTGTTCAGGATCCTCCGCCCGCGCGACCTGGACGGCGATGCCGCTGCGCCGGACGGGGATCAGGCCGGTCGGTCCACGACCGGCTCGAACCCGCGCGGCCGATAGCCGAGGTCGCGCGTCGCGGCTTCGTGCGGAAACACCATGTCGGCAGCCATGCGTCGGGCCATCTCGACGTTGAAGTCGCGGTAGCGCGGCAGCCGCGACAGCAGCCATAGGGCGAGGCCGACCGCGGGCACCGGGACCGGCAACAGGCGCGCGGTCCGTCCGGCCGCGCTGAAGATGCGCTCGACCATGACCCGGTAGGTCAGGACTTCGCCGCCCGACAGGTCGTAGGCCCGCCCCGCGCTGACAGGGCTGGCCAGCGCCGACACGCAGGCGGCCGCCAGGTCATCCGCATGCACCGGCTGGCGCAGGCCCTCGCCGCCGCCGACCAGAGGGAACAGCCCGAAGCGGCGTATTGCCTGCGCGATGACCCTCACATTGCGGTCCATGCCCGCGCCATAGATCAGCGTCGGCCGGAACAGCGTCCAGCCAATGCCGCGTGCGTCGCAGGCCTGCGCAAGCCCGGCCTCGCCAGCTTCCAGGTCGGCCACGATCCGGCGCTCGCGCGGGTGCGGCGAGGCGGCCTTGGTGAACCGGCTGGTCGAGCCGAAGGCCACCACCCGGCGCAGCGCCGGCATCCGCCCGGCGGCGAGCAGCGGTGGCACCAGGCGCAGCGGTCCCAGGTGGATCCAGGCCTCGCAGTCGGCGGCGCAGTCGGAGGTCCAGGCAACGGACGACCGGTTGTCCAGGTCCGCCTGAAGCCAGCGCATCTGCAGGTCCAGTCCGGCCCAGCCACGGCCGAAGGGCTCGACCGCCCGGGCCTGCGGACGGCGCGACACGGCAATCACCTCGGCACCGTCGCGTGCCAGCCGCGGCAGCAGGAAGTAGCCCACCTGGCTGGCGGCCCCGGTGACGAGCACCCGCGCGGCATCCGGCCGGCCGGCCTGCGCTGTCCGGTTCATGCGGATCCCCGACGGGCGCCGATCATCGGCCGCGTGCAGCCAGCGCCGCCTCGACCCGGACCAGGGCCTCGCGGGCGGCGCGCAGTTCCTCGAGCAGTGCCGCGTCGGCATCGGCCGGCTCCTGCCGGCGATCGTCAGCCGCCTGTATCGCCTTGGTCTCCTCCAGGCTGTTGATCACCACCGCGATAAACAGGTTGATCATCACGAAGGTGCCGACGATCACGAACGAGATGAAGAAGATCCACGCCAGCGAAGACGACTCCATCGCTGCGTACATCACCTCGGCCCAGCCCTCGAGCGTCGCCACCTGGAACAGCGTGAGCAGCGCTGACCCGAGCGTGCCCCAGCGCTCCGGATCGGCGAGATGGAACAGGTGGTAGCCGGCGACCGCGTAGATGTAGAACAGCAGCGCCACCAGCAGCAGGACGTGGCCCATGCCCGGCAGCGCATGCACCAGCGTGGACACGACCAGGCGCAATTTCGGCAGGGCCGACACCAGGCGCAGCACCCGCAACAGCCGCACCATGCGCGCCACCATCGCCAGTTCACCGGAGAAGGGCAGCAGCGACAGCACCACGATGGTGAAGTCGAACACGTTCCAGCCATCACCGAAGTAGCGCCGCCATGCCGGCGCCACTGCGGCGAGCTTGAGCAAGACCTCGACCACGAAAGCCGCCAGGATCAGGTGGTGCGCCCATTCGATCGCGCGACCAGCCTGGGCGACGATCGTCGAGGAAGTCTCGAGTCCGACCAGCACCCCGTTGAACACGATGAGGGCGATGATCAGCCGCTCGAAACGCTTGTCGCCGACGATTCGGCGGGCCAGCAGGTCCATCCGTGAAGCCCTCTCCCTGGACACGCGCACCGGTGGGTCCGGCGCCGGCTCGGAATATACCGGCTCCACACCGCTGCGGCGGCTTCGCGGCAACGAAGGACGAGCAACAATGCCCGGTTGCGACAGGCAATGATTCCCGGGTGCCGATCACCTGGCAGCGCCGTAACCACCTGCGCCCACGCCGGCACAGGCTGCGATCGGCGCACGCCAGAGCTAAGCGGCAGAGATGCCCTTCCTCGAGAACCCTGCCGCTCGGCTGCCCGATGGGGGCCCCGGGACGACGCCCCGCCCCAGCCCGCGCGCCAGTCAGCCCCTGGTAAAGGCGAAGATCCCGTTTCGTACGTCGACCCGTACGGTGTCCTTCGGGCCGAAGCGTCCTTCGAGCAGTTCACGCGCCAGACGGTTTTCGATCTCGCCCTGGATAGCCCGCTTCAGCGGTCGGGCGCCGAACACCGGGTCGAAGCCGGCCTTGGCCAGCTCGGAGATCGCCGCATCGGTGACTTCGAGCGACATCTCCATCGAAGCCAGCCGCCGTTCGAGCAGCTTGAGCTGGATGCGGGCAATGCTTGCGATATTGGCCTCGTCCAGCGCATGGAAGACGACGATCTCGTCGATCCGGTTCACGAACTCCGGCCGGAAATGCGTCTTCACCTCGGCCATCACCGCGACCTTGACCACGCCATAGTCGCTGCCGGACATCTGCTGGATCATCTGCGAACCGAGGTTGGAGGTCATCACGATCACCGTGTTCTTGAAGTCCACGGTGCGCCCCTGACCGTCGGTCATGCGGCCATCGTCGAGCACCTGCAGCAGCACGTTGAACACGTCCGGGTGCGCCTTCTCGACCTCGTCGAGCAGGATCACGCTGTAGGGCTTGCGCCGTACCGCCTCGGTCAGGTGCCCGCCTTCCTCGTAGCCCACGTAGCCGGGTGGCGCGCCGATCAGACGCGACACCGAATGCTTCTCCATGAACTCCGACATGTCGATGCGGATCAGGTGCTCCTCGGAGTCGAACAGGAACTCCGCGAGCGCCTTGCAGAGCTCGGTCTTGCCCACGCCGGTCGGGCCCAGGAACAGGAACGACCCGTAGGGACGCTTCGGGTCGGCGAGGCCGGAGCGCGACCGGCGGATCGCGTCGGACACCAGGCGTACGGCCTCGTCCTGACCGACCACGCGTCCATGCAGCGCCGCCTCCATCTGGAGCAGCTTCTCGCGCTCGCCCTGCATCATCCTGGAAACGGGGATGCCGGTGGCGCGCGACACGACCTCGGCGATCTCCTCGGCACCGACCTGGGTGCGCAGCAGCCGCGTCTTCGCGCCCGGCCCCGCCTCACCCTCGGTGGCGGCGCGCAACTGGGCCTCCAACGCCGGCAGCCGGCCGTACTGGATCTCGGCCACCTGCTCGAACTTGCCCTGGCGCTGCAGGTCGTTGAGTTCGGCACGCAGACGATCGATCTCTTCCTTCACGTGCTGGGAACCCTGGACCGTCGCCTTCTCCGCCTTCCACACCTCTTCGAGGTCGGCATACTCGCGTCCGAGGCGTACGATCTCCTCCTCGATCAGCGCGAAGCGCTTCTGCGAGGCTTCGTCCTTCTCCTTGCGCACCGCCTCGCGCTCGATCTTGAGCTGGATCAGCCGGCGTTCGAGCCGGTCCATCGATTCCGGCTTGGAATCGATCTCGATCTTGATGCGTGCCGCGGCTTCGTCGATCAGGTCGATGGCCTTGTCCGGCAGGAATCGGTCGGTGATGTAGCGGTGCGACAGCTCGGCGGCGGCCACGATCGCCGGGTCGGTGATGTCGACCCCGTGGTGCAGCTCGTACTTCTCCTGCAGCCCGCGCAGGATGGCGATGGTCGACTCGACGCTCGGCTCGTCGACCAGCACCTTCTGGAACCGGCGCTCCAGCGCGGCGTCCTTCTCCACGTACTTGCGGTACTCGTCGAGCGTGGTGGCGCCGATGCAGTGCAGCTCGCCGCGGGCCAACGCGGGCTTGAGCATGTTGCCTGCATCGATCGCGCCCTCGGCCTTGCCTGCGCCGACCATCGTGTGCAACTCGTCGATGAACACGATCGTGCGGCCTTCGTCCTGGGCGATCTCCTTCAGCACCGTCTTCAACCGCTCCTCGAACTCGCCGCGGTACTTGGCCCCGGCCAGCAGCGCCGCCATGTCGAGCGAGAGCACCCGCTTGTTGCGCAGGGAATCGGGCACCTCGCCGTTGACGATGCGCTGCGCCAGCCCCTCGACGATCGCGGTCTTGCCCACGCCGGGCTCGCCGATCAGCACCGGATTGTTCTTGGTCCGCCGCTGAAGCACCTGGATCGCGCGGCGAATCTCGTCGTCGCGTCCGATCACCGGGTCGAGCTTTCCGGAGCGTGCACGGTCGGTGAGGTCGACGGTGTACTTCTTCAGCGACTCCCGGCTGCCCTCGGCCTCGGGCGAGGACACGCCCTCGCCGCCACGCACCTGTTCGATCGCCTTCTCCAGTTCGGCGCGGGTGGCCCCGTACTGCTTGAGCAGGCGGCCCACCTCGCCCTTGTCGCCGGTAGCGGCCAGCAGGAACAGCTCCGAGGCGATGAACTGGTCGCCACGCTTCTGGGCCTCGCGGTCGGTCAGGTTGAGCAGCGCGGAAAGCTCACGCCCCACCTGCACCTCGCCGCCATGCCCTTCGACCTTCGGCAGGCGGGCAATCGCGGTACGCAGGGCCTCGCGCAGGCCGGCCACGTTGGCGCCGGCCTTGCCGAGCAGCGCAGCGGTGCCTCCGTCCTGCTGGTCGAGCAGGGCGAGCAGCAGGTGCTGAGGCTCGATGAACTGGCCATCGGCACCGACGGCGAGACTCTGGGCTTCAGCGAAGGCCTGCTGGAAGCGGGTGGTGAACTTGTCGAATCGCATGGCGGAGACTCCCCTCGGTGTGCCTTCACACCGCACAGGTGGGGCCCGGGGAGCCGCTTTCAAGGCTGGGTGCCCAATGCGCGGGCGAAGGTGCAGCCTCTGCTATCCTGCCAGAATGGATAGTCGACAGCCCGCCCCGCCCCCGCCACCCGCAGACCTCCCGCCTCGCCGCGCAGGGCCGCTCGCGGTCGCGCGTGCGGTGCTGGGCAGTTTCCTGGGCATCCGCAAGGCGCGTGACCTGGACGCGGACGCCCGTTCGATCACGCCGGCGCAGGCGATCATCGGCGGCCTGCTAGGCGCCGCCATCCTGGTCGCCTCCCTGCTTGCGCTCGTAATGTTCGTGACCCGCGGCTGAACACGGGCCGCGGCGTTCAGGCGCGCAGCACGCCGCTGGCGGCGGATCCCGACTCGGGATAGGGATACATCCTGTCGAGCGCGATGCTGCGGTTGGCATCCTGCACGATGCGCACGTGCTCGCGGCGCAGCTCGCGCGCATGGCGCACGCCACAGGAGTGCGCGATCATGTCGATCTCCTTCGACAGGTTGAGCGCATAGTTCGCGACACGCAGGTATTTCTCCTCCACCACCAGGCCGCGCTGCAGCCGCCGGTTGTGGGTAGTGACGCCGGTCGGGCAGGTGTTGGTGTGGCAGCGCAGCGCCTGGATGCAGCCCAGCGCCAGCATGAAGCCGCGCGCGGTGTTGACGAAATCAGCGCCGGCACAGAGCGCCCAAGCCGCCTTGGCCGAGGTGACCAGCTTGCCGGAGGCAACCACGCGCACCCGGTCCCGCAGACCTGCCTCGATCAGCGCGTCGACCACCCGGGGCAGCGCTTCCGAGATCGGCAGCGCCATGTGGTCGGCCAGCACCTGTGGCGCGGCACCGCTGCCGCCCTCGCCGCCGTCGATCACCAGGAAATCGGGCGCCGAATCCGGCCCACGGCGCAGGATCGCCTCGCACAGTTCGTTGGCGAAGGCCCAGCCGCCGATCGCCGTCTTCACGCCGCACGGTCGACCCGTCAGGTCACGGATCATCATCACCTGGTCGAGCAGCTGGTCGACGTCGGCGATGTCCGGATGGCGGTTCGGGCTGATCGAATCCTGGTGAGCCGGGATGCCGCGGATGCGCGCGATCTCCTCAGTCACCTTCATCGCGGGCAGTACCCCGCCCTTGCCTGGCTTGGCGCCCTGGGACAGCTTGATCTCGAAGGCACCGACCTGCCGGCCGAGCTCGCGCAGCCGGTCGCGGTCGAGGTTGCCGTCGAACGTGCGCACCCCGTACCTGGCGGTCCCGATCTGCATGATGATGTCGCAACCACCCTCGAGATGGTAGGGCGAAAGGCCACCCTCGCCGGTGTCCATCCAGCATCCAGCCACCTGCGCACCGCGGGACAGCGCACGCACCGCAGGTGCAGAGATCGCCCCGAAGCTCATGCCGCTGACGTTGACCACAGAGCGCCCGAGCATCGGCTGGCGGCAGTGTCCCTCACCGATGGACAGCGGTGGCGTGGGCAGCCGTTCGGTCTCGAGGACCGGAAACGGTGCGTTCACGAACAGGATGGATCCCGGCTGGCGCAGGTCGTAGGTCGAGCCGAAGCCGATGATGCCGCCCTCGTCCTTGGCCAGGCGATACACCCAGCCGCGGGTCGCGCGGTTGAACGGCATCTCGTCCCGGTCCCCGGCAAAGAAGTACTGCCGGAAGTATTCGCCGAGGGTCTCGAAGAAGTAGCGCAGGTGGCCGATCACCGGGTAGTTGCGCAGGATCGTGTGCCGCTTCTGGGTGATGTCGCGCAACAGCACGAAGGCCAGCACCGCGAGCAGCGCGAACCCGGCGATCGTACCCAGCCCCCACGAGACGACATGCGTGATGTCAGACATTGGGATCCTTCGGTGGCGACGGTCATGCTGCCGGTATCGGCACGCGAGCCGGACACTGGAGCCCGCATGCGCACGATCATAAGGGCAATTGGCTAGAATCCGACGCCCGGACTGACCGGGTCCAGCCGGAGGACGCATGAGCTTTTCGCCCGAACTGATCGCCCGCCACGCCGACGACGAAGCCCGTCGGGCCCTGGACGAGGATGTCGGCAGCGGCGACCTGACTGCCGCGCTGATCGCCCCCGGCACCCGGTTGCGCGCGCGCGTCATCGCACGCGAGGCCGCCGTGCTGTGCGGCCGGCCGTGGTTCGACGCCGTGTTCCGCACCGTCGACCCGGCTGCGGGCATCGACTGGCTCGCGGCCGAAGGCGATCGCGTGTCGGCCGGGCAGGCCCTGTGCCGCATCGAGGGACCGGCACGGGCCCTGCTGACCGCCGAGCGCGCGGCGCTGAACTTCCTGCAACTGCTGTCGGGCGTGGCCACGCGCACCCGCGAATACGTCGATGCGATCGGTCCGGCACGCGCGCGCATCCTCGACACTCGCAAGACCCTGCCCGGCCTGCGCTTCGCCCAGAAGTACGCCGTGGTCACCGGCGGTGGCGCCAACCACCGCATGGGCCTGTACGACATGGTGCTGATCAAGGAAAACCACATCGCGGCCGCGGGCGGCATCACGGCGGCGGTCCGCGCGGCGGCCCGGGTCGCCCCTGGCACGCCGCTGCAGGTCGAGGTCGAGACCGAGGCGCAGCTCGCGGAGGCCATCGAGGCCGGCGCGCCGCTGATCCTGCTCGACAACTTCTCGGTCGAGCGGATGCACGCCGCAGTGGCATTCACCGCCGGGCGGGCGCAACTGGAAGCCTCCGGCGGCATCACGCTCGAGACGGTCCGCGCGATTGCCACCACCGGCGTCGACCGGATCTCGGTGGGCAACCTCACCAAGGACGTACGTGCGCTCGACCTTTCGATGCGCTTCGAGGAGTGATCCACGGTCGTGGATGGCACGTCGTTTGCATGTTCGCGCCCATCCGTTGCCCCGGGCATCCGTGCCCTGCCTTCCCCTCCGTTTTCTTCCCTTCCCCTCCGTTGTCCTCCCACAGGTAGCCACGCCATGAACCAGTCGATTCCTGCCCGCCGGTCAATCCCGTGCAAGCCTGGCCTCGCAGCCGCCGCGCTCGCAACGACGATCGTCGCGGCGTCGTTCGCGCTGTCGACACCTGCCGGCGCGCAGCCAGCGGCAACCCCGGCCGCCGTTGCACAGTGGCCGGCGCGCCCGGTGCGCCTGGTGGCGACCTTCTCGCCCGGCGGCGGCGCAGACCTCACCGGGCGGATCGTGGGAGCCCGCCTCGCAGAGATCTGGAAGCAGCCGGTCGTGGTCGAGAACCGTCCCGGGGCCGGCGGCAGCCTCGGTGCCGAACTGGTGTTCCGAGCCACGCCCGACGGCCACACCCTGCTGGTGGTAGCCACCACGCACACGGTCAACGCGGCCCTGCTGTCCCGACTGCCCTTCGACCTGGTACGCGACTTCCGTCCGGTGGCACTGGCTGCTTCGGCGCCGGTCGCGCTGGTCGTGCATCCACGGCTGAAGGCGACCACGCTGCAGGAATTCACCAGCCTGCTGCGGGCACAGCCGGACAAGCTCGACTACGCAAGCTGCGGCATGGCCAGCACCCACCACTTCGCGATGGAAGCATACAAGTTCGAAACGAAGACCACCGCGCTGCACATCCCGACCAGCTGCGCGAACGCAGTGGCGATGATCCTGGGCAACCAGATCGACGTCGGTGCGATCACGCTGGCGACCGCCCTGCCCTTCGTCCAGCAAGGCAAGCTGCGCGCGATCGCGCTGGCCAGCCAGACGCGCTCGCCCCTGGCCCCCGAGATCCCGACCTTCCGCGAATCCGGGATCCCGGAACTGAAGGGCTACTCGGTCGACAACTACTACGGCTTCCTCGCACCGCTGGCCACGCCCGAGGCGATCGTCACGAAGATCGAGGCGGACGTGCGCAGCGCGCTGCAGGACCCCGACCTGCAGAAGCGGATGGCGGCCTCGGGGCTCGACCCGTTCTTCCGTTCCGCGGCGGATACGCGCAGGCTGCTCGCCGCCGACATCGAGCGCAACCGGCGCATCGCGGCAGCGGCGAACATCAAGCCTGAATAGGCGGCAAGGCACGCGCTCCCGCGCGGCGAGGGAAGCGGAGCCGGGGCATAATCGCGCCTCTTTCAACGGAACGATCCCATGCCCCTCGATCTCCCGCGCGCCGCCGCCGGCCGCCGTCGCCGGCCCCTGGCCACCGCCCTGCTTGGCACCCTGCTCGCAGCGCCGTTCATCGTGGCGTCGCCGGCTGCAGAGGCGCAGCAGGCCACGTTTCCGACCAAGCCGGTGCGCTTCGTCGCGACCTTCCCGCCCGGCGGCGGCGCCGACATCACCGGCCGCATCCTCGGCGCACGGCTGGGCGAGCTCTGGAAGCAGCCAGTCGTGGTCGAGAACCGGACCGGCGCCGGCGGCAGCGTGGGGGCCGAACTGGTGTCGCGCGCCAATCCCGACGGCTACACCCTGCTGCTGGTGGCCGCCTCGCACGCAGTCAATGCCGCCCTGCTGCCCAAGCTGACCTTCGACCTCGCGAAAGACTTCAAGCCGGTCGCGCTCGCCACCTCGGCGCCGATCGTGCTCGCGGTCAATCCCCGGGTAAAGGCGAACAACCTGCAGGAGTTCACCGGCCTGCTGCGGGCCCAGCCGGACAAGTTCGACTACGCGAGTTGCGGCATGGCGACCACCCACCACTTCACCATGGAACTCTACAAGTTCGAGACGAAGACCACTGCGGTGCACATCCCGCACAGCTGCGCGATCGCGGTGGCCAACGCGGTGGGTGGCCAGCTCGACGTAGTCGCGGTGACGCTCGCCAGTGCCTTGCCGTTCATCCAGCAGGGCAAGCTGCGTGCGCTCGCGCTGAGCAGCCAGGACCGTTCGCCGCTCGCACCTGACATCCCGACCTTCCGCGACTCCGGCATGCCCGAACTGAAGGGCTTCGCGGTCGAGAACTACTACGGCCTGCTCGCGCCGGCAGCCACGCCCGACGCGGTGGTCCGCAAGGTCGAGAGCGACGTGCGCGCGGTGCTGCAGGAACCCGACCTGCGCAAGAAGCTGGCCGGAGCGGGCCTCGATCCGTTCTTCCGCTCCGGCGCGGACACCGCGAAACTGCTGCGCGCCGACATCGATCGCTACCGGCGCATCGCCGGCATCGCCGGCATCAAGCAGGAGTAGGCGCACCCGCATGAAGGCACCGTCGTTCCGCTACCATGCGCCGCGCACCCTCGACGAGGCCCTGTCGCTCGCGTCCACCCTGCCCGGCCCGCGGCTGCTCGCGGGCGGGCAATCGCTGATGCCGATGCTCAACTTCCGGCTGGTGGCGCCGCAGCACGTCATCGACCTCAACCGGGTCGCCGAACTGTCCGGCATCCGGGAGGACGGCGAAGACCTCGTGATCGGCTCAATGACCCGGCAACGCGAGATCGAGTTCTCCCCGCTGGTGCAGGCCAGGCTTCCGCTGCTGGCCGAGGCAATCCGCTGGGTCGGTCACCGGCAGACGCGCAACCGCGGCACGATCGGCGGCAGCCTGTGCCACCTCGATCCTTCGGCCGAACAGCCGCTGGTGGCGATGGCGATGGACGCGCGGCTGTGCATAGCCACCCCGGGGGGTCGACGCGAAGTTCCGATGCGTTCGTTCGCCGTCGACCTGATGACGCCCGCGCTGGAGGATGGCGAGATCCTCGCCGAACTGCGCATCGCGCCATGGGCGGCCGGGCACGGATGGGCCTTCCTCGAGTTCGCGCGCAGGCATGGTGACTATGCGATCGTCGCCGTCGCGGTCCTGCTCGAACTCGATGCGGCAGGGAACGCCTCGCGGGTATCGATCGCGCTGGGCGGGGTCGGCGCGACGCCGTTGCGCGTGCCGGCGGCCGAGGCACGCCTGCTCGGCACCCGCGTGGCCGGGACGGACATCGAGGCCGCGGCCGCCTGCTGCGCCGAGGTCGACGCGCTGGGCGACCCGCAGGTGCCTGCATGGTACCGCCAGCGGCTGGCACGGACCCTCTGCGCGCGCGCAATCCCGGCTGCGCTGGCGCGCGCAGCGGGGCATGCAGGGAGTAACCCATGAGCAGCGAAGAACCCCTCCGCGAAATCGCTGTGACGGTGAACGGCACGCTGCACCGTTGCGAGGTGGCCGAGCGAAAGAACCTCGCAGACTTCCTGCGCCACGACCTGCGACTCACCGGCACCCACGTCGGCTGCGAGCATGGTGTGTGCGGTGCCTGCACGGTGCTGGTCGACGGCGTGTCGGCGCGTGGGTGCCTGATGCTGGCGGTGCAGGCCGACGGCTGCACGGTCGAGACGGTCGAATCCCTCGCCGCGAGCGAGCCTGGCCCCGCCGGGCTCGGTCCGCTACAGCAGGCGTTCCGCGACCGCCATGCGCTGCAGTGCGGCTTCTGCACGCCCGGCATCCTGATGTCCCTCACCGAACTGCTGCGCGACGATCCGTCGCCCGACGAGGAGGCAGTGCGACTGGTGCTCTCCGGCCATCTGTGCCGCTGCACCGGCTACCAGAACATCGTTGCAGCGGCGCTGCAGGCCGCGCGCGCGCGCGCAGGAGACTGACCGATGGACACGATCGTGCCGGCCGGCCAGGTGCTTGTGCCGCCCGCCGCCCCCGATGTCCCCGAGCGCACCGCCCGGCGGATGTTCGGTCAGCCACTGCCGCGCATCGAGGATCCGGCACTGCTGCGCGGCGAGGGTCGCTTCCTCGACGACATCCCGATGCCCGACCCGCTGCACGCGGCCTTCCTGCGCAGTCCGCACGCCCACGCCCGCGTCACCCGCATCGACCTTTCGGCCGCGCGCGCGCTGCCGGGCGTGGTCGCGGTGTTCGACGCCGATGCGATCGCACGCGAACTGACCGGGCTGCGCATGCCGCTCGGCTTCCCGTCGGCCACGCTCCAGAAGGACATCACGCCCTGGGTGCTCTCGTGCACCGAGGTGGCCTTCGTCGGAGAGGCGATGGTGATGGTCGTCGCCGAGTCGAGGGCGATCGCCGAGGATGCGCTGGCGCTGATCGAGGTCGACTTCGAGCCGCTGCCCGTGGTGCACGACTGCCACCAGGCGCTGGATGACCGCGAGCCAGTGGTGCGCAGCGATGCCGCCTCGAACGTCGCCGAGCAACTGCAGGTGGGCTTCGGCGAGGTCGATCCAGCGTTCGCGCAGGCGCCGCACGTGTTCGCAGAGTCGCTGTTCGTGCACCGGGGCGCGGCGCACCCGATGGAAGGCCGCGGCGTGCTCGCCCGCTACGACCCGGTCGAGGATGCGATCACGGTGTGGACCTCAACGCAGATGGCGCACGAGGTGATGCACTCGATCGCAGCCATGCTCGGCATGGACCAGCACAACGTGCGGGTGGTCGCGCCAGACGTGGGTGGTGGCTTCGGTTGCAAGTACCTGACCTACCCCGAGGAAGTCGCGATTCCGGCGGCGGCGCGCTGCCTCCGACGACCGGTGAAGTGGGTGGAGGACCGCGCAGAGCACTTCATCAGCGCGATCCACGAGCGTGACCAGTACTGGGATGTCGAGATCGCGGTCGACGCCGACGCACGGATCCTCGGCATACGCGGCCGGCTGCTCCATGACCAGGGTGCGTATACCCCGCAGGGCATCAACCTGCCGTACAACGCCGCCACCTCGGTCACCGGCCCCTACCGGGTGCCGGCGTACCGGATGGACGTGATCATCTGCCAGACCAACAAGACACCGGTGATCCCGGTGCGCGGCGCTGGTTATCCGCAGGCTGCCTTCGTGATGGAGCGGCTGCTCGACCGCGTCGCCCGCGAACTCGCGCTCGACCGCGCCGAGGTGCGCTCGCGCAACCTCGTGCCCCCGGGCAAGATGCCGTACGACAAGGGCCTGACCAACCGCGCGGGCGTGCGATCGATCGTCGACAGCGGCGACTATCCGGCCACGCAGGCGGCCGCGCTGGCGCGGATCGACCATGCCGGCTTCCCGGCCCGCCAGCACGCGGCTCGCGCGCAGGGTCGGTTCCTCGGGCTGGGGCTGGCGAATGCGGTCAAGGCGACCTCGCGCGGTCCGTTCGAATCGGCGGTGATCCGCGTGTCACCACAGGGCCGGATCGACCTCTACACTGGCGCACTGGCGATGGGCCAGGGCCTGGCGACGGCGCTGGCGCAGATCGCAGCCGAACAGCTCGACGTGCCACTGTCGATGATCAACGTCACCTGCGGCGACACCGGTCGCGTCTCGCTCGGCATGGGCGGCTTCGCGAGCCGGCAGACCGTGATGGCAGGCTCGTCGGTCCACCTGGCCGCGGTCGAGGTCCGGCACAAGGCGCTCAAGGTGGGTGAGCAGATGCTCGGGGTACCGGTCGACGGGCTGCGCCTGCACGACGGCCGCGTCGAAGTGGCCGCCGAACCTGCGCGCTTCCTGACGCTGGGCGACATCGCGCGCAAGCTCAAGGGGGCGCCTGGCTACTCGCTGCCGCCGGGCGTCACGCCAGGCCTCGAATCCACCGGACTGTTCCAGACCAACAGCCAGGCGCACGCCAATGCCTGCCACGCCTGTGAGGTCGAGGTCGACCCCGGTACCGGTGCGGTGCGCATCCTGCGCTACGTAGCGGTCCACGACAGCGGACGGCTCGTCAACCCGACGCTCGCCGAAGGCCAGATCCACGGTGGCATCGTGCACGGCATCGGCAATGCGCTGTTCGAGAAGATGGGCTACGACGCCGAGGCGCAACCAGTGACCGGCACGTTCGCCGACTACCTGCTGCCCACCTCGACCGAGATCCCGCAGATCGAGGTGGTGTTCCTCGAGACGCCCTCCCCGACCAACCCGATCGGCGTCAAGGGCATCGGCGAAGCCGGTACCATCCCGGTCGCGCCGGCGATCGTCTCGGCCATCGAGGATGCCCTCGCACCCTGGGGCGTCCGGGTGGCGGAGGCGCCGCTGTCTCCGGTCCGCCTGCTGGAACTGATCGACGCGGCGGGCGCGGGCTGATTCCGGAGGCGCGGCAGCGCGCGATCGCGCGCAAGCCGGACCGCTTCCGGAGGCCACTTGCATGCCCCCGCCCAAGGCGGCGCAGTGCCCGTGCTGGGACGGTGCCGCTAGCTCATGCGGTCCGCCAGCAGGTTCCAGCCGCTCTGCAGCGCGAGCCCGATCGCCATCGCCCAGAGGAAGAGCTTCAGCACCTTCTTGTACGTGAGGGCGTCGATCCGGTCCTGGATACGCCAGCCGAGCCACATCATCAGCAGCGCGAGTGCTGTCAGCGGCAGGGACACCAGGATCGCCGCCCCATCGAGTGCACCGGCCAGGGCCAGCCCGGTGGTCTGGACCATGCGCGCGGTGACGAAACACAGGTTCATCACCTGGGTCATGACCACTGTCGAAAGGCCGAGCGCCGAGAAGTAGATCAGCAGCGGCGGCAGCGCAACGTTGACCGAGCCGGACAGGAGCCCGCCCACGAAGCCCGCCACCGCGCCGGATCGGTCGGGATGCGCACGAACCGCCGACCAGTCGACCCGGTTCAGCGCCTCCTGCCGCAGATAGACGAACAGCGCGATCGCCAGGAACAGCTTGAGCCAGTCCTGTGACGCGAAGATCAGCAGCTTCGTACCGAGCAGCGCACCCGGCAGCGTCCAGAGCGCGACCTTCCAGTGGCGCCCGAGGTTGCTGCGCAACTGCCCGCCGCGCAGGATTGCGATCACGCCGGTGACGATGTTGGGCACCACGGTCACCACGATGGCCGTGCGGATGTCCATCAGCATCGCCAGCATCGGCGTGGCGATGACCGGGAAGCCGAAACCGATCGCGCCCTGCAGCAGGCCGGCGAGGGCGACCACGGAGAACACCGCGGCCCAGAGCTGGAGCGAGAGTTCGACGCTCATCGGCGCGCACCCGTGGCAGGACATCCGGCCCGGGTGGCCGGAACCTCGGCCAGCCTCAAGCGGTGCCGCCGACCGTCAGGCCATCGATGCGCAGCGTGGGCTGACCGACGCCGACCGGCACGCTCTGGCCCTCCTTGCCGCACGTGCCGACACCGGAATCGAGCTTCATGTCGTTGCCGATCATGGTGACGCGCGTGAGTGCATCCGGACCATTGCCGATCAGCGTCGCGCCCTTGACCGGATGGACCAGCCGCCCATCCTCCACCAGCCAGGCCTCGGACGCCGAGAACACGAACTTGCCGCTGACGATGTCGACCTGTCCACCGCCGAAATTGACCGCGTACAGGCCACGCTTGACCGAACGGATGATCTCCTCGGGATCCTTGTCGCCGTTGAGCATGTAAGTGTTGGTCATGCGCGGCATCGGCAGGTGCGCGAACGATTCCCGCCGGCCGTTTCCGGTGACCGGCATGCCCATCAGCCGCGCGTTGAGGGAATCCTGGATATAGCCCTGCAGCACTCCGTTCTCGATCAACACCGTGCGCTGGGTCGGGTTGCCCTCGTCATCGACGTTGAGAGAGCCACGCCGGCCTGTCAGGGTACCGTCATCGACCACCGTCACGCCAGGTGCGGCCACGCGCTCGCCGATCCGCCCGGTGAACGCGGACGTGCCCTTGCGGTTGAAGTCGCCCTCCAGCCCGTGGCCGATCGCCTCGTGCAGGAGCACGCCGGGCCAGCCGGGGCCGAGTACCACGGTCATCGAACCGGCCGGGGCCGGCCGCGCCTCAAGGTTGAGCAGCGCGGTGTCGACCGCCTCCTTCGCGTACCGGCCGATCACCGCTTCGGTAAAGTAGCCGTAGTCGAACCGGCCGCCGCCGCCGGAACTGCCCTGCTCGCGACGACCGTCCTGCTCGACGATCACCTGTACCGACAGGCGCACCAGCGGGCGCACATCCGCACTCTGCAGGCCGTCGTGGCGCGCGACCATCACCACCTCGTACTGACCGGCGAGCGATGCCATCACCTGGATCACGCGCGGGTCCACGGCGCGTGCCGCCCGCTCGATCCGCTCGAGCAGGTCCACCTTGCGCGCCTCGTCCAGGCTCAGCAGGGGATCGTTCGGAGCGTAGAGTTCCCGCGCCACGCCGGTGCGCATCGGCGCAGCAATGCCCTGCTGGCCGGCGCGGGCGATCGCTCGCGTGGCGGTCGCCGCCGCCTCGAGCGCAGGCAGGCTGATGTCGTCCGAATAGGCGAACGCGGTCTTCTCGCCGGTCACCGCGCGCACCCCGACGCCCTGCTCGATCGAGAAGCTGCCCGACTTGACCATGCCTTCTTCCAGGCTCCAGCCTTCCGACCGGGTGTACTGGAAGTAGAGGTCGGCATAGTCGACCTGGTGGCTGAGGATGCTGCCGAATACGCGGCCGAGCGCTGTCGTGTCGAGCGCATGCGGCGCGAGCAGGCACTGGTCGGCTGTACGCAGCAGGCCGTCGGCGAGGCTGCGCGGCGCGGCGCCGGCCGACGGGTCCGCCGGCAACGGATCTGCGGCGGGCGTGGACGGCACGGAGCGGGTTGCAGGCATGGGCACGGCTACGGCCTCGGGGCGGGCGTTGATCGGGTCGGCGCTCATCGGTTCCTTCAGACGGTATGCAGGGTGCGGTGGGTCAGCGCAGGCAGCATGCTGCGGGCTTCGCGCACGCGTGCGGGGTCGATGTCGGCCAGCACCACGCCCGCTCCCTTCGCCTGCTGCGCGACGATGCGGCCCCAGGGGTCCACCACCATCGAGTGGCCATGGGTCTCGCGCCCGTTCGGATGCACGCCCCCCTGGGCCGGGGCGATGACCCACGCCAGGTTCTCGATCGCCCGGGCGCGCAGCAGCGGCTCCCAGTGCGCGGCGCCGGTGGTCTCCGTGAAGGCCGAGGGCACGAAGATCAGGTCGACGTCGCCGAACGCACGATACAGTTCCGGGAAGCGCAGGTCGTAGCAGATCGACAGCCCGATGCGGCCAAACGGCGAATCGACCGCGACGACCTGCGATCCGTGGGCGATCGTGCGCTCCTCGGAGTACTTCTCGCGGCCGTTGTCGAAGCCGAACAGGTGGATCTTGTCGTAGCGAGCGACAGCGGCGCCGGTGTCGTCATAGACCAGGCAGGCATTCCACACGCGGTCCGGATCATCGCAGGCGAGCGGTACCGAACCGCCGACCAGCCAGACGCCGTGGCGCCGCGCCGTATCGGCCAGGAACTGCTGGATCGGGCCGTCGCCAGGCACCTCGCGCGCAGCGACCTTGTCGCGATCGCGCATGCCGATGATGCCGAAGTACTCGGGCAGACCGATCAGCCGGGCGCCGCAGCGGGCAGCCTCGGCCACCAGCGCTGCGCATTCGGCAAGGTTGCGCTGGACATCCGGACCGGACACCGTCTGCACGGCCGCCACCCGGAACGGGGCGACGGACGCCTGGACGGCAGGGGATTCGGCTTCCGGGGACGTCCCGGACGATTCGGTCTGACTGGACTGCATGACGAGCTTTCGGTTGCGTTCAGCGCGCCAGTTCCAGCACCAGATCGCCCGGCCGAAGGGCTTCGGGGAACGGCCGGCCAGCGGGTGCGATCGCGATCCGCCCGGGCTCGATGGCCAGGGCGACCAGCCAGTGGCGAAGTTCCTCCGCGCGCAATCCATCATTCTGCCCGCGACCGTGCCGGATGACCAGCGACGCCTCGGGTGTCCCGACCAGTGCGGCAACCGCCGCGCGCACCGCCGGCTGCAGCCGGACGGCCTCGGCGCTGCGTGGACGATCCCAGAAGGCGTCGCCGAGCGTCCACACGCCCGAAGCGACCGCGTTCGTGGTCGCCGTCCCCGCGGCCACGCTCGGCGCAGCGGGCGCGGCGGGCGCAGC
>CANHBC010000083.1 GCA_947458835.1 Betaproteobacteria bacterium | reverse complement strand
GCACCGGTGAAGTCGCCGACCAACGCGAACGCCCCTGCGGCCAGCCGAGAGGGCAACTCGTCGAGCCAGCGCAGCGTGGTGCCTGCCAGCGCCGCGAAGCCCGGGTGCAGCGGAGCGCAGGGCATGGTCGACCAGCGCTCGGCCACCCGATCCGCAGCCCGGTAGAGCACCGCCCCGCTCGCACCGGGCAGCAGCGCGAACCAGAACACACCGCCAAACAGCCAGCGACCCGCCTCGCCCAGGCCGCGCTCGATCGCCTGGCGCGCGATGGTCTCGGGCGTGGTCGCAGGCATCGCCGCGGAGACCGGCGCCAGGGGGCCGCCCTGCCAGTCGGCGAGCGCGGCACCGGCCAGGTCGAGCCGCCGGGCGGCCAGCCCCTCGCGCACCGCTTTGAACCGGTGGCTGAACAGGCGAAAGCCGATCGTGAAGTACAGGACCGCGACGATGAACAGGAACCAGAGCAACCCGAGCAGCAGCGCGAGCAGCGCACCGATCGTCCAGGCCAGCAGCGCGGGCAGGCCGACCGCGATCGACCAGCCGAACCAGGCATGCCAGCCGCGCCCGCCGTCCAGCCGATCGGGCAGGCCATCGATCGCCATGCGCAGCAGCGCGTCGATGCGCTGCGCCGGCCAGTGGGTGGCCGGGCGCCACTGCTCCAGCCCCAGCGCCAGCACCACCGCGAGGAAGTCCATCGCGCGCGCCCCGCGGCCGCCGGTCAGCGCCTGAGCCGCAGGTAGATCTCCGGCAGCTTGCCCGGCAGGCTGCCGACATCGTCCAGCACCAGGTAGTGGCCGCGGCCGAAGATCTGCGGCAGGTACTGGTTGGCCAGCGTGTCCACCGTGATGCAGAACGGATGCACCCCGGCGTTGATCGCCTCCTTCACCGCCATGCGCGTGTCCTCGTGCAGGTAGCGCCGGTCGCCGCCATCGTCGTAGTCCTCGGGGCGCCCGTCGGAGAGCAGCAGCAACAGTCGGCGCGGCGTCTGCACGCCCTCGAAGCGATGCACCGCATGCCGGATCGCTGCGCCCATGCGCGTAGCGAGCCGGCCGGAGAGACCACCGACGGTCGCGCGCACCTGTTCGTTGTACGGCTGGTCGAAGTCCTTGATCCGGTAGTAGTTGACGTTGTCGCGGTACTTCGAGCAGAAGCCGGCGATCGAGTACGGATCGCCGACTTCCTCCATGCTCTCGGCGAACAGCATCACGCCGGCGCGGATCGTGTCGACCAGGCGCCCGCTGCCGTCGGCCACCGTCTGCATGATCGAGGTGGACAGGTCCGCGAGCAGTGTCACCGCGACGTCCCGGTTGCGGATCGCACGCCGCTTGTACACGCGCGCCTCGGGCGAGCGTCCTGCGACGCGCTCGGTGACGTAGCGCACCGTGGCCTCGAGGTCGAGGTCGTCGCCGTCCATCTGCCGGGTGAGCGGCGCCGGGCGGGTCGGCTTCTGCGACTGGATCGCCTTCTTCAGCCGCTTGAGCGTGCCGGCATGGCGGTCGGCCAGGCGCTGTGCCTCCGCCGGGTTCGACTCGGCCAGCACCTTCTCGGCGACCCAGGCCCAGTCGGCCTTGTAGCGGTTCTCGCGGTAGTCCCACTCGGGATAGGGCAGGCCACGATCGGGCCCCTTCGCCTTCTGTCCCTGCTGCTGTGCACGCTCGCCGGTGCGGGTCTCGCCCGAGCCCTTGCGGTTGGCGGCCGACTGCGCCTGCGCCGCGGCACCACCGCTGTCGTCAGCCTCGGCATCCTGCGGCCCGGTCTCCTGCTCGACCGACTCGCTGTCTTCGTCCGGCTCGCCCTCGCCCTCGCCGGACTCGGACTCCTTCTGCTCGCTGCGCTCGGCCTGGCTGCCCGGTCCCGGAGCAGCCTTGACCTCGCGGCCGAGGTTGGGCGAACGCCCGGGCAGATAGGCCTCCTGGACGTCCTCGGGCGTGTGCGGATGGCCCAGGTCGGCCAGCATCGGCAGCAGCCGGCGCGCGATGCGGAACGCATCGATCACCGTGGCATCGGGTGCGAGCAGACGCGCGAGCAGGTCGGTGACCGCTGCCGGCAGCGGATGCGGCCGGCCGAGCGCGAACTGCAGCGTGGCCAGCGCGAGCTGGTAGTAGTCGCGCGCGATGCCCTCGGGCATCGGCACCAGCGCGGCGAGCCGGGCCATCCGGCGCAGGTGGGTCGGGGCGATCATCGCGATCGCGTTGTCGACCCGCAGGTCCTCGCAGATGTCGAACAGCAGCTTGAAGCGCACCACGTCGTCGCCGAACTGCGCGACCAGCGGCTCCCAAGACACGGAACGCGCCTCGGTGATCTCGGCATCGAGCCCCAGTTCGGAGAACAGGCCCTTGAGCGGCGTCACCGCATAGGTGCCAAACTGCAGGTGCCCCGCCACGTGCAGCACGCCGAGCACCGCATGCTCGCGGTCAGGCAGCGTCACCGGTGCCAGCAGCACCCGGCCATCGGTCTCGACGAACGGGCGTCCCTTGTCCGGCGCCCAGCCGCTGTCCTGCACCTCGACCGCCTCGCCATACCACGCGGTGAGCACCATCTTCAGGAAGCGTTCGTTCTGCTGGGCGCGGAAGCCCGGCAGGTCGTCGAGCAGCAGGCGCAGGCTCTCTTCCGACTCGAGCCGGAAGTAGGCCTCGCCGCGGAACCGGTCGGCAGTCAGCACGTCGATGCCGCGCCTCGCCCAGGGCGCGATCGCCCCGGCGCCGAGCAGCGCACGCACCCGGATCGCGCCGGGCAGGAAGGTCGCCAGCGCCAGCCGGCGGGTGGTGAACAGTTCCTCGGCCGGCGCGCTGAGCTGCTCGATACCCGGTACGCCCTGGCGTCCGGCGAGGTCGCGTACCGGCGTGCTGAAGTAGGCGTTGCCGCTGTCGGCGTGGCGCCCGCACCACGCAAAGCCGATGTCCGCCCAGCGAATCTGTCCGACCGGACCGAGCGTGCCGTAGGCCTGGGCGAGGTTGCCCATGAAGCCATCGATCGCCTTCCACGAACCCTGCAGGTCGAGGAAGCGCAGCGCCTGCCGCGTCCACGGCAGCACCGCGCCGGAAGCGGTGATCGCATCGGCGGTGCCACGGGTGAAGGCACGGCCGGCATCGCGGTCGAACTCGAACAGCCGGTGGCAGGCCGCCAGCCATTCGAGCGCCTCGGCCTCGCCGGTGGCCGCGAGCACCGCTGGCAGCGCGGCGGAGGCGTCGCGGTGCGCGACGAACGATACCTTGGACAGCCCTTCGAGGGCAGCCTGCACCGATGGGCCGGTCGCGGCCTCCGTTCCGGTGCCCGCAGGCGCCGAGGGTTCGCTCATCTCAACCTCCCCGCATCACGCGGCGCGCAATGTAGCGGCCGATCCACAATCCGATCCCGAGCAGCACGACCAGGCCGATCACGATCTGGTCATGCCAGCGCACGTCCGCCAGCAGCGTCTCGAGCGCGCTGCCGAACAGGTAACCCGCCCCGCCGATCACCGCGGTCCAGACCGCGGCACCGGCGATATTGAACACCAGGAAGCGCCAGGCGGGCACCGCACTCATGCCCAGCGCCACCGGTGCCGCGATCCGGAACCCGTACAGGAACCGGTTCACGATGATGATCGCGATGTCGTAACGGATGATCCAGCCCTTGATCCGCTGCACCTTCGCATCAACCTTCGGAAACCGGTCCAGGAACGGTCGTCCGAACGCCAGGCCGATCACGTAGTAGCCCAGGTCGCCAATGTAGGTCCCGACCAGCGCCACCAGCGCCACCAGCCGCGCATCGAGCAGCCCCTGGTGGGCTGCGATCATGCCCAGCACCAGCACCGTCTCGCCCTCGAGCATCGTGCCGACGAACACGAACAGGTATCCGTACTCCCGGATCAGTTCGGGCAGGTTGAACCCGAGGCTCGACAGGAAGTTCATCGTCGGCGACCGGCCCGCCCGGACAGGCCGGGTCGGGCGGGGACGGCGCTACTCGAAATGCGCCCGGACGATCTCGAGCAGCGCAGCGGCAAGCTCGATGTCATCGGTCACCGGGTTGATCAGCGCGACCTGGCAGGCCTCCACCGGCGACAGCCCGGCGCTGATCATGCTCGCCGCGTACACCAGCGCGCGGGTCGAGGTGACCTCGTCGAGCCCGTGGTCTTTCAGCGCGCGCGCCTTGCGCGCTACCGAGACGAGCCGGGCCGCGCTGTCGGCGTCGAGACCGGGCACCTCGTTGACCAGGATGCGCCGCTCAGTCTCCTCGGCCGGGAAGTCGAAGTTCAGCCCGATGAAACGCTGCTTGGTGGAGGGCTTGAGATCCTTCAGCACCGTCTGGTAGCCGGGGTTGTAAGAGATCACCAGCAGGAAGTCCTCGTGCGCGGTGATCTCGCGGCCGATCTTCTCGAGCGACAGGCGGCGCCGGTGGTCGGTCAGCGGATGGATGATCACGGTCGAGTCGGTACGCGCCTCGACGATCTCGTCGAGGTAGCAGATGGCACCGGCCTTCACCGCACGGGTGAGCGGCCCGTCCTGCCAGACCGTCTCGGTACCTTCGAGCAGGAAGCGGCCGACCAGGTCCGACGAGGTCAGGTCCTCGTGGCAGGACACCGTGACCAGCGGCCGGTTCAGGCGCCAGGCCATGTGCTCGAGGAAGCGCGTCTTGCCGCAGCCGGTCGGCCCCTTCAGCATCACCGGCAGGCGCCGGGCGTAGGCGGCCTCGAAGATCTCCACTTCCCGGCCCTGCGGTTCGTAGTAGGGCGCGGTCGGCGTCGGGCGGGCCGGCGGGACGATATCGTGGTCGGCCGGCAGCGGCGCTATCGGATCGTTCATGCGAGGGTCTGGACCAGGAGTCGACGGGATGAAAAAGACGTCCGGAGAATAGCACGTAGACCCGGGCTACCCGGGCGGACGCGGGCGCCGTTCCCGGGCGTCCACCAAGCTTCCGCCGGTCCGGCCGCGCGGGTGGCATCGCGGGGCTTGCGGCCGCTGGCACCTTCTGGCCTCATACCGGCGATGATCCGACTGCCGCCCGACCTGCCCGACCGCTTTCTCGCCGCGAACGAGGTCCATGCGCGGCCCTACGAACCGCTCGACATCCCGGTGCGCGGGTCCTACCTGGCGATCCAGGTCGAGACCGGACAGCGCGAGGTCGAGCGTGCGCACCTGCGTGCGCTGTGCGAGCGCTTCGGCTGCGCGCCGCCGGGCGAGGACCTGAACCAGTTCAGCGTGCCCTTCGGCGAGTTCCAGCTCAAGTGGGAACGCCACGGCGAGTTCTCGACCTACATCGTGCTGGTACCCGGCCTGCCCAGCCGCCCGTTCGCGGAGCCAGCGATCGACTACCTGCCGCCCGAGTGGCTGGCCGAGATCCCCGGCCGGGTGATCGTCGCCACCCATGCGCAGGTCGTCCATGCGCCGGAGACACCCGACGAGCCGGCGATGCTCCAGGAGTTCTTCGGGTCGGCCGCGGTAGTGGGTGCAGCCATCGGTGACGGCGCGGGCTTCGCCTACACCGATTTCAAGATCCAGCACGACGGCTTCGTCCGTTTCCTGATGCTGTCCTGCACGTTCACCGACTATCAGGCCGGGCGGATGATGCAGCGGCTGTTCGAGATCGAGGCCTACCGGGTGCTGGCACTGCTTGCGCTGCCGATCGCGCGCCGCGAGTCGCCAAGGGTGGTCGAGATCGAACGCTCGCTGGCCGCACTCACCCGGGAGATGGCCAACGAGGACCGCGGCGACGAGACGCTGCTCGGCGAACTGACGCAGCTCGCGGCCCAGGTGGAGAGCGCGATCGCGGCCAGCCAGTACCGGTTCGGCGCCAGCCGGGCCTACTACGCGCTGGTGAACGCGCGCATCCGGGAACTGCGCGAGCTGCGCATCACCGGCCTGCAGACGATCGAGGAGTTCATGGCGCGCCGGCTGTCTCCGGCGATGGCCACCTGCGCGTCGCTGTCGAGCCGGCTGCAGGAGCTGTCGGAGCGGGTGGCCCGGGCGAGCAGCCTGCTGTCGACCCGGGTGAGCATCGCGCGCGAGAAGCAGAACCAGGCACTGCTCGCCTCGATGGACCGCCGCGCCCGGCTGCAGTTGCGCCTGCAGCAGACGGTCGAGGGACTGTCGGTGGTGGCGATCAGCTACTACGTGGTCGGGCTGATCGCCTATGTCGCGAAGGGCCTGGAGGCCGCCGGCCTGGGCATCGACGCGGCGATCGTGTCCGCGCTTGCGATCCCGGTGGTCGGCTTCTGCGTGGCGATGACCGTGCGCTGGGTGCGGCGCCGCGTGGTGGGCATCGCACCACCGCGCAACCTGCCCACGCCGATCGGCGACTGACCGCCATGCCCGTCCTGCGCGTCGAGGGATGGCGCGGCATCAACCATTCGTACGCGATGGTCAACCAGTGGCAGCTGCTCGAGCTGTGCCGACGCAGCGGCCTGGACCTGTGCCACGTCGACCGTCCGTTCTTCAATGCAGGCTGGAACGCCGCGGCCAACAGCGGCGGCTTCAGCGAGGCGCGGCGCCAGGCGATCGGCGCGATCCGTACGTCCCGGCCGGGCGAGGCGGCCGACGTCGTGTACCGCATCGCCTTCCCGTACGATTTCTCGGAGTGCCCCGACGGTCGCCTGTTCGTGTTCGGCACGTCCGAGTACCAGCACATCGACGGCATGGCCGCTGGACGCGACACGGCGCTCGCCGCGCGCGACCCGAGGCTGTCGATCGTCACCCCGTCGCGGTGGTCGAAGGCCGGCTTCGTCGCTGCGGGCTTCGATCCGGAACGGGTACACGTGGTGTCGCACGGCATCGACCCGGACACGTTCAGGCCGGTCGATCGCCGGCAGCGCAAGACCCTGCGCAACCTCATGCGCGTGCGCAACGACGACTTCGTGCTGCTGTCGGTGGGCGCGATGACCGAGAACAAGGGCATCGACCTGCTGCTCACCGCCTTCGCACGGCTGCGCCACCGGCATCGCCATGTGCGCCTGGTGCTGAAGGACCAGAGCAACCTGTACGGCCTGACCGCCGATCGCATCCTGGCGGGGCTCGGCCGCTCGCCGCAGGCCCACCTGTTCACCGAAGACGTCGTGTCCTCGATCGTGTTCGTCTCGCACAACCTCGGGCTGACCGAGCTGGCCGCGCTGTACGGATCGGTCGACTGCTACGTGTCGCCCTACCGGGCCGAGGGCTTCAACCTCACCCCGCTGGAGGCCGCGGCCTGCGGCGTGCCGGTCGTGGTCACACGGGGCGGGGCAACCGACGACTACTTCGCCCCGGCGCTCGGGCTGCAGGTCGACAGCCGGCCAGTGCAGTCCGGAGGACGATCCTGGCTGGAACCGGACCCGGACGCGCTCTTCGACGCGCTCGTGCGCATGGTCGAGGGGGGCCGGCGCTTCGACCCGGCGGCGGTCAGTGCCGCAGTGCATGGCCGTTTCACCTGGGCGCGGGTCACCGACGAACTGGCCCGGGTGCTGGGCGTCTGAGCCGACCTCAGAGCAGGACCGGCCGGTCGGGGACCTCGTTGGGCGTGCGACCATCGCCCGGAAAGTGGCGTGCCAGCAGCCCGCCCACCGCCTCGATACCCGCGATCGCACCTTCCTCGAAGCGGCCCTTGCGGAAGGCGAACTCCATCTGCCGGCAGACCGCCTCCCAGCCCTCGCCTCCGACCCTGGCGTGGATGCCCCGGTCGGCAACGATCTCGACGTCGCGGTCGGCCCACAGCAGGTAGATCAGCACGCCGTTGTTGTGCTCGGTGTCCCAGACGCGCAGCTGCCCGAACCGCTCGATCGCGCGCTCGGCGGCCGACTGGCCGGTCCACAGCGACGGACCGTCGAGCGCGGCCTCGATCGCGAAGCAGACCTGGCCATGGTGCAGCCGCTCGGTATCGGCGATCGTACGTTCGATCCGGCCCAGCGTCGCGTCCGGGAAGGCGCGGCGGACGGACCGGGCACCGGTCAACAGGTGGCGCAGGCGACGGGCGAAACGCATCGCGATCTCCCTACCAGCGCCCGGAAGCACCGCCGCCCCCGAAGCCGCCACCACCGCCCCCCCAACTGCCGCCGCTGCTGCCGCCGGACGACCAGCCGCCACCGGAGGACCATCCACCGCCGCGCCGCCCCCCGCTGGTGGCGACACCGACCAGGGTCAGGATCAGCGCGAGCACCGCTGCGCCGAGGGCCACCACCAGTGCTCCGCTCATCACCCATGCGATCACGCCGACGCCGGTGCCGACGATGCCAGCCGCGGGCACCTTGCCGACGATCGCGCGCAGGATGCCGCCGGCGAACACGGTGGCGATGAATACCAGCACCAGCAGGGATTCGTAGTCGACGCCGCCCGGTGACCCGCGGCCCGCAGCGGGCCGCGGCGGCGGCAGCGGCTCGCCGTCGATCACCGCCAGCATGCGGTCGATGCCGGCCTCGATGCCGCCGGCGAAGTCGCCACCACGCAAACGCGGAACGATCACCTCGTCGATGATGCGCTTCGCGACGGCATCGGGCAGCACCCCTTCCAGGCCGTAGCCCACCTCGATGCGCAGCGCACGGTCGTCCTTCGCGACCACCAGCAGCGCGCCGTCGTCCACCTTGCGCCGGCCGATCTTCCACGCCTCGGCGACCCGGATCGCATAGGGCTCGATCGCCTCGGGGCGGGTCGTCGGCAGCATCAGCACCGCCACCTGGCTGCCCTTGCGCGCCTCGAACGCGGCGAGCTTCGCCTCGATCGCCGTCACCCGCGCGGGATCGAGCGTGCGCGTGAGGTCGGTGACCCGCCGCTCGAGCGGCGGGATCGGCACCAGCGACTGGGCGAGGGCCGACACGGCTCCCAGCGCCAGCGCCAGCGCCAGCAGCCGCGGGACGCCGGTCGTCCGCACGACGCGCCACGAGAGGGCGCCGGACACGCTACTTCGCGGGCGCAGGCGCCGGCGCCGGTGCAGCGGGCGCCGGGGCGGACGGCCGTCCGAAGTCCACCGCCGGCGGGCGAGCGATGGCCGCCTCATTCTCGACGGTGAAGTTCGCCTTCACGCCGTAGCCGAACACCATCGCGGTCAGGTTGGTGGGGAACTGGCGCACCGTCACGTTGTAGGCCTGCACCGCGTCGATGTAGCGCTTGCGCGCGACCGCGATCCGGTTCTCGGTGCCTTCGAGCTGCGCCTGCAGGTCGCGGAAGTTCTGGTCCGACTTGAGCTGCGGATAGTTCTCGGCCACCACCAGCAGCCGGGACAGCGCGGAGGACAGTTCGCCCTGGGCTGCCTGGAACTTCGCGAAGGCCGCCGGGTCGTTCACCAGCTCGGGCGTGGCCTGCAGCGAACCGACCTTCGCGCGGGCGTTGGTCACGCCGATGAGGATGTCCTTCTCCTGCTCGGCGAAACCCTTGACCGTCGCGACCAGGTTGGGCACCAGGTCGGCACGCCGCTGGTACTGGTTGATCACCTCCGACCAGGAGGACTTGATCGTCTCGTCGGTCACCTGCAGCGTGTTGTAGCCGCAGCCACCGAGCAGCAGCACGGCACACAGCGAAACCAGGGACAGCAGTCGGCGCATCTTGGGCTCCTCGGGACAGGCGATGCCGGGTGGCGCTACGGGGAAGATGGGGGCTCGGCCGCGCCGTTCAAGCGCAGCAGACCGACTTCAGCCGGCCGTCGGCGAACCGGACGGCTGCGCGGCCTGCCATTCGGCGACCCGGTCGCGAATGAAGCAGAGATCCTCCCAAGCCTTGACCTTGTCGGGCAGCGTACGCAAGAGGTAGGCCGGGTGGTAGGTGACCATCAGCGGCGTGTCGCGGTAGCTGAACACCTTGCCGCGCATGCTGGCGATCGACTGCTCGCGCCCGAGCAGGGTCACCGCCGCAGTCTTGCCCAGCGCAACGATGACCCGCGGCTGCAGCAGCTGGATCTGGCGGTGCAGGTACGGTTCGCAGGCCGCCACCTCGGCCGCGGAAGGCACCCGGTTGTCCGGCGGCCGGCACTTCACGATGTTGGCGATGTACACATCCTCGCCACGTCGCATCTGGAGCGCAGCGAGCATGTTGTCCAGCAGGCGGCCCGCCTGGCCGACGAACGGCTCGCCGCGCGCGTCCTCCTCGGCGCCCGGCCCCTCGCCCACGAACAGCCACGACGCCTTGTGGTCGCCGACGCCGAATACCGTGCACTGGCGCGTGGCAGCGAGCCCGCAGCCGGTGCAGCCCGACACCGCATCGGCAAGCGCGGGCCAGTCCATCTGCAGGATGGCCGCGTCGCGTGTCTCGGCGGCGCCGGTCGCATCGTCCGCCGGCGGGACCGCTGCCTGTGCAGGCGCGGGATCGGACACCGCAGATCGTTCCCGGGCAGGCGGAACCGGCGGCGGCGGTCGATCGTCGGCCTCCGCTACTGCCGCTACTGCCGCTGCCGCCGGTACCGATGCTGCAGCAGGACGGGCGAACGCGGGGCGCAGCGTCCAGCGCGGGGCAAGCCCCATCTCGTCGAGGATGTCGTCGCGGCGGCTCATCGTGGGCGCGGACCGATTACAGTGGAGGCGGCGGTGGCGAAAGTCATAGCGGGCGCGACATCACCCACGCATCCTCGCGCCCGCCGACCGCCGGATAGTAGCCCCGGCGCACGCCGATCCGGCTGAAACCGGTGCCCTCGTAGAGCGCGATGCCCGCCACGTTGGACGGGCGGACCTCCAGGAACAGCGTCTGCGCGTCGGCCTGCCGTGCATCGTGGAGGCAGGCGAGCAGCAACTGACGGCCGAATCCGCGACGCTGCCACTCGGCAGCGATCGACAGGTTGAGCAGGTGCGCCTCGCCCGGCCCGTACATCATCACCCGATAGCCGACCAGGCTGCCGCCGAACTCGACCAGCACCGCGTCGTAGCCGGAGCGCAGCGCATCGCGGAAGTTGCCTTCGGTCCAGGGGAATTCGTAGATCCGGCCCTCGACCGCGACCACCGCCGGCAGGTCGCGGTCGGCCATCGGTCGGGCGAGCGGCTGCAAGTCCCAGCAGGCGCTCACGCGGGCCGCCCGCCAACCGGCGACGGCACGGCGCTGCCCGAGCCGGCACGCAGCGCGGCCTGCTCGACGGCATCGAGCGCCACCTTGTCGCGCACGTAGTAAGGCGCCGCCAGCGCGGCGTCCACCGCCTCGCCCGCCCGCCAGGCGATCGCCCCGAGCGAGGCCACCGCCGCGGCGCCCGGCATGACGTCCGGGTCGATGGAGACCAGCGACGGCAGCCGTGCCGCCAGAGCCTCGCGATAGGCTGCGAAGCCGTTGCCACATCCGGACCAGCCGCCGTCGGGCGGCAGGGGCACCGCGTCCGGCCTGCAGGCGCGCGGCGCGGACACCCTCTGGACCGTTCCTTCTCCGTGCGCGTCGCCGCGGACGATGCGCACGGCCGCGCAGTAGACCTCGCCCATCCGCGCATCCAGGCAGGCGACGACCTGCGAGCGTCCACTCGCCCACGCGATCGAGGACAGCGAATCGACCGCGACCAGCGGGCGGTCGATCGCCAGCCCCAGGCCCTGCGCGACGCCGCAGGCGATGCGCAGTCCGGTGAAGGATCCGGGCCCGGCGCCGAAGGCGATCGCGTCGAGGTCGGCGAGCGCCACGCCCGCCTCGGCCAGCAGTGCGTCGATCATCGGCAGCAGCAGCCGGGAGTGGGCCGGCGTCGACTGGGCCGTGCCCTGCCCGGCATCGGCTTCACGCACGAGCAGCTGCCCGGCCCGCAGCAGCGCGACAGAACAGTATCCGGCAGTGGTATCGAGGGCAAGCAGGACCATGGGGGGCGATCGACGCGCGGGGCCGCATTCTACCGGACGGCCTGCTCCACCCGTCCCGGGCCCTGCATGACCGTGCCGTGCACGTCCGGCCGCACCGATGCCGCCGTGCGCGGCCCGGTCAGCGTTCGCGCCGATACAGGTCGCGCCCGGCCTCGTGCACGTCGCGACGAAGGCCGCGCCGCTCCTCTGGGGTCATCCGCTCGCGGCGGTCCTCGAGGTGGCGGTGCCGCTCCGGGTGGGACGCGTCGCGCCGGTCGTACCGCGCGTCCTCCCGGTGCTGTCGCCGCTCCTCGTGGCGCTCACGCGGCCCGCCGTGGCGGTCGGCCGGCTGCGCAGACGCGGTGCCCGCTTGCAACGCCGCCAGCAGAACGGGCAGCAGCAGCGACAGGCGCGGTACGCGGCCGGGCGCCAGCCGCGCCGTCCGGCTGCCGGTGATCCGCTTCGCCTGCCCTCGCTCGAACATGCCTGCTCCGCCGTCCATCGTTGTCTCGATCGTAGTGCGATTGCCGCCTCGTCCCAAGCGTTCGCACCGGTCCTTTGTAACAATGTGTTGGCCCGAGGCCCGCCGGACATCGTCTGTTACAGCCGGCCCGCGCGCGCGCGAACACGCGCTGCACCGGGGGCGCTAGGATGCAGTCCATGGAAAAGACGATCAAGACGCGCCTGCTGGTGGTCGATGACGACATGCGGCTGCGCGAACTGCTGAACCGCTACCTGACCGAGCAGGGCTTCCAGGTGCTGGTCGCCGCCGACGGGGCGGCGATGGACAAGCAGCTCGCGCGCAACGTGGTCGACCTGCTCGTGCTCGACCTGATGCTGCCCGGCGAGGACGGGCTGTCGATCTGCCGCCGGCTGCGCGCGGCCGCGCCGGCCCTGCCGATCGTGATGCTCACCGCCAGAGGCGACGAGGTCGACCGCATCGTCGGGCTCGAGATGGGCGCCGACGACTACCTGCCCAAGCCGTTCAGCCCGCGCGAACTGGTCGCCCGGATCAACGCCGTCCTGCGCCGGCGCGCTCCGGCAGCCCCTCCGGGCGCGCCGGACATCCACGCCGGCAGCATCACCTTCGGCCCGTTCACGCTGGACACGGCCAGCCGCGCGCTCACCCGCGACGGCCAGCCGGTGCCGCTCACCACTGGCGAGTTCTCGCTGCTCAAGGTCCTCGCGGGCAGCCCGGGCACGCCGCTGTCGCGCGACAAGCTGATGGAACTCGCGCGCGGCCGGGAACTCGAACCGTTCGACCGCAGCATCGACGTCCAGGTGTCGCGCCTGCGCAAGCTGGTGGAGGACGACCCGTCGAAGCCACGCTACATCCAGACCGTCTGGGGCTTCGGCTACGTGTTCGTGCCCGATGCGACGCGCTGAGCGCCCGCGTCCCCTGCCCGGCCGCCGCATCCGATGATCCCGTGGCCGCGCAGCCTGCTCTGGCGTACGGTCGCGATGCTGGTCCCGCTGCTGGTGCTGTCGCAGTTCGCCTGGTTCGCCCTGCTGTCGCTGTCGGAGCGGGAGCCGCGCGCACGGCAGATCGCCGAACGGGTGTCGAGCGCAGTCAACCTCACCCGCGCCGCGCTGGTCGGCTCGCGCCCCGAAGGCCGGCGAGCGCTGCTTGCCGAACTCAACGAATCCGAGGGCATCCGCGTCTACCCGGGCGATGACACCCTTCCCGACGGTACGCTGGGCAGCGGCCCGGTGATCCGCCAGGTGGTGGTCGAACTGCGGCGCCGCCTCGGCGATGACACGATCATCTACGACGCGCGCGGCGGTGAGCGGGCCCTCTGGGTCAGCTTCCGGATAGACGAGGACCTGTTCTGGCTGGCCCTGCCGCCGGCACGCGAGCGACGCCCGTTCCCGTGGACCTGGTTCGCTTGGGGCCTGCTGGTGCTGCTGCTGTCGATCGTCGGCGCCTACCTGATCGTGCGCCGGATCACCGCGCCGCTGCGCGCGGCGATACCCGCGGCGGCGGCGATCGGTCGGGGCGAACTGCCCCCGCCGTTGCCCGAATCGGGCCCGCGGGAGGTCGCCGCCCTCGGGCGCGCGTTCAACGAGATGGCGCGCGACATCCGTTCGCTCGACCAGGATCGCCAGCTGCTGCTCGCGGGAATCTCGCACGATCTGAGAACGCCGCTGTCCCGCCTGCGGCTGGGCGTGGAGATGCTGCCCATCGGGGGCGACGGCGGGCTCGCAGCGGGGATGGTGCAGGACATCGAGGACATGGATGCGATCATCGACCAGTTCCTCGCCTACGTGCGCGAGGGCAGCGGCGAGGAAGCCGCGGTCGAGACCGACCTCGACGCGGCGGTACGCGCGGTCGTGGAGCGCTACCAGCGGCGCGGCCAGCCGGTTCAGGCACGCGCCGGTCCGCTGCCGCGGATGCGCCTGCGCCCGCTGTCGTTCCAGCGCCTGCTCTCGAACCTGGTCGATAACGCGCTGCGCCACGGGGGCGGCGAGGTCGAGGTGGAAGCCGAGTACGCGGGACCGTCGACGGTGCGGGTGACGGTGCTCGACCGCGGCCCTGGCATTCCGGCGACCGAACGCGAACGCATGCTGCAGCCGTTCCAGCGCCTGGGCAGCGCGCGCACCGACACCGGTTCCGGCCTCGGCCTGGCGATCGCCGACCGCATCGCACGGCTGCACGGCGGGCGCGTGCACCTGGACGAGCGTGACGGCGGTGGCCTCAAGGTCACGGTCGAACTGCCGACAAGATAGGACAGTCCGGCACGCGGCCGGCCTGCCGGCCCGCCGACCAGCCGATCCGGAACGCGCCGAAATCGTTTGCGATCCGTCTGGACCGGTGTCCATAATGGACGCGCAGCAGTCGACCGACCAACGGAGGTAGCGCGATGAGTGTGACCTGGGTCCTGGTGGCGAATGCAAGTGCAGCACGCCTGTACATTAATGAAGGGCCGAAGAAGGGCCTGCGCAAGCTCCGCGAGTTTGCCCACGCCCGAAGTCGAGCCAAGCTCGCCGACCTGATCACCGACCAGTCCCCGCATGGTCGCATCAGCATCGGGCGGCGTGCCGCCTGCCAGCCCGCCACCGACCCGAGGGCGGCAGAGGCAGACCGCTTCGCGAGCGAACTGAAGGACGCGCTGGAAACCGGCCGGCGCGAGGGCGGGTTCGAGCGGCTGATCGTCTGCGCTGCGCCGCAGTTCATGGGCCGGTTGCGGCGCCACTTGAGTGTGCCGCTGCAGCGGATGCTCACCGACTGCTTCGAGAAGGACTACACCAAGTCCGATGCGCGCAGCCTGAGCCGCCGCCTGGAGGGCTGCATCTACCTCTAGCCGGGGCGTGCTGCGGCATGACCCGCGCCCACGGCTGCCGGGGCGGCCGCGGGCACGGATCATCCTGCGGGCACGCGGCGAGGTCCGTCGCTAGCGGCTGACCTCGAGCGTCACCCCGACGGTCACCGTCCGTCCGGGCGAAGGCTCGTAGAAGCGGCCATTGGTATCGGCGACGATCACCGAACCGATGTAGCGTCGGTCGCCCGCGTTGTCGATGCGGACGAACTCGGTCAGGCGCCAGCCGCGGCCACGCTGCTGGAAGCCGCCGCGCACGTTCGCGACCGTGTAGGGCGCAGCGGCCTCGCTGTTCTGGTCGTTCACGAACACCTGGCCGCTCTGACGAACCTCGACCCCCGCGTGGAAGCCGCTGGCCGCGTGCCGCCAGACCAGTTCGGCAAAGGCAAGCCGCGGTGCCACGCCGGGCAGCCGGCTGCCTGCAGGCACGGTCGTCGCAGGCGAGCCGGAGGCGAACGGCTGCTGGAACCGCGCATCGAGCGCCGTCCACGCCACCGCCGTCTCGAAGCCGCCGGCGAAGCGCTGGCGCCAGGCGAGTTCCAGCCCCTCGCGCCGCGTCTGCGAAGCGTTGCGGAAGTCGGTGCGCCCGCCGGATGCGCTGTTCACCACGATCTCGTCCTTGACGTCGACCTGGAACGCTGCGAGCGTGAGTTGGCCGTTGTCGCCGGTGAGCGCCTTCACGCCGACTTCACGGTGCAGACTGTTCGACGGCCTGAGCGCGAAGTTCAGGCCGGTCGCGCCGCCGGGCCGATAGGCCAGTTCGGCGAAGGTCGGTGTCTCGAAGCCGCGCCCGACGTTCGCGTACACGTTGAGCAGAGGCGTAGCCTTCCAGAGCAGCCCGGCGGCCGGGGTGCTGCGCGAGAACGACACGCCGCCGCTGTCGTCGGGGTTGCCCGGACGGATGAACCGGTCCTGCGAGTCGAAGCGCACCCGGCTGTGGCGCATCCCGGCGAGCACGCCCAGCTTCGGCAACACCTGCCAGTCGGCCTGCGCGTACAGGTCGGTGTTGGTGACGGTATCGTCCTGGTCGCGCTTGAGCGCGCCGGCCACGCCGTTGTCGTTGATGAAGCCGCGACGGTTCTCCTTCATCCGGTCGTGGTCGATGCCGACGCTGGCGGTGAACGGCCGGCTGCCGACCGTGGTGTTGCGGGTCCAGCGCAGCCCCAGGCCGGCGAAGCCGCGATCGAGGTCGACCACGCCGCCGGCGCTGGTCGGCGCGGCCTGGGCCACCGCGGGCGTGGCGAGGTATTGCGTGACCTGGCGGTCGCCCGCGTACAGCCGCGCGTGCAGCGCATCGCCGCCGCCGAGCGGCAGGTCCCAGGTCAACCCACCCTGGGCCTGTGAGATGCTCTTGCGCGTGCCGAACTGGTAGGCAACGGGGACAGCCTGGCGCGGGTTCGCGGCCGCCTGCGCTGCGGTCAGGCCCAGCGGATCGCGGGTCTCGGGCTGGTCGAGCAGGTTGGCCACCAGCGTGAGCGTGCCCGAACCGCCCAGGTCGAACTTCACCTTGGCGTTGGCCTGGTCGCGCCGGGCCCAACTGTTGGCCCGATACCCGTCGGTCTCGAAGCGGGACACGTCGACGATCCCGTTCACCGGACCCTGCTGGCCACCGGCCTGGAAGCCGATGCGCGAGGTACCATTGCCGGCACCGAGCAGGCTCGCAGCAAGGGTCGGCCGCTCCGGGCCGTCGGCGGTGAACACCTGCACCACGCCGCCGGACGCATTGCCGTACAGGCTGGAGAACGGGCCGCGCATGACCTCGATGCGCTGTGCCGAGGACAGGTTGAAGGATGCAGCCTGGCCCTGCCCATCGGGCATCGTGGCCGGGATGCCATCGGCGATCAGGCGCACGCCCCGCACGCCGAACGAGGCCCGGGCGCCGAAGCCGCGCGAGGATACCTGCAGGTCCTGCGCGTAGTTCTGCCGGTTCTGCACGGCCACGCCCGGCACCCGCCCCAGCGACTCGGAAAGGTTCACCTGCGGGTTGTCCTCGCGGATCGTACGCTGGTCCACGCTGTCGATCGAAACGGGCAGGTCGAACGGGTCGCGCTCCACGCGCGTCGCGGTGACCGTGACCTCCGGCAGGACCACCGGCGCCGCAGAGGCCCCGGGCGGGACGCCCTGCGCCCGGGCCTCGTCCAGCGCCGCCAGCGCGGCAGACACCACCATCAACGGCAATACGCGCATCGCTCCCCCAGATCCGGCGTTGCCGGTGGCGCCCACCTCGGGCATCCCCGTCCCACGCTCTGGATGGATTGTGCCCGTGGTGACAGGCCGGGCGCTAGCCGCGCAGGATCGTGGCCACCGCCTGCGCAGCGATGCCCTCGCCGCGCCCGGTGAAGCCGAGCCGCTCGGTGGTGGTGGCTTTCACGTTCACCGCCCCCGGGTCGACGTCGAGGTCGATGCCGAGGTCGGCCGCGATGTGGGCGGCCATCGCCGCCACGTGCGGTGCCATGCGCGGTGCCTGCGCGATGATCGTCGCATCGACGTTGCCCACGCGCCAGCCCAGGCCGGCAAGCAGCGAGTACACGTGGCGCAGCAGCTGACGACTGTCGGCGCCCTTCCAGCGCAGGTCGGTATCGGGGAAGTGGCGGCCGATGTCGCCCAGCCCGGCCGCCCCGAGCAGGGCATCGCACACCGCGTGCAGCAGCACGTCGGCGTCGGAATGGCCGTCCAGACCGCGCTCGTGCGGGATGTCCACGCCGCCGATCACCAGGCGCCGGCCGGCCGCGAACGCATGCACGTCGAAGCCGCTGCCGATGCGCATCGACGGCAGCGTGTAGCAGGGGTCTGGTCGTGCGGTCATGGGCGCTCCGTGGCGTGTCGAAGGAAGGTTTCGGCCAGTGCGACGTCGGCGGGCCAGGTGACCTTGAGGTTGCGCGCATCGCCGCGCACCAGCCGCGGGCGGCCGCCGGCCGCCTC
>CANHBC010000082.1 GCA_947458835.1 Betaproteobacteria bacterium | reverse complement strand
GCTGTGCCTTGCCCGGATGCGCATGCTCATGCCTGGCCGCGTCCTGGGTGAACAGCGCCACGATGCGCACGCCGCCGGCACCGGCCCATGCCCAGAGGTCACCGGGCTCGACATGGTGGCTCTGGCAGTAGTGCCTGAAGTCCTTGTACATCGCCGGCCAGCGCTCGCGCAGCGCCAGGGCCAGCCCGCTCGCGAAGTGGTCGTTGGGTGCGACCCCGTGCGCGACCGCCTGCGCGCCGGAGAGCAGGATGTCGCCGCTGACTTCCCTGATCATGGTGTCTCCCTGTGGTCGGTGGCCCCGTACGGCCACCGCAGGGATATCGTGCCGCGCGCGGGCGCGGCCGATGTTGATCCAGCGCAACCGTCGGTCAGTACACCCGGTGCAGCGCGGTCTCGCCGGCGAGCGCACGCAGCGCGTTCTCGAGGGCGACCTTGAACAGCGTCGCAGAGGCCTGTCGGCTCACCCCCGCTACGTGCGGGGTCAGCAGCAGCCGGGAGGCTGCCTCGCCGGCGAGCGACAGCAGGGGGTTGTCGCTGGGTGCGGGTTCGGTGGAGTAGACGTCGACTGCGGCGCCGAACAGGCGGCCCTCGGCCAGCGCGGCGGCCAGCGCCGCCTCGTCGACGATGCCTCCGCGCGAGGCGTTGAGCAGCACCGCGGTGGGCTTCATCCGCGCGAGCTGCGCTGCGCCGACCAGGTTGGTGGTCTGGGGCAGCAGTGGCACGTGCAACGACACCACGTCGCTGGTCGACAGCAGTTCATCGAGCGTCATCGCGGTCGCGCTGAGCTGCGCCACCGCCGCGGAGTCGCGCGGCGCCGGGTCGAAGAAGGCGATGCGCGAACCGAAGGCTGCGAAAGCGCGGGCAACCGCAAGCCCGATGGTACCCATCCCGACGATCCCGACCTGCAGGTCACCCAGTCCCGAGAGGTTATCCGCGACCATGCGGTTGCGGAACGGCACGTAGTTGCCCTGCTTGACCTCTGCGTCGGCCCAGCTGAATCGACGCAACAGCGCCAGCGCCTGGCCCACCGCGTACTCGGCGAGGGCGGCGTTGCTGCCACCGGGCACGTTGCAGACCGGGATGCCCAGCCGTTGCAGCGTCGGCTGGTCCAGTCGGTCGACGCCGGCGCCGGTGATCTGCACCAGCCGCAGAGCCTTCGCGGGCTCGAACAGCTCGGGTGCGAGCTTCGGGCCGACGGCGGGGATCACCAGCACGCGGGCCTCCTGCAGCAGGCCTGGCACGTCGGCGGCGTCGGGCGCCCGGAAGGCGATCGACGGCCCGACGGGTATGGCGACGCCCACGCGGGTGAAGTCGGACTCGGGACGCAGGCAGAGGATGTCGATGGGCATTCGGGGTTTGTTCTTTCAGCCGTTGGAGGTCCGGGCGGTAATGTCGCCGACCGGGAAGAAGCACAGCAGCCTGAGTGTGGTGTCGCCGGTGTTGCGGGTGGCATGCCACTCGCCCGACGGCAGCACGATGGTGTCCCCGGCCGACAGCGGGTAGCTTCCGCTGTCGGCCTCGGTGCACCCGCTGCCTTCCAGCACGTGGATGACTTCCTCGAACCCGTCGTGCCGATGGGGCTTGCGCGGGCCGTCGCCCGGCCGGGCGACCGGGATCTCCACGTAGCGCAGGGTCACGTGGTCGGTGCCCATCGACTGCGAGGCGATCTCGATCGACTTGCGGCCCGGCAGCCCCATCTGCTTAGCCCCGGCCTGGGTGAACACGCGTGCCATGTCCGTACCCCGCCTCAGCTGGCCAGCTTGAGCTGCTTGATCTCGGCCGTGCCACCCTGCGCCTCGGCCAGCATGTTGAACAGATCGGCGGCTTCCTTCGCGATTGCATCGGCGATGTCGGACAGCATCTTGAGGCCCTTGTCGACCGTCGCATGCTCGGGCGCGCCGTACCAGCCGGTCGGGGCGATGGTCTTGATGTCGCGCAGCACCGGCTGGAAGGCGTGGGTGCGGCGCAGCTTGTCCCACTTGCGGCCCTGCGAGTGGTCCGACGAGTAGTCGATGCGGTCGAGGTGGACCAGGTCGGGGCGGTAGGCCAGTACGGCCAGCGCCTCGATTTCGCCACCATGGGTGAGGCCGCCGCAGTCATGGCCGTACAGCTCGGCGGCGACGTAGCAGGCCTGCACCACGACCACGTTCATGTGGTGTTCCCGGTGCAGCTTCTCGGAGGCGAGCGCGAGCGACGGGATGTTGCCTTCGTGCCAGTTCAGGATCAGCAGGTCGCGTGCGCCATGGCGTGCGGTCGACTCGCAGGTCTCGACCACCACGCGCTGGTAGGTCTCGGGCGACAGCGTGATCGTGCCCTCGAAGGGCATGTGCATCGGCGTCACACCGAGCGGGCCGCCGGGCAGCACCAGACCGTCCATGCGTTCGGCGACGGCGTTGCCGATCACGTTCGATGCGTAGATGTCGGTCCCGGTGGGCAGGTGCGGGCCGTGCTGCTCGACACTGCCGGCGGGCAGGATCACCAGCGGGTTCTTCTTCAGCTGGGCGGCGATCTCCGGCTGGGTGAGGTCGATGAAGTATCGGGTCGGGAGCATGTTCGGTGGATCCTCGGTCTGTGCACGTTCTGGAAGGCCGGCCCGCGGCGTTGTGCCAGCGGGCCGGCCGGGCTTGCCGCTCAGGCCTTGCGTGCCGCTTCCATCACTTCGTCGATCGCCACCAGCGCGCCGCTGCGGTCGATGGACTTCAGTGCCGCGTTCATCATCGCGATCGCGACGTTGCCGTTGTGCGCCGAGAGCATCGGCACGGTGCCGGTGACGCAGCTCTGCGCGAACTGCTCCAGCTCGTCGCGGAACATGTCGCTCGCCGGGATGGTGAGGTCCTCGCGCTTGCCGTAGCAGTCCTTGCCGCGCTGGATGTAGAGCGCCGAGGTCTTGTGCAGGTTCGACGGGGTGTCCCAGGTGCCGAAGTCGACCTCGTAGTGCATCAGGCCCTTGGAGCCGAACACGCGCACCGAGAAGATGCCCGGGGAGGTCCAGCAGGTGCCGACATAGGCGATCGTGCCGTTGCCGAACTTGACCAGCGACATCGACTGGTCATCGACTTCTGCGCCCACCGGCGAGAGCTTGGAGGCGATCGAGGAGACCTGCGACACGTCCCCGCCGAGCAGGTGGACGATGTCGAACATGTGCACCGCCAGCTGGGACAGCGGCCCGCCCGGGGCGCGGTCCTTGTACCAGCGCCAGGTCTGAGGGGTGAGTTCGAGCGCCCGCTCGTTGGAGAAGTTCGCCTCGATGAAGCCCACGCGGCCGAGTTCGCCGGCGTCGATCTTCTCCTTCATCATGCGCACGCCGGCGAGCAGCCGGGCCGAATGGCCGACGGTGACGGTGACGCCGTACTGCTGCTGCAGGGCCTCGATCTTCAGGCCGTCGGACAGTTCCGCGGCGATCGGCTTCTCGGTGTAGATGTGCTTGCCCGCCTTCGCGATCTGCTCTGCGACCGAAAGGTGCTGTTCGTTGGGCACCGTGATGATCACGCCCTTGATCGACGGGTCGGCGAGCATGGCCTCCATCGAGCTGGCGGACTTGAACCCGGTGTCGGCGAACTCGGCCTGGAAGGCGTCGCGCTTCTCCTGCGAACGGCTGTAGCCGGTCACGATGTGGATCGACTTCGACGCGCGCGCTGCACGGGTCAGGACCTTCGCCCAGCGGCCGAGGCCGACGATGCCGACTTTGATGGGTTCGCTCATCTGGAAACGCTCCTTCGGGTTGATCGTTCGAGTGCGTTCATAATACCGTATTACGGTCCGGTACGTGTCCTTGCACGACCGGCGACGCATCCACCCGCGCCACGTACACTCCCGTCCGATGGACCAGCCCGCCGATCCTGCCCACCAGCCCGCCCGGTTGCCGCTGCCCGCGCCGCTCGCGGTGCGCGCCACCGCGGCGCCCCTGCGCCAGCAGGTCGTCGACCGGCTGCGCTCGGCGGTGATCGCTGGCGACCTCGCCCCGGGACAGCGGCTGACCGAGCGCGAGCTGATCGACCGGGTGGGCGTGTCGCGCACCGTGATCCGCGAGGCGCTCCGGCAACTCGAATCGGAGGGCCTGGTCGAGACCGTGCCGAACAAGGGGCCGGTGGTGCGCGCCCTGTCCCGATCGGAGGCAGTGGACCTGTACCGGATCCGCGCCTCGCTGGAGGCGCTCGCTGCGCGACTGTTCATCGAGCGCGCCCCGCCGTCGACCACCGAGCGTCTCGGCTCGGCGCTGCAGGACGTCGAAGCCGCCTACCGAGCCGGCGAGGCGGAAGGCATCCTCGCTGCGAAGAACCGCTTCTACGCGGTGCTGTTCGATGGCGCGGGCAGCGACGTGCTCTCGTCGATGCTGTCCGGGCTGCATGCGCGCATCTGGCGCTGGCGGTCGGTCGGACTGTCGCACGCCGACCGATCGCCCGCCCGGTCGGCCGAGGCGATCGGCAGCCTGCGCAGCATCGTCGCGGCGATCCGTGCCGGCGACGCGGCCGCGGCCGAGCAGGCGATCCGCGAGGACACGGCGGCGGCCGCGCGCGAGGTGATGCGCCTGGTCGGCGGCGACTGAATGCCGGTGGCGGCTCCGCTGCGCCAACGCAGGTCGGCTTCGCGGTAAGCTGCGCCTCTACCGTGGAGTGGGACCGACGCGGACCTGCCGCCCGCCGGGCGTGCAGCGACCACGCGCGCAGGACAGGAGTCAGGATGAATCATTTCGTGCAAGCCGTGCCGATGCGCGAGCGCCGCCGCAGCCTTGCAGGCGCGGCACTGTGTGCCGTGGTGGCCGCGGCGGCTTCGTTGCCGGCAGCCGCGCTGGCCCAGCCGATCGCCGGCGGCAAGACGATCCGCATCGTGGTGCCGTTCCCGCCAGGTGGCAGCGTCGACGTGATCGCGCGGCTGCTCGCTGCGCGCATGGCCGAGCTGTCGGGGCAGAACTACCTGGTCGAGAACCGTTCGGGTGCGACCGGCGTGATCGGTACCGAGTACGTCGCGCGCGCGGCACCGGACGGCACGACGTTGATGATGAACACGCTGCCGTTCGTCGTGAACGTGCCGCTGATGGGCAAGGTGCCCTATGACCCGATCCGCGACTTCGCGCCGGTGTCGCTGCTGGCCACCTCACCGGCGATGCTGGTCGTCCATCCGTCGGTGCCGGCGCGCAACCTCAAGGAACTGATCGCCCTGGCGAAGGCGAAGCCGGGACGGATGACCTTCTCCTCGTCGGGCAGTGGCTCGAACCTGCACATCCCGGCCGAGTTCATGAAGATGCTGACCCAGACGGACATGGTGCACGTGCCCTACAAGGGCGGCGGTCCGGCGCTCACGGCGGTGCTGGGCGGCGAGGTCGACCTGAGCTTCATCAGCCTGGTGGCGGTGCTGCCCCATGTCGAGTCCAGGCGCCTGCGCTCGATCGCAGTGACGAGTCTGAAGCGGCTGCCGCTGTCGCCCGACGTGCCGACGATGGCCGAATCCGGACTGCCGGGTTTCGAGTTCAGCGCGTGGTTCGTGCTGATGGCCCCGGCGGGCACGCCCGCGGCGACCGTTGGCGCGATCAACCAGCTCGCGGTGCGTGCGATGCAGTCGCCCGACATGCGCGACCGGCTCACGAAGGAGGGAGCCGAGGTGCTGGCGACGCCGCCGGAGCAGGTCACGGCGCTGCTGAAGGGTGAACTCGCCCGCTGGACCCGGCTGATCCGCGAGAACAACATCAAGCCGGAGTGATGTCCGCCGGCGGGCGGGCGGCGAACGGCCGCCGCGCCGCCCGCCCGGTCACTGGCCGGTGCAGTTCGCTGCCTTCGAACGCCGCTCGCGGACCGCGGCGGCCAGCGCATCGAGCACCGGCACGCTGTCCTCCCAGGCAATGCAGGCATCGGTGATCGACTGGCCGTAGGTCAGCGGCTTGCCCGGGACCAGGTCCTGGCGGCCGGCGACCAGGTGGCTTTCGATCATCACCCCGATGATGCGATCGCTGCCGGTGGCAATCTGCCCTGCGATGTCCTGCGCGACCAGGATCTGGTTCTCGTGCTTCTTCGAGCTGTTGCTGTGGCTGGTGTCGATCATCAGGCGCTGCGCAAGCCCGGACTTCGCCAACTCGGCGCACGCGGCCTCGACGCTCGCCGCGTCGTAGTTCGGTGCCTTGCCGCCGCGCAGGATGATGTGGCAGTCCTCGTTGCCGGAGGTGGAGACGATCGCCGAGTGCCCGGCCTTGGTCACCGACAGGAAGTGGTGCGGCCGCTCGGCGGCCTTGATCGCGTCCACCGCGATCTTCACCGTGCCGTCAGTGCCGTTCTTGAAGCCCACCGGGCAGGACAGCCCCGATGCGAGCTCGCGGTGCGACTGGCTTTCCGTGGTGCGCGCGCCGATCGCGCCCCAGCTCACGGTGTCGGCGATGTACTGCGGGGTGATCATGTCGAGGAACTCGCAGCCGGCCGGCACGCCGCGACGGTTGATCTCGAGCAGCATCTCGCGCGCGATGCGCAGCCCCTGGTTGATCTGGAAGCTGCCGTCGAGTTGCGGGTCGTTGATCAGGCCCTTCCAGCCGACGGTGGTGCGCGGCTTCTCGAAGTAGACACGCATGACGATCTCGAGTTCCCCGGCGAGCCGCTTGCGCTCAGGGGCCAGCCGCTCGACGTACTCCAGTGCGGCGCGCGGGTCGTGGATGGAACACGGGCCGATGATCACCACCAGCCGGTCGTCCATGCCGTGCACGATCCGGTGGATCTTCGCGCGCGTCTCGTACACGAGGTCGGACACCTTGTCGTCGATCGGGAACTCGCGCACCACGTGCGACGGCGGGGCCAGTTCCTTGATCTCCTTGATGCGTACGTCATCGGTCTTGTGCGGCATGCTGCTTCTCCATCGGGATGGGTTGGCGCCACCCGGCGAAAAAAAACCGCCAGGTTTGCGCCTGGCGGTCGGTATCGGGTTCGGTATGTGTCAGTAGCGCCGATCGATTCCTTCCGCCAGGGGCAGAAAGAAACCAAAAAAGAAACGGTGTGCGGCGCTCGGAGACATGCTCGGACTCTAGTCGATGGAGGGGGGGCTGCGCAAGAGGGGGGAACCTGCCGCGGGTGTCAGGGGCGCAGGGCGCGCCGCATGTGTCGGCCGCCGTCTCAGTCGACGTCCAGCACGAACGCGCGCACCGAACGGAACAGTTCGCCGGACGGTTCGGCCAGCGCCTCCGCCACCGACAGGTGGTGGCAGCCTGGCACGTCGAGGTGGCCTTTCACCGACATCGGCCAGCGTTCGGCGAGCAGACGCGCCTGGCGCCGGAACGCGTCGCTCTCCAGTGCGCCAGCCGCGGTGCCCACGGGCATCGGCCACGGGGGCTGGTGCTCGACCGGGCTCATCGCCTTCGCGCTCGCTGCGTCGAGCCGGATGTCGGCGTTGAATGAGAATTGCAGCATCGGCATCAGGTCGAACAGCCCGCTGATCGCATAGGCGCCCTTGACCAGGTCGGCGGGCAGTGCAGGGTCTGCCGCGTCCCACCGGGTCGTCGCCATCATCGCGGCGAGGCGACCGCGCGCCGAGTGGCCGGCGACGAACAGCCGGGACCGGTCGGCGTCATGCAGGGCCGCGTTGCGGAACAGCCAGGCGTGCGCGCGCGGCGTTCGAGCGTTCGACCCCACGCGTGTTGAACGACTCGGCATCCGGGATCCAGAGCCGGTTGTTGTACTGGGCCTCGTAGTCGGCCGCCGGGTCCTGCATGGTCCGTCTGCTCCGGTGGTTCAGTCGGGGGTGGCCGGCAGGCTGCCGCGTTCCTTGAGCGCCGCGTCCTGGGCCTCGAGGAAGGCGCGGCGGAAACCCATCGGGTCGTGGATCCCGGGCACCGGTGCCTGCGGCGTACCGCCGCCAGCGACCACGATCGTGCCGAAATCGAGTATCCGGCCGAGGATGCCCTGCTGTACCTGCACGCTCTCGACCTTCTGGATGTTCAGCTCCACCGTGTCGCGCTGGATGAAGCCGAACTTGGTGATTACCCGCTTGTTGGTCACCGCCAGCTCGGTGCTGCGCTGCTTGACCCAGGCGACCGCAAGCACCACCAGCCCGACGCCGAACACCGGCAGCAGCAGCACGCCCGCGACCACGTAGCCCCACAGGGACCACCAGCTCGTGCGTCCGAGGTGCAGGATGACCTCGCCGCGGGTCAGCGCCTGTTCGACATAGGAAGCCATGGAATCAGTCTCGGTTCAGGGGGCGTAATCATAGGCCGGGGCGCCGCGGCGCGCTAAGCTTGCGCCATGAGCCTGCCGAAACCTGCGGCGGTCGTGCTGCCGGGACGGCGGCTGGCCAGCCTGCCGCCCCTGTCGCTGTACGTCCACCTGCCCTGGTGCCTGCGCAAGTGCCCGTACTGCGACTTCAATTCGCACGAGGCCCGCGGTGACGTCCCCTATGCGCGCTACGTCGACGCGCTGGTCGCTGACCTGGAATCGGTGCTGCCGCTGGTCTGGGGCCGCCGCGTCTACACCGTGTTCATCGGTGGCGGTACGCCCAGCCTGTTCCCGCCGGAGGAGGTCGCTCGGCTGCTCGACGCGGCGCGTGCGCGCCTGCCGTTCGATTCGGAAGTCGAGATCACGCTCGAGGCCAATCCCGGCACCTTCGAGCTCGCCCGCTTCCGCGCCCTGCGCGACGCGGGGGTGAACCGGCTGTCGATCGGCGTGCAGTCCTTCGACGGCCCGTCGCTGAAATCCCTCGGCCGCGTGCACGGCGCCGACGAGGCGCGCGTCGCGGTGCAGGCGGCGCTCGAACTGTTCGAGCGGGTGAACGTCGACCTGATGTATGCGCTGCCTGGCCAGTCGCCGGAGGCCGCGCTGGCCGACGTCTCGACCGCGCTCGCGCTCGGCGCCCGGCATGTCTCGGCCTACCAGCTCACGCTCGAGCCGAACACCTACTTCCACCGTTACCCGCCGGCGCTGCCCGACGAGGACTGCGCCGAGCAGATCGAGCAGGCGGTGCACGCGCGGCTCGCCGAGGCCGGATTGCAGCGCTACGAAGTGTCGGCGTTCGCCGCACCCGGCCACCGCGCCCGGCACAACCTGAACTACTGGACGTTCGGCGACTACATCGGCATCGGCGCCGGCGCACACGCCAAGCTCTCGCTGCCCGAGCGCATCCTGCGCCAGGTGCGCCACCGACAGCCGCAGCGGTTCATCGAGGCCGCGCTGGCCGGCGATGCGCTGGCGGAGCAGCACGAGGTGGCCGCCGCGCAGCTCGGCTTCGAGTTCATGCTCAACGCACTGCGGCTGGTCGAGGGCGTGCCGGTGGCGATGTTCGCGGAGCGGACCGGCCTGCCGCTGGCCGCGATCGTGCCGGCGCTGCAGGTGGCCGAGGCGCGCGGACTGCTCGAGCGCGACCACCTTCACCTGAAGCCGACCGCGCACGGCCTGCGTTACCTGAACGACCTCGTGTCGCTGTTCCTGCCCGACTGACCGTCCCGATGACCCCGGCGATCGCAGCCGCGCGCAAGGCCGGCATCGCGCATCAGGTGCTCGAGTACCGGCATGATCCTGCGGCCGAGTCGTACGGACTCGAGGCGGCCGAGGCGCTCGGGCTGGAACCTGCGTCGGTGTTCAAGACGCTGGTGGTGGTCGATCCGGCGCGCCGGTCGTGGGCGGTTGGCCTCGTGCCGGTGGACCGGCAACTCGACCTGAAGGCGGTGGCCGCCGCGCTCGGTGCGCGCAAGGTGGAGATGGCGACCGCGGTCGATGCCGAACGCCTGACCGGCTACGTGCTCGGCGGCATCAGCCCGCTGGGCCAGCGGCGGCGCCTGCCGACGGTGGTCGACGCGTCCGTGCTCGGCCTGCCGCGCGTGCACGTGAGCGCCGGCCGGCGCGGGCTCGAGATCGGACTGGCGCCTGCGGACCTGCTCGGCCTCACCGGCGGGCGCACCGTATCGATCGCGCGCTGAGCGGTTAGACTTCCGGGGCGATCACCCAACCGGAGGAAACGATGATCTACGAAGTGCGCACCTACGACATCAAGGGCGGCTCGCAGGCGGAAGTCGAACGTCGATTCGGCGAAGCCTACGAGAAGCGGAAGAAGTTCTCGGAACTGGCCGCGTTCTTCCACACCGAGATCGGACCGCTGAACCAGATCATCCATATCTGGCCCTACGAGAACATGGAGGAGCGCGCAAAGGTGCGCGCGGCGGCGATCGCCGACAAGACCTGGCCGCCGGACATCAAGGACTTCATCGTCGCCCAGCGCTCGGAGATCTTCATTCCGTTCCCCTTTTCCCCGCCGATCAGGCCCGGGAAGTACGGCCCGGTGTTCGAGATGCGCACCTATACCTATCCGTCCGGGAAGCTGCCGCTGCTGATGGACAACTGGGAGAAGGCGATCCCGGAGCGCGAGAAGCTCTCGCCCTGCCTGGCCATGTGGTATTCCGACCTGGGCGCACTCAACAAGTTCATGCACATCTGGCCCTATGGCTCGATGAACGAACGGATGGAGACGCGGGCCAGGGCGGTCGCCGGCGGTGCGTGGCCGCCCAGTGCCAAGGCGAAGAAGGATGGCCGCGAGGCGGTGGACTACCTCGCGCAGGAGAACAAGATCGTGATGCCGGCCGCGTTCTCGCCGGTGCAGTGACCGTCGTCGCCGGAGTGGCCCGGGTCATGCCCGGCCACCCTCCGGCCTGGCCCCTGCCGTGTTCCGGTACCGGCCTCAGCGCCGCCGGAATACCAGGTCGAACACGGCATGTCCCAGCCGCATGCCGCGCTGCTCGAAGCGGGTGAGCGGCCGGTACTCCGGCCGTGGGGCGAACCGCGCCACGGTGTTGCCCAGCAGCGGTTCGGCCTGCAGCACCTCGAGCACCTGCAGTGCGTAGTCCTCCCAGTCGGTGGCCACGTGCAGGTAGCCGCCGGGCGACAGGCGGCTGGCCAGCAGGGACACGAACGGCGCCTGCAGCAGCCTGCGCTTGTGGTGGCGCTTCTTGTGCCAGGGATCGGGGAAGAACACGTGCACGCCCGCTAGGCTGTCGGGTTCGATCATGTCGCGTACCACCTCGACCGCGTCGTGCTGCACGATGCGTACGTTGCGCAGGCCTTCGCGGCCGATCTTGTCGAGCAGGCTGCCCACGCCCGGGTTGTGCACCTCGATGCCCAGATAGTCGTTTGCCGGGTTCTCCGCGGCAATCCGGGCCGTGCCTTCGCCCATCCCGAACCCGATCTCGACGATCAGCGGGGCGGTGCGTCCGAACGCCGCTACCGTGTCGAGCGGCTTCGCGGCGTACTGCAGGCCCCAGGCAGGCAGCAGCGCGTCGTAGGCCCGCTGCTGCGCCTGCGTGATGCGGCCTTGGCGCAGCACGTAGCTGCGGATGTGCCGGGCACGCGGGCCACCGCTGCCCGCTTCGTCCGCGGCATCCTCTTCCCCGCTGCCACCGGCGGGCGCCAGCGGCCCGTGCGGGACTGCGCCGCCGCTCAAGCCGGCTTGCCCGGCGTGATCAGCCCCTCGGTCGGCGAACTGGGCGCCGCGCTGTAGAGCTTCTTCGGCATGCGGCCGGCGAGGAAGGCCTCACGCCCAGCCTCGACCGCCTTGCGCATCGCCGAGGCCATCAGGACCGGCTGTTTCGCGGCCGCGATCGCAGTGTTCATCAGCACGCCGTCGCAGCCCAGTTCCATCGCGATCGCGGCATCCGACGCGGTACCCACCCCGGCGTCGACGATCACCGGCACCTTCGCGTTGCCGATGATGATCTGCAGGTTCCACGGGTTCAGGATGCCCATGCCCGAGCCGATCAGGCTGGCCAGCGGCATCACCGCAACGCAGCCGATCTCCTCGAGCTGCTTCGCCATGATCGGGTCGTCGCTGCAGTAGACCATCACCTCGAAGCCCTCGCGCACCAGGGTCTCGGCCGCCTGCAGGGTCTGCGCCATGTTCGGGTACAACGTGTGCGGGTCGCCGAGCACCTCGAGCTTGCACAGCGAATGGCCGTCAAGCAGTTCGCGGCCCAGGCGCAGGGTGCGCACCGCGTCCTCGGCGGTGTAGCAGCCAGCACTGTTGGGCAGCATGGTGAAGCGCGACGGGGGCAGCGCGTCGAGCAGGCTGGGCTCGCCGCGGTCCTGGCCGATGTTGGTGCGCCGGATCGCCACGGTGACGATCTCCGCGCCGCTGGCCTCGATCGCGAGCCGGGTTTCGTCGAAGTCGCGGTATTTGCCGGTGCCGACGAGCAGCCGTGACTGGAAACTGCGTTGGCCGATCCGCAGCGGGGACGGCGCAGGCATCGTGGACATGTGGGGCTCCGGGAGGTTCGGCGCGATGCGCCGGGGGTGCGGGTTCAGCCGCCGCCGACGGCGACGACGATCTCTACCGAATCGCCATCGGCGAGCAGGGTGTCGGCCAGGCGGCTGCGCGGCACGATCTCGCCATTGCGTTCGAGGGCGATCCGGCGCCCGCCGAGCGCGAGCGCATCGACCAGAGACGCACAGGTCAGCGGCGCCGGAAAGCTGCGCCGTTCGCCGTTGATGGCCAGCCATACGGTCGCCGCCGGCGCTTGGCTGCCGCCCGACTCGGGGTGCGGGTCGACGCTCGGGGGGAGGTCGGTGCGAGGTTCGCTCATGTCGGGATTTTATCGCCCGCGGGCCGCCTGCGCGTGGGCGCGAACGGTGGCGAGGCCCGGCCGGGCCCGGATTTCGAAGCCAGGGAACCCGGCGACGGGAATCCGCAGTAAAATCGGTCAAGTTGGCGGGTGTAGTTCAATGGTAGAACGAAAGCTTCCCAAGCTCTAGACGTGGGTTCGATTCCCATCACCCGCTCCACCCATCTTCGAGGATTGCCGTTGACCCCCGAAGTTGACCGCAGATCGTATCGTCGCGACGACGTGCGTATCCTCGGCACTCCGGAGCCATCCGCCGCGGCCTGTCATTTGCTGCGGTCTTCAACCCAGGCAACGGAGGGGCCGGTGTTCGATGGCTGCGGCTGTCACTCCAGCGGCCCACGAGCTTCATGTCGAGCTGTCATGTTCTCGTAGTCGAAGATGAGCAGACGATCGCGCAGAACGTCGTCGAGTTCCTGGAAGCCGAAGGCTGCACGGTCGACATCGCCTATGACGGGAAGGCCGCCCTCGTGCGGCTGGGGCAGCAGACCTACGATGTGCTGGTGCTTGACCTGGGGCTGCCGCGACTCGATGGCCAGCAGGTCCTCCAGCACCTGCGCCACCAGCTCCAGCTCGACCTGCCGGTGCTGGTCCTCACGGCGAGGGACGCGCTGTCGAGCAAGAAGGCATGTTTCGATGCCGGTGCCGATGACTACCTGGTCAAGCCGTTCTCGCTGGCTGAGTTGGCGTTGCGGGTGCGTGCCCTCCATCGCAGGGCGACCGTTGCAATGCCCGGCGGCCCGCTCAGGGCGGGACCACTCCGGCTCGACCTGCGGACGCAGCAGGCTTTCGTTGGCGAAAGGCTCGTCCACCTTTCACCGCGCTGCCTGCAGATCCTGGAGGCGCTGATGCGGGATCCGGGTCGCCTCGTCTCGCGGGCGCAACTTGAGCAAGCGCTCTGGCCGGATGGCCCGCCGGACAGCGACGCCCTGCGCAGCCAGATCCACCTGTTGCGCAGGGCGCTTGCCCAGGAGGGGTTCAATGGCGTTGAAACTCGCCATGGGCTCGGCTGGCGCCTGCAGGCGGCTGACGACGTATGAGCCTGCGCCGGCGTGTGATGGCTGCACTGGTCACTCTGGTGGCGCTGTTCACGTGCATCCAGGGGGCCATCGCAGTGCTGTCCCTGTATGAGCAGGAGGATGAACTCGTCGATGAACTCGTGCTCGCCGAGACCTATCGCCTCGCCGGTCGAATCGCGGAGAACGGCCCTGACGCGTTGATCAACAGCCTCCTGCCGGATGGCTACGACGCCTGGTGGGTCGGCACGAGCGAGGCGATACCTCGCCCGTTGCCGGCGGAGCTACGGAAGCTGACGGACGGACCGCATCTGGTCAGTTCGCGTGGTGCGGAACACCACGTGATGGTGTTGCCCGTGGCCGAAGGACGTCTGTACGTACGCTACAACGCCGTCCGACACGAATACAAGGTGCGCGCCTTTGCGGTACAGGTTTTCGTGCTCGCCGTCATCTTCATGGGACTGGCGGCCTGGATCGCCAGGTACGTTGCCACCATGCTGATTGCGCCGCTGGAAAAGGTCGCTCGGCTGCTCGACCACTGGGCTCCACCATCCAGGCCTGGAGAGGCGCCTCCTGTCGACGAAGAACAGCGCGTGCTCCATGCCTTCGAGCGTGTCCAGGCCCGGTGGGAACAGGGCCTGGCCCGGGAGAACGAACGTCTGAGCGACATACACCACGAGATTCGTACGCCACTCGCTGCACTTCGCACAGACCTGGAGATCCTTCAGGCCCAGAGCCTGCGCGATGGCGACCATGGGTCCTCACAGGCCCCGGGCGGTGTCACGGCATCGCGCCGGCTCCATCGATCGCTCATCGCCATCGACGCGATCACCGGCGCGCTGGATTCGATGCGCGCCCTGCGCGCGGGGCAGGCCGCGCCGGCTGAACCCGTCCTGCTGGCCGACTGCATAGACGATGCGTGGGAGAGCCTCGGAGACATGACGGAGACCCGTGTCCTGACCCTGGCCAACGAAGTCGGCCGGCAGGAGGTTGTCGTCGTCGACCGGCAGGCGCTGATGGCGATCCTGCGCAACCTGTTCCGCAACGCCGCGGAACATGCCGCGCCAGCCAGGCTGCAGGTCGACTACAAGGGAACGCAACTGATCGTCGCCGACGACGGGCCGGGCATACCCGAGGAGGAGCAGCCCTTCGTGTTCGATCGGTACTACCGAGGGCGGCTTGCCGACACTCCCGGCGCACCGGTCGACCAGGCCACCGACGACTTCAAGCGCGGACTTGGCCTGGCCATCGCGCGGCAGGTCGCCGAGGCCAATGGATGGCAACTGAGCGTCTCTGCGGCAGTCCCTCGCGGGTTGCGGTTCTCGATCTCGTTCGGAACGACGCAAGCGGTTTGACGCAACTTTGACGACGCAACGACGGGAACGTCACGTGCGCGTCGCTAGGCTGGAGACTTTGATGAAACAGGTCTTCCTGTGTCACTTCCTGATCGCGCTGCATGGCCGCCCCAGAGCCGGTTCTGGTTTCGAGTCGGTGTCCTGCTGCCTTCCGTCCTTGCCGCCTGCGCCGTGCTGTTCAAGGCCTCCGGGCTCGACGAAGCGCTGAGCAGCCAGTTCTACGATGCAGCTCGGCACCGGTTCCTCGTCGGAACGAGTGGCTGGGCCGAGTTGCTGGGCCATCAGACAGGCAAGTCCGTCATCCTCGGCTGCTGGTTGCTGCTGATCGCCGCGTCGATTGCAGCCCTGGTGCTTCCGGCACTCGCCCGGTACCGTACGCTGCTCTGGACGCTGGCCCTTGCGATGGCGCTCGGGCCGATCGTCGTCTCCGTGCTCAAGAGCATCAACAGCCATGCCTGCCCCTCGAGCCTGAAGTCGTTCGGCGGTGCCGCCGAATACAGCGCGGCCTGGTTCGTGCCGAGCGTCGAGGCAGGCCGCTGCTTTCCGGGTGGCCATGCCGCTGGCGGCTTCTCGATCGTCGCGGTGGCGTTTGCCGGTGCGGTACTTCGTCGCCCGGGGTTGTGCCGTGCAGGTCTCTCGGTGGGATTGGCCGTGGGAACGGCGTTCAGCATCCTGCAGGTGGCGAAGGGTGCGCATTTCATGAGCCACAACCTGTGGGCTGCAGCCATCGACCTGTGGATGGCGGGGCTGGTCTTCGGACCGATGATGGCGCCGGTGCGAGCCTCCCGCCGGACCACCAAACCGCTCAAGGCAGAGGTCCGGCAATGATCGATGCCCTGCCTTCGAGCCGATTCGTGCGAGGCGCGGAGAACAGCATCGCCGCGACCGCGTTCAGGCAATGGTCCGTCGAGGGCCTGGTCATCGCGGTGGTCACACTGATGGTGGTGCTCGCGAATCTTCCGTTCTGGCAATCCGCACTGGCGGACCGGAGTTTCGGCGACCTGACGACATGGCGATTCATCCTTTCGACCGCGGTCTTCATCGGCTGCCTGCACGCGTTGCCGGCCCTGGTGTTGAGCACGAATTCCACCGTGCGTCCCGTGCTCGCCGTTTCCGTGCTGGTTGCGCTCATCGCCCAGTACGTGATGCGGCACTACGGCGTGGTGCTCGATCCGTCGATGATGCGCAATGCCATGCGCACCGATCTGCGCGAGGCCTCCGAACTCGTCACGCCGTGGCTGCTCGCGAACGCATGCTTCGCCGCGCTGGCCGCGGTCGTGATCTGGTCTGTCCCACTGAGAACGCTTCCCCGGCGCCGCGCGCTGTGCAGGCGTGTACTCACGGTGGTCGGCGTCGGCCTGGCAGGAATCGGGGCACTGCTGCTCGGCTTCCAGGACCTCGCTTCGACGGTGCGAAACCACAAGGAACTGCGCTATCGCGTCACGCCCGGGAACGTGGTCTACGCGGCAGGTCGCGTGATCGTCGACGATCTGAAGGCTACCACCCGGATCGCGGAGCCGTTGCTGCCGATCCGGACAGCGGTCGCCGCAGCCGACCGGAAACCGCGGCTGCTCGTCCTGGTCGTGGGCGAAACCGCCAGGGCGATGAACTTTTCGCTGAACGGCTACCCGCGCCCGACCAATCCCGAGCTCTCCCGCCGTCCCGTCATCAACTTCCCGCAGGCCAGTGCCTGCGGTACTTCGACCGAGGTTTCGTTGCCCTGCATGTTCTCTTCCCTGGGGCGCGCGAACTACGACGAAGCGCGCATCCGGGCTGATGAGTCGCTGGTCCAGTTGCTGGCACGTGCCGGGATGCGTGTCGTCTGGATCGACAACCAGAGCGGTTGCAAGAATGTGTGCGCGGGCGTGGAATTCAAGGACGTGACAGCCAGCAAGACCGACTCGCCCCTCTGTCCCGGCGGACGCTGTTTCGACGGTGCCCTGGTCGAGGGCTTGCGCGAAATCATCGAGGGTTCCACCGCGGGTGACGCACGGGACACGGTGGTCGTCCTGCACCAGATCGGTAATCATGGTCCTGCCTACTCAAGGCGCCATCCCCGGGAATTCGCTCGTTTCGGCCCCGAGTGCCGGAATACGGAACTGCGAGACTGCAGCAGGACCGAGATCGTCAATTCCTACGATAACGCGATCCTTTACACCGATCATGTCGTCGCCTCGGCCATGGACCTGCTCGCCGCGCAGGAGTCGAGGTTCGAAGTCGGCCTGATCTACGTCTCCGACCACGGGGAATCCCTTGGGGAGAATGGGCTCTACCTGCACGGCATGCCTTATGCGATCGCACCGCGCGAACAATTGGCCGTGCCGATGGTCTGGTGGCTGGGCGGAAGCGGAGTGCGCGGCTGGGACGGCCTCGAGGAGGCCTGCCTGCGCAGGCGTGCGAGCCAATCGGCGCACCACGACAACCTGTTCCACTCGGTATTGGGTCTGTTCCGTATCGAGACCGCGCGCTACGTCGCCGACCGCGACATGGTCAGCCAGTGCAGGCCGCAGGTGGGCACGTGAACGTCGCCAATCCCGGCAAGGGTCGCAAGGGGCTGTCGCGAATCGTCCATGCCATGGCCTGCTCGGCGGCAGGACTCAGCGCGGCGTTCAAGGGGGAGCGAGCCTTTCGCCAGGAAGTGCTGCTCGCCGTAGTGCTCGCGCCACTGGCATTCTGGGTGGCTCTGGACTGGAGGGAACTTGCGCTGCTGATGGGCTCGCTCCTTATCGTGCTGATCGTCGAGTTGCTCAACTCGGGCATCGAGGCCGCGATCGACCGGATCTCCTTCGAGCAGCACGAACTGTCCCGGCGGGCAAAGGACATGGGTAGCGCGGCCGTACTGATGGCGCTCGTGCTGTGCGGATTGACCTGGGGTCTTGCACTGTGGGCGCGGTTTGCATGAACGCTGGCACGGTGATCGACGATCGCATCCAAGACCGGGTTCATCGCGGGTGCTCCCCGGTGTTGGGTCCCCGCTGCCGCGCGACCGCCATGCCCTGCGCCCTGCGTAACCCTCAGCGGTCCTGATCGAGCAGTTCCGTGTCCTCGTGGGAATACGCCGGCGTACATGCGCACAGCAGGCGCAGGTCGGCGTCGCCCGTGTTCTCGAGTGCGTGCGCGGT
>CANHBC010000081.1 GCA_947458835.1 Betaproteobacteria bacterium | reverse complement strand
CACTCGCTCGACCTGCTGCTGATCGACGACATCCAGTTCTTCTCCGGCAAGAGCCGCACGCAGGAGGAGTTCTTCTATGCCTTCAACACCCTGACCGACCAGCGCAAGCAGATCGTCATCACCTGCGACACCTACCCGAAGAAGATCGAGGGCATGGACGATCGCCTGCTGACCCGCTTCGCCTGGGGCCTGACGGTCGAGATCGAGCCGCCCGAACTCGAGATGCGCGTCGCGATCCTGCTGAAGAAGGCGGCAGCGATCGAAATGGACCTCCCGGAAGAGGTCGCGTTCTTCGTCGCCCGGCATTTCCCTTCGAACGTGCGTGAACTCGAGGGTGCGCTGAACCGCATCCGCGCCTACGCTCGCTTCAACGCCTGCACGATCACCATCGATTCCGCGCGCGATGCCCTGCGCGACATCCTGGCGGTCGCCACGCGGCAGGTGTCGATCGAGCAGATCCAGAAGGCCGTGTCCGACTACTTCAAGATCAAGGTGTCCGAGATGCACTCCAAGCGCCGCTCGCGGGCGGTCGCTCGGCCGCGGCAGGTGGCGATGGCGCTGGCCAAGGAACTGACCAACCATTCGCTGCCGGACATCGGCGGCGCCTTCGGTGGCCGCGACCACACCACGGTGCTGCACGCCTGCCGGCAGATCGCCCGGCTCCGTACCATCGACGCCGAACTCGGCCGCGACTACCAGACCCTGATGCAGCAGTTGCGCAACTGATGACCCGTGGAATCCTGCGGATGACCTGTGGACTGTTTTTGTCAGGAAACGCGCTTCCGCAGGTTATCCACAATCGTGTACAGGTTGTCCCGTTTTACTCAACAGCAGCAGATTGCCGGCAAACCCGCGACCGGCCGTGATCCAGGCTGGTTATCCCCCGCGTCCCCGCGCCTTATCTATCAGTCTTATCCATATATCAAATGAAACTTCTCAATCTGGCACGCGACACGCTGTTGAAACCCCTGCAGGCGGTGACAGGCATCGTCGAGCGACGAAACACGCTGCCGATCCTGTCCAACGTGCTGCTCGAGGTCGAAGGCGACCGCATGAGCCTGCTCGCTACCGACCTCGAGATCCAGGTATCGACCAGCATCCTGGTCGAAGGGAAGGGGCAGCCGGGTCGGCACGGCGTCACGGTCTCTGCTCGCAAGCTGCTTGACATCCTGCGGGCCTTGCCCGATTCGGTTCAGGTCGAACTCGAGGCCAAGGACGGCCGCCTTCAGGTCAGCGCCGGTCGCAGTCGCTTCAACCTGCAGACGCTGCCCGCAGACGACTTCCCGAAGCTCGCCGCATTCGAGTCCACCCAGCCGGCGATCACACTGCAGCAGGGAGCGCTGCGCGGGCTGCTCAACCGGGTGCAGTACGCGATGGCGCAGCAGGACATCCGCTACTACCTGAATGGCCTGCTGCTCGAGACCGACCAGACCGCCCTCAAGGCGGTGGCGACCGACGGGCATCGGCTGGCGTTCACCAGTCTCGAGCTGCCCGAGGCGCTCGAGAAGCGCGAGTCGATCCTACCGCGCAAGGCGGTGCTCGAACTGTCGCGGCAGCTCGAATCGGGCGAGTCGCCGGTCACGGTCGAGTTCGGCGCCAACCAGGTCCGCTTCCGCTTCGGTGACATCGAACTGATCAGCAAGGTGATCGACGGGCGGTTCCCCGACTACACCCGGGTGATCCCGACCCACTACCAGGACCACTTCCAGATCGAGCGCACCCAGCTCGGTGGGGCGCTGCAACGCGCTGCCATCCTGTCGAACGAGAAGTTCCGCGGCGTGCGCTGGGTGCTCACGGCCAACAGCCTGCGCATCGTCTGCACGAACAACGAGCAGGAGGAAGCCGAAGAAGAACTCGAGATCGACTACGCCGGCGCGGCGCTCGACATCGGATTCAACGTCACCTACCTGCTCGACGCCCTGAACAACGTCGAGTGCGACACGGTTGTCTGTTCGCTGGGTGACGCCAACAGCAGCGTGCTGATCACGCATGGCGAGGACGCGAGCTTCCGCTATGTCGTGATGCCGATGCGCATCTGAAGCACCCCTGAACGCCGCCGCACCCCCTCCAGCACAGGACTCATCGATGAATTCGCCGGAATCGAACTCGGACTACAACTCGGAAAGCATCAAGATCCTGCGCGGCCTTGAGGCCGTGCGGAAACGTCCGGGCATGTACATCGGAGACACCAGCGACGGCACTGGTCTGCATCACATGGTGTTCGAGGTGGTCGACAACGCGGTCGATGAGGCCCTGGCCGGGCATTGCGACGACATCCTGGTCACGATCCACGCCGACAACTCCATCTCTGTGACGGACAACGGCCGCGGCATCCCGACCGACATCAAGGAAGACGACGAGCTTCGGCGGTCAGCCGTCGAGATCGTGATGACCGAGCTGCATGCCGGCGGCAAGTTCGACTCGAACTCGTACAAGGTCTCTGGTGGCCTGCACGGGGTCGGCGTGTCCTGCGTGAACGGACTGTCCGAGTGGCTGAAGGTCACCGTCCGTCGCAACAGCGAGGTGCACCAGATCGAGTTCCGGCGGGGCGTGCCGGTGGCACCGCTGTCCAAGACCGGTACCACCGACAAGCGCGGTACCGAGGTACGTTTCCTGGCCGACCCCGAAATCTTCGGTCTGGTCGAGTACCACTACGACATCCTCGCGCGTCGGCTGCGCGAGCTCTCGTTCCTGAACAATGGCGTGCGCATCCGGCTGATCGACGAGCGCAACGAACGCGAGGAGAACTTCGCGTTCGCTGGCGGCGTCAGCGGTTTCGTCGAGTACATCAACCGGTCGAAGCAGACGCTGCACCCACATGTGTTCCACGCGTTCGGCGAGAAGGACGGCATCTCGGTCGAGGTGGCCATGCAGTGGAACGACTCCTACCAGGAGTCGGTGCTCTGCTTCACCAACAACATCCCGCAGAAAGACGGTGGCACCCACCTGACCGGCCTGCGCACCGCGATGACGCGAACGCTCAACGCCTACATCGAGGCGAACGAACTGGCCAAGCGCGCGAAGGTCGAGACGACCGGCGACGACATGCGTGAAGGCCTCGCCTGCGTGCTGTCGGTGAAGGTCCCCGAACCGAAGTTCTCATCGCAGACGAAGGAAAAGCTGGTCTCCTCCGAAGTGCGCGGCGTGGTCGAGGAAGTCGTCGCGCAGAAGCTGGCCGAGTACCTGCTCGAGCGACCGGTCGACGCCAAGACCATCGTCGGCAAGATCGTCGAGGCCGCCCGCGCCCGCGAGGCAGCACGCAAGGCGCGCGAGATGACCCGCCGCAAGGGCGTGCTTGACGGCCTGGGGCTGCCGGGAAAGCTGGCCGACTGCCAGGAGCGCGACCCCGCGCGCTCCGAACTGTTCATCGTCGAGGGTGATTCGGCCGGTGGGTCCGCCAAGCAGGGACGCGACCGCAAGTTCCAGGCAATCCTGCCGCTGAAAGGCAAGATCCTGAACGTCGAGAAGTCGCGGTTCGACCGCGTGGTGTCGTCGCAGGAGATCGCGACCCTGATCACCGTGCTGGGCACCGGCATCGGCAGCGAGGAGTACAGCGTCGAGAAGCTGCGCTACCACCGCGTGATCCTGATGACCGACGCCGACGTCGACGGCTCGCATATCCGAACCCTGCTGCTCACGCTGTTCTACCGGCAGATGCCGGATCTGGTCGAGCGCGGCCATGTGTACATCGCGCAGCCGCCGCTCTACAAGGTCAAGCACGGCAAGGACGAGCGCTACATCAAGGACGAGCACGAACTCAGGCAGTACCTGATGCGCGTGGCACTGGAAGGTGCAGAGCTCGACCTCGGGAAGGGCTCGGGCACGGTCGCAGCCCAGGTGCTGTCCGGCGAGGCGCTAGAAGAACTCGCCCGCGAATACCTGCTCGCCGAGGCGGTGATTACCCGGCTGTCGCGTCGCTTCGATCCGATGTTCCTGCATGCGCTGATCGCCGAGACCGACATCGATGTCTCCAGCTACGACAAGGCGCGCGCCTCGGTCGACCGCATCAACACCGTGCTGACGGGCAGCCAGGTCGAGATCGCGCTGGAGGCCGAGCCCGACAGCGAGGCGATCCGGCTGCACGTCCGACGCAACCACCATGGCAACTGGCGCGTCACCGACGTCGACTCGTCCTTCTTCGAGGGGGGTGACTACCAGCAGTTGCGCAAGACCGGGCTGGTGCTGCAGGGGCTGCTCGGTCCGGATGCGCGCATCCGCCGTAACGGCAAGGAACACCCGGTCACGGTGTTCAAGGATGCGCTCGACTGGCTGCTGGAGCAGGCCAAGGCCGGCCTCACCCTGCAGCGCTACAAGGGCCTGGGCGAGATGAACCCGGAGCAGCTCTGGGAGACCACCATGGACCCGACCACTCGCCGCCTGCTGCGCGTACAGATCGAGGACGGCATTACCGCCGACGAGGTGTTCAACAAGCTGATGGGCGAACTGGTGGAGCCGAGGCGCGAGTTCATCGAGCAGAACGCGCTGGGCGTGAAGAACCTCGACGTCTAGGATCGCTGTCCCGGGGCGCGTAGCCTCGGTGCTCCGTCGCTTGCTCAGTCGCTGGCAGGCGGCGGGCGGCGCGGCCGGGCGACGAAAGTCAGTGCAAAGCCCAGTGCGGCGAACGGCCACAGCATCGCGATGTTGCGCGTGGTGAGCGACAGCGGCGCCAGTTCGGCCTCGCGCGCAGGCCGCGGCTTGGTCCACAGGTAGGGGTTCGGCGGTGACAGGTTGACCACGGTGGTGGTCGCCACCAGCAGCAGTGCGGCGAGTCCGGCCGCGATGCGCCTGGGCATGCAGATCAGCGCCAGCGACAACACGGTCCCGGCTGCAAGGCCGGCCACGGCTCCCGGCGTCACCCACAGGAAGGCATTGGCCGACGTCCAGAACAGGCTGAATCCGGTCGAGCGCACGACGAGCGAAGCGGCCAGGGCCAGCAGGAAGATGGCGCGGATACGCCAGCCGTCGCTGCGGAACACCAACCGCAGCAGCAGCGCGAAGCCAAGTAATGCCATCGTGGTCACCGCGGCTTCGATGCCGCTCAGCGCCAGGGGCGTGGCCTCGGCTGGCACCTCGACGCCGAGCGACAGTCTCGCGTCGCCGTTGCCGAACAGCAGCGTTCGTGGGGCCAGCAGCGCGACCATCCACCCGGCTACCAGCGCGAGTCCGGCATCTCCGCGCCAGCCAGGCTCGACATGCTTGCGCCGGACACCGACCACGCCGCCTTCGGTCAACAACCAGGGCGCGAACAGCATGGCGCCGAGTATCCCGATCGCACTGCCTGCGACGTTGGTGATCACGTCCACCAGGGACGATGTCCGAGTCGGGAGCGCGCTCTGCAGCGTCTCCACGCCCAGGCTGAAGGCAGAACAGGCCACGAGCGCGAGCAGAGAAGCCGTACCAAGCGGGCGGCGGGCACTGACCAGCGCCAGCACTGCGAGGAACCCGAGTGGGACGTAACCGGCCACGTTAAGGAAGTGGTCCCACGGGTACAGGAACGCGATCGAGTCCCCGAGAAAGGCGAACCACCCGTGCGACGGCGTACGCCAGCCGGAGAACGGACGGAAGCTGGCGTAGGTCGCACCGAAGGCGAGCACCGCCAGCACGTAACGCGCGGCGGGCAGCGACTGAACAGCGTGAGCCGCGCGCGCCGCCTCGACCCGTGCAGGGTTGCGCACGATGATCGGGACAGGTCCCTTCATCGTGCCTGACGCCCTGCCGCTGCCAACGGGTACTGCCGGTTCAGGCTGTAGCCTTCTTCCGCGCGGCTGTCTTCGCAGCCGACTTCGCAGCCGTCCTTGTACCGGTCCGCTTCGCCGCGGTCCTTGCCGGCTTCTTCGCGGTGGCCGGGACGGGCACCGTCCCGGCCGAGCCGTCCTCGTCGCCCTGCGCGGCTGCCGCCGCCTTCTTCGCGGCTGCCACCTTGGCTACCAGCTTGGCCGCGGTCTTGGGCACCCGCGGCTCGAACTCGAAGCTCACCTTGCCGTCGCCACCGCGCACCAGGTACGCAGAGAACGGGCGGCCCTTTTTCGAGATGAACTTGTGCAGCAGGTCGGTCTTGCCGGTGTTGAGCAACTTCTCCATCTGCGCCTGCTCGATCTCGCGCTGGAGGATGATCTTGCCGGAGCGGAAGTCGCACTGGCGATCGGGACCGACCGATTTCTCGCACTGGTAGGCGAGCCCGGTGTCGTAGACCTTGTTGTGGCACTTCGGGCATTCGCCCATCGGCGTCTTGTCGGAGAAGTCGACCGGTTCTCCGCCGTCGGCTGCCGACTGGCCGAAGTCGAACTCCGTGCTGAACTCGGGATTGAGCTTGATCATCGCGGCGAAGGGCCGGCCGAGACGGCTGCGGAAGCCCTGAAGCGGGCCGATCCTGCCAGCGACCATCAGTTCCTCGATCTCGATCGGCTCGAACTGCCGGCCGGAGAGGATGCGCCAGACCGAGAAGTCGCACTTCTGGCACTGGAACTTCTTGTAGTTCTCTTTCACCACGCCGCCACATTTCGGGCAGGGCGCATCCAGTGTCGTGTAGTCGCCGGGGACCGTGTCGGTCTCGTGTCCCTTCGCCCGCTCGACCAGGTTGCGGGTCATCGTGGCGATCTCTTCCATGAACTCGGGACGCCCGATCCGGCCCTGCTCCATCTCGGCCAGCTTGAACTCCCATTCCCCGGTCAGCTCGGGTGAGCAGAGTTCGGCGATGTCCAGGCCCTTGAGCAGGGTCATCAGCGAGAACGCCTTCGGCGTGGGCTTCAGTTCACGGCCCTCGCGCACTACGTATTCTTCGTAGATCAGCTTTTCGATGATGCCTGCACGCGTGGCCGGTGTGCCCAGCCCGCGCTCCTTCATCGCGTCACGCAGTTCCTCGTCGTCGATCAGCTTGCCCGCGCCTTCCATGGCCGACAGCAACGTCGCCTCGCTGAAGCGTGCGGGCGGCCGCGTCTGCTCTGCGCGCGCATCGACCTCGATCGCGAGTACCGTCTCGTCCGGTGCCACCATGGCCAGCGTCGGCGATTCCTCGTCGTCGGCGTCCTTGCCGTAGACCGCCAGCCAGCCGGGATTCACCAGCACCTTGCCCTCGGTCTTGAACGGCTCACCCTCGACCCGGGTGATGCGGGTGGTCAGCAGGTACTCGGCGGCCGGGTAGAACACCGCCATGAACCGGCGGGTGACCAGGTCGTAGATCTTCTCTTCCGCCTCGGACAGCGACTTGGGCACCATCGGCGTCGGGATGATCGCGAAGTGGTCGCTGATCTTCGCGTTGTTGAAGATCCGCTTGTTCGGCTTGAGCCAGCCGGACTTCAGGATCTTCCCGGCGGCCACGGCGTGGCGCGTCCCGGACATCGCCTCGAGCGTCGTGCGAACCGTTTCGACATAATCTTCCGGCAGCGCGCGCGAATCGGTCCGCGGATAGGTCAGCACCTTGTGCTTCTCGTACAGCGCCTGGGCGATCGACAGTGTGGTCTTGGCCGAGAAGCCGAAGCGTCCGTTCGCCTCCCGCTGCAGGCTGGTCAGGTCGTAGAGCAGCGGCGAGAGCTGGCTCGACGGCTTGGTTTCCTCGGTGACCGTGCCCGGCTTGCCGCGGCACTTGTCGGCGATCGCGGCTGCGCGCGCGCCGTCCCACAGGCGTTCGGCCCGCTCCTCGGACTTCTCGTCGGCGGGGCGATCCGAAGCCGGGGTAGCGTCCTTTGCCTTCGAGAAGGACTCGTCGAACCAGCGGCCGGGGTAGGTCCCCTTCTCCGCCTCGAACACGCCGTGGATCTCGAAGTACTGGCGCGACCTGAACTTCTTGATCTTCTCTTCCCGGTCGACCAGGATCGCCAGCGTCGGCGATTGCACCCGTCCGACCGTCGTCTTGTGGAAGCCGCCAGTCTTGGAATTGAACGCGGTCATCGCACGCGTGCCGTTGATCCCGACGAGCCAGTCGGCCTCGGACCGGCAGACGGCGGCGTCGGCCAACGGCAGCAGCTCGGCGTCTTCGCGCAGGTTGGCGAAGCCATCGCGGATGGCGGCCGGGGTCATCGACTGCAGCCAGAGCCGGCTGATCGGCTTGTCGACCTTCGCGTGCTGCACGATGTAGCGGAAGATCAGCTCACCCTCGCGACCCGCGTCACAGGCGTTCACCAGCCCGGTCACGTCCTTGCGCTTGAGCAGTCGAACCAGCAGTTTCAGTCGGTCTTCGTTCTTCTCGATCGGACGCAGTCCGAAGTGGGGCGGGATCACCGGCAACTGCGCGAACGACCACTTGCCGCGCTTGACCTCGAACTCGTCCGGAACGATCAGCTCCAGCAGGTGTCCGACCGCCGACGAGAGTACGTACTGGTCGTTCTCGTAGTAGTCCTGGTGCTTCTCGAATCCGCCGAGCACCCGTGCGATATCGTTCGCGACCGAGGGCTTCTCGGCAATGATCAGCGTCTTGCCGCCGCTGGCTGGTGCGGCGACGGCGGCTGCCGACCCGGCGGACGCCTTCGCCCGGCCGGTCGACCGGGTGACCGGGCGCCGTGTGGCCGGGCTGTCGGGCGGCGATTCGGAGGTCGATTTTCGGGTTCTGGTAGCCACGGTTTCCGTTCGATGCTGGTGTTCGCGTTGCCACCGGGCGCCGGCGGTCGTCGCGCGAAAAAAGTGCGATGGATCATAAGGGCATTCGGGCGACAGCGGAAACCGTCCCGATCATCGTCTGGTCGTGCAACCACCGTCCACCCGAGGTCAGCAAACGCTCACGAACCGCCGGTCCTGCGCCCTGACGACGAGTCAGGGCGGCCAGGCGAAGTCGGCGCCCGGGTCGGCCAGGCGCTGGAAGGCGCCGTGTCCGGCGGATGCGACACGCCCCGACAGTTCGAGTTCTGCCAGCGCGGCGCTGACGCGTTGTGGCGTCCAGCCGAGCTGACTGCCGAGTGTATCGGCGGAAATGGGATCGTATCCGACGACTGCAAGCAGGGCCAGCGGATCTCCGACCAGTTCCGCGCCGGCCGGTTCGCGGCCTGCGGCAGGCGGCGCCAAGGTGCCAGCCTGTCCCCAGCCCAGTTCCTGGATCACATCCGCGGCGCTCTCGGTCAGCTTGGCACCCTGACGGATCAGCAGGTGGCAGCCCTTCGCCAGCGGCGAATGGATCGAACCGGGGATCGCGAACACCTCGCGCCCCTGCTCGGCGGCGAGCCGGGCGGTGATCAGCGAACCGCTGCGCAGGTTCGCCTCGACCACCAGGCAGCCCAGTGCCAACCCGCTCAGGATCCGGTTGCGCCGGGGAAAGTGGTCGGAACGGGCCGAGAGCCCGAGCGGAAACTCCGATACCAGCACGCCCGAGGCGGCGATGCGGTGCGCCAGCTCGCGGTTGCGCGCCGGATAGACGATGTCCAGCCCGGTACCGACCACCGCGATCGTCGAACCTGCGCCGTCCAGCGCGCCTCGGTGCGCAGCCGCATCGATGCCCAGGGCAAGCCCGCTGGCCACCGTCAGCCCGGCGCGCGAGAAGCCGCGCGCGAACACCTCGGCCGTCTGGGCGCCCAGGGCGGATGGATTGCGGCTGCCGACCATCGCGAGCGCCGGTCGCTGCAGGAGTCCGACGTGGCCAGCGGCATAGAGCAGTGGCGGTGCATCGTCGATCTCGCGCAGCAGGGGCGGGTAGGCAGGGTCGTCGAGCGCAAGCAGGTGGTGTCGAGGATCTGTCAGCCAGTCGAGCGTCGCCGCCGTACGTGGGTCCGAACGCCCGGCAGCCAGGCGACCGGCCAGTCCCGGGATACGGGCCGCGAGGGCGGCGGGCCAGGCCTCCAGGCGGCCCGCGTCTGTGACGGGGCCGGCGCAGGCCAGTTCGCGGCGCAGACGGTCGCCGATACCGGGCGCGAATGCGGCCGCCAGCCATCCGTGGGTGTTCTCGCCGACGGGCATCCGCGGCACTCCTCTGTCCGGGGGGAGGCCGGACCGGCAGAGGCCGATCCGGAGGGTCCACCCGGCAGCCGGCGCGGGGCCGGCTGCGCCGGATCAGGGGTTGCGCACCACGTCGCTGACGTTCACCGGGCGGGAGGTGTCCATGATGATCGCGTAGCTGACGCGATCAAACGTGCGAAACACCATCAGCACGCCATAACGTTCCTCCGGCACGCCCTTGCCGGTGCGTACGCCCTCGGCGCGCGGCCTGGCTGACGTGCTGGAACTGGTCGGGCTGCCGCTGCCGGTCGGACCGACGCGGCCCCAGACGACCCCGCTGCGCAGGTTGCTCATGTCGAGGTCCTCGCGCGGCAGCCGCTGGCTCTCGAACGGGGCATCGCTGCCGGTGGGTCCGACGCGACCCCAGAGCACGTTGGGTCGGTTGGAGGTGCGCTCGGCCAGCGGATTGCGGAACATGGCAAGCACGTGACCGACCTCCAGCCCGTCCTTCGTGCCCCGGTTCAGCGTGACCACGTCGTACTGGGCGACCTCGACCACGTTGGCGCGGCCATAGACACCCATGATGCGTCCGGTGACCTGCTGCGACGGCGGACGCGGGATGTATTCCGGGAAACCGGACGGCGGCGCCGGCACCAGCCGGTCGCCGAGGACGATTTCCTGGGTGGAGCGGACGATCTCCACCGTAGAGATTTCACCGAAGCGTACGACCTTGGCCTCGCCGAGATAGAACGCCTCACGCCCCAGGGGCTGTTTGCTGTCGGGGTCGATCAGTATCGGGCCCGGACGGAACACCTGGAAAGTGCGTCCGAGCTTCTCGTCCAGGCCGCTGACATAGGCAACGTTGCCAGCACCGATGACGACGCGGTTCTCCTGAGTCTCGACGATCGTCGCGGCGGACGCGAGCTGCTCGTCCGACACGATGAACGGGCGCACCAGGAATGGCTCGATCTTCTGGGGCGGGATGGCCGGGATCGCCTTCGGGCCGAGTGGCTCCACCCGCACGTTCGGCGACAGCCGGACCACCTGCTCGCCCTGGATCAGCTGCGCGATCGGCTGGCCGGGCGCTGCGCGGCGATTGATCACCACCACGTCGCCCGGAAAGATCCGGTGCGGATTGCGGATCTGGTCCTTGTTCAGGTTCCAGAGTTCACCCCAGCGCCAGGGGTCCTTGAGGAACCTGCCGGAGATCGCCCAGAGGGTGTCGCCAGGCGCGACCACGTGCCGGTCCGGGGCGTCGTCGCGCAGTTCGGGTCCGGCCTGTATCGTGGCACCGGCTACCGGGCGAGACGCATCCGCCGGCTGTGCGAGGACCGGGCAGGCGAATGCCAGCGAAGCGCCGGCAATGGCGAGCGATATAATGGCAAGCGGTATTGGCTTTGGCATCGGGCGCATCATGGCAGTCGTCTCCCCCACCGCAAGGCGGTGGCGTGTGGACTCTGACCTCCGGACACGCGCGCGAGATGCCGCGCCTGGCCTCCGCCTGTACGGTCTGGACACGGGTCGGGCAGCGGCGCCGACCGATTTCCAGGCTGCTGATGCGCGGCCGGATGCACTCCGGAGTTAAAATGTTGCATTAGATTTTGCGGTTAATGTATTAAATTAGCAATTAAATATGGCCCTGCTCCCGATCCTCCACTTCCCCGATCCACGCCTCGAAAAAGTCGCTGCTCCGATCGAGCACGTCGATGACGAAGTGCGACGGCTTGCCGCCGACATGGCCGAGACCATGTATGCAGCGCCGGGCATCGGGCTGGCCGCTACCCAGGTCGACGTGCACCGGCAACTGATCGTCATCGACACCTCCGAGGCCCAGGACCAGCTGATCACGCTGATCAACCCGCGGTTGACCGGCCAGTCCGCCGTGACCCAGGAGTACGAGGAAGGCTGCCTGTCGGTACCTGGCATCTACGACACGGTCGAACGGCCGGCCGAGGTCGAGGTCGAGGCACTCGGGCTCGACGGAAAGCCCTTCCGGATGAAGGCCGACGGGCTGCTCGCGGTCTGCATCCAGCACGAGATGGATCATCTGCAAGGGATCGTGTTCGTGGATCATCTGTCCCGGTTGAAGCGCAACCGGATCGTCAGCAAGCTGCGCAAGCAGCAGAAGGTTTCCTGATACCGCTCAGTAGCGGCGCAATCCGGCCTGCGCTTGAGCGGGCGGCTGCGGAAACGTCCGAACCGGACCGATTCGATGCGACTGGTCTTTGCAGGTACTCCTCCCTTCGCCGCGGCCGCGCTCGATGCACTGGCCGATGCTGGCCATGACATCGCCTGCGTGCTGACCCAGCCCGACCGGCCGTCCGGCCGCGGCATGAAGCTCACGGCCAGCGCGGTGAAGGCGCTGGCGCTGCGACGCGGGCTTTCGGTGTCGCAGCCGCAGACGCTGCGCGATCCGGCGGCTCAGGCTGAGCTGGTGCGGCTTGCGCCCGATGCGATGGTGGTGGCCGCCTACGGACTGCTGCTGCCACCGGCGGTGCTGTCCATCCCTCGGCTCGGCTGCCTGAACATCCATGCCTCGCTGCTGCCGCGCTGGCGTGGCGCAGCGCCGGTGCAGCGCGCACTGCTCGCCGGCGATGCCGAAACCGGCATCAGCATCATGCAGATGGATGCAGGGCTCGATACCGGACCAGTGTGGTCGCGCCAGGCGGTTCCGATCGGCCCGGCCGATACCTCGGGCCAGTTGCTCGACCGGCTGACCGCGCTCGGCGCCGACATGATCGTGGACGAGCTGGCGAGGCTGGCGCAAGGCGGTGCAAACGGCGCGCCCGAACCACAGCCGGCCGAGGGCGTCACCTACGCGCACAAGATCGAGAAGCGCGAAGCCGCGATCGATTTCAGCCGCCCGGTCACCGCCATCGACCGGCAGGTGCGCGCCTTCGACCCGGTGCCAGGCGCGTTCTGCGAATGCGCGGGCGTGCTGGTCAAGGTCTGGCGGGCGATACCCGATGCCCGGCCGCTGCCGCCCGGCACCGAACCCGGAACCGTGCTCGAGCTGGCCGACGGCCTGCAGGTCGCCTGCGGTGATGGCTGCCTGCGCCTGCTCGAAGTCCAGCGGGCGGGCGGGCGGCGACAGGATGCGCTGTCGTTCGCGCGCGCAGCCGGGCTGATCCCGGGCAGCCGCCTCGGTAGCGGTCTGGCGGTTGTGGCGGCGCCAGTCCCGGCTGCCGATCCGGCCGCGCTCGCGGCACCCGCCGAACGGCCGCGCGACTGATGGAAGCGGTCCAGGTCCGCGCGGCACGTACGGTTGCATCGGTCATGGCCGGGCGCAGCCTGTCGACCGAGCTGTCCGCGGCACTCGACCGCGCCCCGGCGCTGGCCGGCGGCGACCGCGGACAACTGCAGGATCTCTGCTACGGAACCCTGCGCCACCTCGGCGAGCTGCGTGCAGTGGCCGGCGTGCTGGTCGATCGGCCGATCTCCGATGCGCCGCTGCAGGCACTCGTCTGGGTCGCGCTCTACCAGTTGCGCCACACCCGGGCGGCCCCGTATGCGGTGGTCGACGGAGCGGTCGAGGCGTGCACGGCCCTGGGCAGTCCGCGCGCGCGCGGACTGGTCAACGCAGTGCTGCGCAATGCGCTGCGCCGGCGCGATGAACTCGAGCGCGTAGCCGCGGCCGACGACGTCTCGCGCCATTCGTATCCGCAGTGGTGGATCGACCAGTTGCGCAGGGACCATCCCCGGCACTGGCGCGACGCCCTGGCGGCGGGCAACCTGCACCCGCCATTCACGCTGAGGGTGAACGCGCGGCGCGTCGGGATCGACGCTTTCCTCGAAGCCTGTGCTGCACGCGGCATCGAGGCCCGACGCCTGGATACGATACAGGCCCTGCCGGGCGCGGCGACGGTCGACCCCGACGGCTCGATACCCGCGGCGGTGCAGTTGCCGCTGGCCCATTGCGTGCGCCTGGCGCGCGCGGTGCCGGTCGAGACGGTGCCCGGCTTCGCCGAGGGCTGGTTCAGCGTGCAGGATGCCGGCGCACAGCTGGCGGCACCGCTGCTCGCCCCGGAGGCCGGCGATCGCGTGCTCGACGCCTGCGCGGCGCCCGGCGGCAAGTCGACGCACCTGCTCGAGCAGGCGGACATCGAGCTGGTCGCGCTCGACAGCGATGCCGGACGGCTCAGGCGCGTCGCCGACAACCTCCGCCGCCTGGGCCAGCAGGCGACCCTGGCCGCGGCAGACGCTGCGCACCTGGCTGCATGGTGGGATGGCCGGCCATTCCAGCGCATCCTGCTGGATGCGCCCTGTTCCGGGTCTGGCGTCGTTCGTCGCCACCCTGACATCAAGTGGTTGCGCCGCGCATCCGACCTGCCCCGCCTGGCTGCCGGCCAGCGCCGCCTGCTCGACGCGCTCTGGACCGTGCTCGCACCTGGGGGCACACTGCTGTACTGCACCTGTTCGGTATTCCGTGCCGAAAACGACGCGGTACTCGACGCATTCCTTGCCGACCACCTGGACGCACGTCGGGTATCCTGCGTGGAGCGGGCGCAGGCTTCTGGCAGCCGCGGCCGTCAGGCCGCGCCGGGCGAGGCCGTGCGGCCGGGCAGCACCCACGGCGCTTCCGGGCACGACGTCCGGCTGTTGCCAGATCCTGACCACGATGGGTTCCACTACGCGCTACTCAGCAAGCCTTGACCGGCGCCGCGTCGGCTTCACGCGGTGGCTAGCTGCCATCGGCATGGTCGTGGCCGCGCTGCTTTTCGTGCTGCCGGCGGGTCCGGCCCAGGCCGAGTCCATCGTTGCGCGCAACGCCATGCTGGAGCCGAGCGAGGACGGCTGGCTGCTGACGACGGACTTTCAGATCGCCCTGTCGCCGACGGTCGAAGAAGCGCTGTCCAAGGGCATCACGCTGTTCTTCATCCTGGAACTCGAGGTCAACCGCTCGCGCTGGTACTGGTTCGACCAGCGCGCCGGCGTGGCTTCGCAGTCCTACCGGCTCGCCTACAACACGCTGACCCGGCAGTACCGGCTGTCGGCCGGCACCCTGTTCCAGAACTTCACCACGCTCGAGCAGGCGCTGACCGTGCTCGGGCGCGTGCGACGCCGGCCGATGCTGCCGCTCTCCGCGCTCGCGCCTGGCACGGCCTACGCGGCGGCGGTGCGCATGCGGCTCGACCTTTCGCAACTGCCCCGGCCGTTCCAGGCCAGCCCGTTCGCCGCGCGCGAGTGGAACCTGGCGTCGGAGTGGTTCCGGTTCACGGTGGGTCCATGACCACGCCGGCCAGCCCTTCCGGGACCTGGCTGTCGTCGCGCCGCTTCAAGTATGCGGTGGTGCTCATGGCGGGCTTCGCCGCGGTGCTGCTGTTCCTGCTGTCCACCGCGACGGCCAACACGCAGCTGTTCGCGAACCATTACCGCCAGCTGCTCGCGCTCAACGGTGGGCTGGTGGTCGCGCTTCTGGTGCTGATCGGCTACCAGGTGCTGGGCCTGCGGCGCAAGCGAAAGTCCGGCGTGTTCGGTTCGAAGCTTGCGGTACGGCTGGCGATCTTCTTCTCCCTCGTCGCGGTGTTGCCGGGGGCGCTGGTCTACGCGGTGAGCGTGCAGTTCATGGCGCGCAGCATCGAGTCCTGGTTCGACGTTCGCATCGACAAGGCGCTCGACGGCGCGCTGTCGCTCGGGCGTTCGACGCTCGACGGTTCCTTGAGCGAACTGGTGTCGCGCGCGAAGGAGATGGCAGCCGCATTGTCCGAGGAAGGCACCACCCAGCAGCCGGTGGCCCTGAACCGGCTGCGCGAACGGTACCGGGTCGATGAGGCGGCGCTGTTCAGCCCGCGCGGCACTGCGCTCGCGGTGGCCGGGACCGGCGTCGCGGTGATGCCGGAGCTGCCGGTGGGCGCGGTGATGCGTCAGGTACGCGCGCAGCAACCGTACTCGTCGATCGAGGCCCTGCCGGACAGGGGCCTCTATCTGCGGGTGGTGGTGCCGGTCAACACGCTATCGCTGACCGACGACATCCGGGCGCTGCAGGTGCTGCAGCAGGTACCGGCGCAGATCGCTGCCGTGGCCGAAACCGTGCAGGGCGGCTACCAGGACTACCAGCAGCTGCTGATGTCGCGGGTGGGGCTCAAGCAGCTTTACGGCGTGACGCTCACGCTGACGCTTCTGCTCGGGCTGCTCGGCGCCTTCGCGCTCGCGATCTTCCTGTCCGAGCAGCTCGCCTCGCCGCTGTCGATCCTGGCCGAGGGGACGGCGGCGGTGGCGCGGGGCGACTTCAGCCAGCGCGCGACGGTCGCGAGCGGCGATGAACTGGGCGTGCTCACCGGCTCGTTCAACACGATGACCCGGCAGCTCGACGAAGTGCGCGCGGCCAACCAGCGCACCCAGGCGGAGATCGAGAACGCCAAGGCCTACCTCGAGAGCGTGCTCGGCAACCTGTCCTCGGGCGTGATGTCGTTCGATGCGCAGTTCCGGCTGCGCGCGTCCAACCGCAGCGCGAGCGAGATCCTCGGCGTGGAACTCGGCGCGCTGCTCGGCGCGCCCCTGGTACGTGATGCCGATGGCAGCTCGCCACTCGCGCTGCTTGCACATGAACTGCAGTCGCGGTTCCAGCTCGGCGAGCAGGGCGACGCCCATGCCCACAGCCACGGCTGGGAAGCCCAGGTCGAGTATGGTGCGCGCGGTGCGCGACGTATGCTGCTGCTGCGCGGCTCGCGCCTGCAGGTCGACCCGTCCAACGACGTCGACGTGGGGCACGTGGTGGTGTTCGACGACGTGACCGGGCTCATGCAGGCACAGCGCGACGCGGCCTGGGGCGAGGTGGCACGGCGACTTGCGCACGAGATCAAGAATCCGCTCACGCCGATCCAGCTCTCGGCCGAGCGGCTGCACCACAAGCTGGCCGCAAAGCTCGATGCCTCCGATGCCCAGATGCTGGAGCGCTCGACGCAGACCATCGTCAACCAGGTCGCGGCACTCAAGAACATGGTGGACGCGTTCTCCGAATATGCCCGCAACAAGCCAGATACCGCGACGAGTGAGGTCAATCTGAATCAGCTGGTGCGCGAGGTGCTCGGGCTGTACGAGTCCGTGTCCAGCACGGTCGTGATCGACGCCGAGCTTGCACCCGACCTGCCGAAGGTGGTCGGCAGCCCGACGCAGCTCCGACAGGTGCTTCACAACCTGCTCCAGAATGCGCAGGATGCGCTGGGTGAGGTGACAGCGCCTAGAATCGTGGTGCGCACCGAGCTGGCAGCCGTATCCGCTGGCCAGCGCGGGTACGTCAGGCTGTCGGTGCTCGACAACGGCTGCGGCTTCCCGCCGTCGATACTCGAGCGGGTGTTCGAGCCTTATGTGACCAGCAAGCCGAAGGGCACGGGGCTGGGTCTGGCCATCGTGAAGAAGATCGTTGAGGAGCACCGCGGTTCAATCGAGGTCGGCAACGCAGAACCGACCGGCGCCCGCGTCAGTTTCACCGTGCCGATCGCCGCTGCACGCAGCGACCGGGGCGGATTGAGTGCAGCAGCCTAGGCTGGCTCCGCGCCAGCCCCTGCCGGACGGGGCGCGCGGCGGTCCGAGGAGGTCAAGCATGAATGCCAGTGCAGTTGATGTAATCGAATGAGCGACATCCTGGTCGTAGACGACGAGATCGGCATCCGCGAGCTGCTCTCCGAGATCCTGCGTGACGAGGGGTACAGCGTTCGCCTGGCCGAGAACGGCGACCAGGCGCGGCGCGAACGCGCGCGCGCGCGCCCGGACCTGGTGCTGCTCGACATCTGGATGCCGGACACCGATGGCATCACTCTGCTCAAGGAATGGGCGCGGGGCGGCCAGCTGACGATGCCGGTCGTCATGATGTCCGGACACGCGACCATCGACACCGCGGTCGAGTCGACCAAGCTGGGTGCGTCCGATTTCCTCGAGAAGCCGATCGCGCTGCAGAAGCTGCTTTCGACGGTCGGTCGAGTACTGCGCCGCTCAGAGGTCGCGCCGATGCCCGAGCTTTCGCTCGACAGCCTCGGCCGCTCGCCGCTGATGGCCGATCTCAAGCAGCGCCTTGCACAGCTGCGCACCACCCGCGGTCCGCTGGTGCTGGTCGCGGAACCCGGCTGCCGGGCAGAGCTGTGCGCGCAGTACCTGCACACCCCGAACACCCCCTGGATCGAGGTCGAGGACCCGCGCCCGCTGCTCAGCGCGCCGCTCGACCTGGCCGCGGGCGCCAACGACGGCGTGCTCTACGTACCTTCCCTGGGGCAGCTTTCACGGGCCGAGCAGAAGGGGTTGGCGCTGGTGAT
>CANHBC010000080.1 GCA_947458835.1 Betaproteobacteria bacterium | reverse complement strand
TCGCGCATGAAGTTGCGCGCCTGGTAGTTCCGCACGCCCCACCAGGCCGCAGTGCGGCCGGGTTCCTTCGCAAGGTGGTCGATGCCGAAGACATCCGGCTCGGACTTCATCAGCCAGTGGCGCATGGGTGGGACCGGAATCTCTGCTGGAGGGACGGGGCGCGAACGGACGAAGTATATCGAGTCGGCCGGGCGGCGACTGCGGGCGGCCGGATCGGGGGCGTCGCGGGCCGGAATCGACGGCGCTGTTGCCTGCCGCGACGACCGGGCTGGACTTCGCGAGTGGAGGCGCCATGGCTCAGGCTCGCGAACCGATACGGCCCACTGTGTCAGCTCATCGCCTGCAGGCGGCCATCCTCCTGGACCGGCGCGCATCCGTGATCGGATCGCGACAGGGTGCAGTCGGCACGAGGTGCAGCATTGGCCTGGAGCAGTAGGGGACCCCTGCGGATACCACCCGAACCCGAGTCTTGAACCATCAGGTTCAAGAGTGGTCGCCTTCCGAGCACCTCAGGTACGTCCGGCGTGGGACGCGCACACAGCGCTCTGTAGGTCGGCAACCGAAGTTACCGCATTGGTTCAAGAGATTCCGATCCGTGCGGCACCGCAGGGGATTGAACTGTCTTCACGGCGATCGCTGCGACAGCCGAGTGGCTAGACTACACCACTAGAACAGCGTGTCCTGCTCGGAAAGCGCTTCGTCGAGCGAAGAATTGAGTACTGCCACGCGGCGGCGCAGTTCCGACACGTCAAGCGGGCCGGCCACGCGTGTGGTCAGGTGCTCGTGCGCGATGTTCAGCGCCGCCATGATCGCCACGCGCTCGGCACCCATGACCTTGGCACCGTCGCGGATGTCGCGCATCTTGTTGTCGACGTAGGTCACTGCATCGAGCAGTTCCTGTTCCTGCCCCGGCGGGCAGGCGATGCGGAACTCCCGCCCGAGGATGGTGACCTCGAGTGCCTTGCCGTCCGCCGATAGCCGCGCTTCACTCATGCCCTGTACCCCGATGCGTTCATGTCCACGGGATCACTCGTCGTCGCGGGCCGGGGCGGGCGGAACCCGCTCGAGCAGTGCCTCGACGCGCAGGCGTGCCGTCTCGATACGCTCGCCCAGCCGCTTGTTCTCGTTGTGGGCCACCACGAGCTGCTGGCGCAGGCTGCCGTTCTCGGCCCGCAGCCGACGGCTCAGTTCGATGAGCTGCGCCACGCGGTCTTCAAGGCCCTTGAGGTCCAGATCCATTCGCCGACTATAGGTAATCGCAGCGCGTGCGTCAAAGCAGCGCGGGCCGCTGCACGCAGGAAGTCCCACGGCGCAACCGACGCGCCCGGCGGGCGGCGTTTATACTGCGACCGCGCTTCAGGTGCCCTGCCTGCTTTCCGGGTGGGGTTAAACGGGAAATCGGTGAGTGGGAGGCCGGGCGGTCTTCCATGAAGCCGGTGCTGCCCCCGCAACGGTAGGCAAGTGCGGACAGGCCAACACGCCACTGTGGGATGACCATGGGAAGGCGGCCTGTCAAACCTTGCGAGCCCGGAGACCGGCCAGGAGCGTCGATCGTTGCCTGACGCCCGTGGAGGACGCCGGGCAGCGGTCTGCAGCGGACCGTCGCGGGTGGCGCCGGTCGACCTGCAGGCAGCGTCCCGCGGAGCAGCGCGGGGTCGCCGGCATGGATCGACAGGCGCACGGGCGGGCCGCTGCCGGGATACCGGCGTGCGGAGGGCGCGCCGCTGCCAGGAGCATGCCCCATGAAGAGCACCACCCCCCGCCACGCCGCCGCGTTGTCGGCGGCGGCGCTATGCCTCGTCCCCGCGTCGCACGCCAGCGCCCAGACGACCGAGGCCGCCCAGGTCACCCAGACCCAGGCCCCCCCAACCCTGCCGACGGCCGTCGCCCAGGTCATGCCGGCCGCGTTGCGCGAGATCGTCGTCACGGCGACCCGGTTCGAGGAGCCGGCCGGCGGACGGCCGGTCAACCTGACCGTGATCCCGCGCGAGGCGATCGCCACCTCCCCCGCACGCACGCTGCCCGAACTGCTCGCCTTGCAGCCCGGCCTGTCGGTGCGTGAGCTCTACGGCGGCGGAGCGTCGGGAGCCACCGTCGACCTGCGTGGCTTCGGTTCGGTGGCCGCGCAGAACACGCTGGTGCTGGTCGACGGACGGCCGCTCAACGACACCGACCTGTCGGACGTGTCGTGGTCTTCGCTGCCGCTCACCTCGATCGAGCGGGTGGAGATCCTGCGCGGCAGCGGCGCGGTGCAGTACGGTGCCGGCGCCAGCGCGGGCGTGATCAACGTGATCACCCGCATGGCCCGGCCCGGCGAGCGCTCGGCCGAATTCGCGGTCCAGGGCGGCAGCCTGTCGACGGGCGCGGTGTCGGTGAACGGCAACCTCGGCAGCGGTCCGCTGTCGCTGCGGCTGTACGCCAACCATCTCGAGACCGACGGCTGGCGCGCCAACAGCCGCAATGTGCAGGATATCGGCCAGGCCGACCTGCGCTGGCGAGACGGTCCGAGCACGCTGACTGCCCGGCTGGCGCTCGATCGGCAGAACAGCCGGCTGCCGGGGGCCCGCCAGGTGCAGCCGTCCGCGGGCGTCAACCAGGTCGAGTCGAATCCGCGCGGCACCTCGACCCCGCTCGACTACGCGGTGCAGGAGGGCGCCCGCGCCAGCCTCGACTTCGACCGGGTGCTCGACATCGGGGAGTTCAACCTCGGCATCGGCTGGCGCAAGAAGCAGCAGTCGGCCTACTTCGACTTCGGCGGCTTTCCGAACTACTCGGAGCGGGACCTCTCGGTGCTCGCGCTCACGCCGCGGATGCGCTTCGTGAATGCTGCCGGGCCGGCCAGCGTGTCGACCACCGTCGGCATCGATGTGTACCGCTGGGACTACCGGCTCGCCTCTAGCAACGCGCAGGGCAACATCAGCCGGCCGGTGAACACCGTCGAGGCGGTGCAGGACAACGCGGCGCTCTACGTGGCCAGCACCGCTGCGTTCGCGGCTACCGGCACGACCGTCACCGCCGGCCTGCGCCGCGAGCGCTACAAGGCTGCCTCGACCGATGTCTACGACCCTACGGCACCCGGCGGTGGCGGCGGGTCGGCCGCCGACGCGGGCAGCCAGGTGCTGTACCAGAACGCCTGGGAGCTCGGCGTGCGCCAGGCGTTGTCGGCCGGCTGGGCCGTACTGGGCCGCGCCGGGCGCAGCTACCGGTTCGCCAACATCGACGAGATCTACGGCACCACGACCGTCTACACCAACCAGTTCCAGTTCCTGCGGCCGCAGGTGGCCACCGGTGGCGAGGTCGCCCTCGACTGGTCGGCGCCGTTCGCGGGCGCGCGTCTGGCGCTGCATCGGCAGGATGTCGACGACGAGATCCGGCTCGATCCGTACACGTCGGGCGTCGGCAACACCAACCTGCCCGCGCTGCGCCGGCAGGGCGCGGAGCTCGGGGGCTGGTGGCAGGCGTCCCCGGCGCTGCGCCTCACGCTTGCGTACACCTGGACGCAGGCCCGCTTCCGCGAGGGCGAACTGCCCGGCACCGCACCGTTCGCGCAGACCAACATCGCGCTGACCGGGCGTGCCGTGCCGCTGGTGCCGGCGCACCAGCTGGCACTCGGGGCGGCGTGGAAGCCGATGGCGGAGCTCACGCTGTCGGGGAGCGTGCGCAAGGTCTCCAGCGCGGTGATGGACAACGACGAGGGGAACACGTTGGCCGCGCGCATTCCGGGCCATGCGCTGGTCGACCTGCGAGCGGCGTGGGACGAGCGCCGCTGGCAGGTCGCGCTGGCGGTGAACAACGTGTTCGACCGCAGCTACTTCAACTACGCAGTGCGCTCGGTCTCGACGTTCACGCCCGACCGGTACAACGCCTATCCGCTGCCGGGACGCACGGCGCTGGTCACCCTGACCTACCGCCTGCACTGAAGCGGTCGGGCTTCGCCCGGTCAGCGCCGCCGTCGGGATCGTCGACGATCCCGACGCTGGCCTCCCCGCGCGGCGCGCGGCAGCGCAGGGCGCTCGGGCATAATGGCCCCTTCGCCCTGCGCCCACGCGGGGCATCCTCGGGGCCGGCAGGATGGCTGTCCCCACTGCCGTGGCCTCCTCGAAGCAACCTGCCGCCGGTCCGCCGCCTGTCGACAGCATCGCGCTGTACCGTCGCCTGCTCGGCTTCGTGAAGCCGCACGCCTGGATCTTCGCCTGCGCGATCCTGGGCATGGTCGGCGTCGCCGCTACCGAGGCGGCGCTGCCCGCCGTGATGAAGCCGATCCTCGACGGCACCTTCGTCGAGCGCGACCCGAAGTGGATCACGCTGATCCCGGTGCTGCTGATCGGCCTGTTCGCGGTGCGCGGCGTGGCCACCTTCGTCGGCAGCTACTGCACCCAGTACGTCGGCAGCCGGGTGGTGCTCGACCTGCGCACGCGCATGTTCGACAACCTGGTCCGCCTGCCCGCGGGCTTCTATGAACGGCATGCCAGCGGTAACCTGATCTCGCGGCTGACCTATGACGCCGCGCAGGTCACCACCGCAGCCACCGATGCGATCACCATCGTGGTCAAGGACGGGGTGACCATCATCGCGCTGCTGTGCGTGCTGCTGTGGCTGGACTGGCAGCTCACGCTGATCGTGTTCGCGATGGCACCGGTGATCGCCTGGATCGTGCGCACGGTCAGCCGACGGCTGCGCGAGGCCAGCCTCGGTGCGCAGCGATCGATGGGCGACATCACCCATGTGCTGCAGGAGACGGTCGAGAACCAGAAGGTGGTCAAGGTGTTCGGCGGGCAGGCGTTCGAGCGCCAGCGCTTCTTCGACGTCAGCAACCGGATGCGCCGCTACACGATGAAGCAGGTGGTCGCCGCCGCGTCCAACGTGCCCATCGTGCAGATGATCGCCGCGATCGCGGTGTCCACCGTCGTCTACATCGCCGCCAATCGCGCGATGCAGGACCAGACCACGGTCGGTGCGTTCATCTCGTTCGTGACCGCCATGCTCCTGCTGACCGCGCCGCTGAAGCGGCTGACCAGCATCAACGAATACCTGCAGCGGGGCCTGGCTGCGGCGCAGACCGTGTTCGAGGTGATCGACACCGCGCCCGAGCCGGACCCCGGCACTGCGGAGGCCGGCCGGCTGTCTGGCGCGGTGCGCTTCGAGTCGGTCGGCTTCCGCTACCCGTCGACCGATCCGCGACAGCCGCCGGCGCTGGCCGACGTCTCGTTCTCGATGGCTCCGGGCGAGACCGTGGCGCTGGTCGGCACCTCGGGCAGCGGCAAGACGACGATCGCCAACCTGATCCCGCGCTTCCATGCGCCGTCCGAAGGCCGGATCCTGTTCGACGAGCGCGACGGCGCCAGCTTCACCCTGCCCAGCCTGCGCCGCAACATCGCGCTGGTCAGCCAGGATGTCACGCTGTTCAACGACACGGTCGCGGCGAACATCGCCTATGGCGACATGGCCGGGGCCTCGCGCGAGGCGGTGGTTGCCGCTGCGAAGGCGGCCGGGGCGCACGCGTTCATCGAGCGCATGGACGCCGGCTACGAGACGCTGGTCGGCGAGAACGGCATCCGCCTGTCGGGTGGACAGCGTCAGCGGCTGGCGATCGCGCGCGCGTTCCTGAAGGACGCGCCGATCCTCGTCCTCGACGAGGCGACCTCGGCGCTGGACACCGAGTCCGAGCGCCAGGTGCAGGTGGCGCTGGAGCAGCTGATGCATGGCCGCAGTACGCTGGTGATCGCTCACCGGTTGTCGACCATCGAACGGGCGGATCGCATCCTGGTGCTTGCGGCCGGGCGGGTGGTCGAGACGGGAACGCACCGCGAACTGCTCGCCCGCGACGGCGCCTACGCGCGGTTGCAGCAGCTCCAGGATGACTGAACGCGAGTGAATCGACGCGAGCCGGATGCTCGTGTCGGCTCTCAGCGCAGGGCAGGCCCTTCCGGCTTGCGCAGCCAGGCCAGCATGTCGTGGCCGCGCCCGCTCGCGCGGGCCAGTGGACCGATTACCTCTGCCGCCAGCTTGGCCAGTGCGTAGACAGGGGCTGGCGCCTGCTGGCGTTCGAAGATGCGCACGTTGCGCGTGTCGATGCGTTCGACCGAAAAGCCGCTGCGCCCAGCCAGCACGGCGATCGATTGCGGGCAGAAGAAACTCACGTGGCCGCCATGCGACGCTATGTTCAGGTACTGCCAGCGCGCACCCATCAGCGCGGCCGTCCAGCTCGCGGCGTTCGCCGTGCCGATCAGCCATAGGCCGCCCGGGCGCAGCACGCGGAATACGTCGTGGGCGAGCGACAGTGCGTCCTGCAGGTGCTCGATCACTTCGAACAGCGTCACTGCGTCGAAGCTGTCGGGTTCGAATCCCGCGCTGGCAAGCGTGCCAGTCACGACATCGAGGCCCTTCGCGCGTGCGCTGGCGGCGGCCGACGGTGCGGGCTCGACGCCGCGCGCCGAGAGGCCCAAGGCGCGTGCGCTCTCGAGGAAAGCACCACTGGAACAGCCGACATCGAGCAGTCGGAGGTCGCCGCCTGCCGGCGCCGCAAGCCGCTGCAGGCGTTCGATCCGGCGCCGGGCGAGGTCGAAGCGGCGCGCCTCGGCCGTATCGGCCGGCGCGGTGCCCCGGGCGGTATCGAACTCCAGCATCGACTGATGGTAGCGGTCGGGCGTCGCCTGGCTGATCAACTGCCCACATCCGGTGCAGCGAAGCAGCGCCCCTTCGGGCAACCGCACCGCCGTGGCGACCAGCGGTGCCGTGCAACCGACCGGGCAGCGCTGAAGGAATCGGTTTTCGATCATTCCTGCGTTTTCCAATGCATGCATCCACCGTGCGGGAAGCAAGGCCCCCGGGACACATGAGCTTGCCACAGAACGCGGTTGCGGCCGCACCCGCGGATGGTATAACCGGGACGCACGAGGGAGGCGTGCCGCCCGCCTGGCGTGCCTGCAGAACGGGGAGCGTGGATGGACAAGGCAGAACAGGGTCGGTGGCCGCGCAGCTGCGCCGACGGTACAAAGGTGTGCCTTTGACGGACATGCTTGCGTCGCCCGTGCAGCAGGCCGTACCGCTGCGTGTCGTGCATGTCGTGCGCCGGTACGGTCCCGTGGGCGGCATGGAACGTTATGTATGGGAGACCACGCGCGCGCTGGCCGCGCGCGGGGCGAGCGTCGAGGTGGTGTGCGAAGCGCTGTACGCGCCTGCGCCCGAAGGCATCGCCGTGCATCAGGTCGGCGAGATCGCGTCCCGACCTCGCTGGCTTTCGCTGCTGCGCTTCTCGCGGCGCGCAGCGGCCTGGCTGGCGGCGCATCCAGGCGATCCATCCGGCCCGGGCCATGCACCCATCCGCCTCGTCCATAGCCACGAGCGCCTGGGCGTGCATCAGGTGACCACCTTCCACGGGCCACCCTTTGCGACCATCCGCGATCGCGGCTGGTGGCGGAGGGTGTCGCTGCGCGTCGCCGCACAGCTGTGGCTGGAGCGGCGCGAACTGTGCGGCCCGCAGGTATGCGCGGTCGTGCCCAACTCGCCGCTGATCCGCAGCCAGCTCGAGCGCTGGTTTCCCTGCATCGGCAACCGCATGGCGACGCCGATCATGCCGGCGGTCACGGCCGGGCCGATGCGCACCGCGCGCCTGGTGCCTGCCGAGGGTGGCGTGATCGGATTTGTCGGCCAGGAATGGAAACGCAAGGGACTCGACATCGCACTGGACGTAGTGGCGGCACTCAAGGTGCGCAGGCCTGGGTTGAGCGTGCTGGTGATCGGGCCTGACCCGGCCGAGATCCGCGACCGGGTGGCCGCTGCAGGGGTGCGGGCCGAATGCCCCGGCTGGGTCGACAGCGCAAGCCACTTTCCGCGGATGGACCTGCTGCTGCATCCGGCGCGATCCGAACCCTACGGGATGGCTGTCGGCGAGGCGATGGCGGCGCGGGTCCCTGTGGTCATCTCCGACCGCTGCGGCATCGCTGGCTCGGTGAGCGCCGATGCTGGCTGCGTGCTCAGCCTGGAGGCCGATATCCAGGCGTGGGCGCAGGCCTGCGAGCGGCAACTCGGGCGCGAGCAGCCTCCCGCGGGTTTCGTGCGCAGCTGGGACACGGTCGCGGCGGAGCATGAAACGTTGTACCAGCAGGTGCTGCGCGTGATGGCCAGAGCCGCCACTCAGGACAGGTAGCGGTCGAGTCCCGAGCGTGCGCGCGTCCGATCGGAGGCGAGCAATTCGTCGAGTTGATCCTGGTTGCGTGCGAGCCGGCTGCGATCGTTCTCGGCGTGCCACAGATGGGCGAGCGGCGTGGCGAATCGTCCGTTCTTGTGGCGTACGCCGGCATGCAGCAGTCGGATCACCAGGTCGGAATCCTCCAGGCCCCAGCCGCTGAAGGTCTCGTCGAAGCCGTTCACGCGCAGCAGGTCGGCACGCCATACGCCGAGGTTGCAGGTCTTCGCGCCCTGCCAGCGGTCGGGCTGCCGCCGGCGCCATGCAGCCTGCCCGGCCACGCCCCGGCGCAGCAGCGGCGTGATCCGGTTAACGTCACGGCGCAGGAATCGGTACGCCCAGTCGAGCGCGCCGTAGGTCTCCAGGGCGAGCGACTCCCGCAGCACACGTTCGGTGAACCGGCGTGACAGCAGCAGCCGGTTGCCGGCGACGAACCAGCCCGGTTCTGCCAACGCACGGTGTCCGGCAACGAACCCGGGCAGCGGTATGCAGTCGCCGTCGGTGAACACCACGTAGTCGGCTTCGGTCGTGGTGACCGCACGGTTGCGGATCGCCGCCGCGCGGAAGCCTTTGTCTTCGTGCCAGGCGTGGTGAACCGGGAACGGAGCGCGCGTGGCGAAGTGCTCAACCAGCCTGCGCGTGTCCTCGGTCGACCCGTCGTCGGCGATCCGCAGTTCGAAGTCATGATCACGCTGCGACAGGTAGGCCGACAGCACGCGCTCCAGAGCGTCCGGTCGGTTGTAGGTGGTCACCACCACCGAGATCCGGTTCATCGCCGCTCGAGCTGCATCAGCTTCAGGTAGCGGTAGTAGCTGCCTTCGGCATTGGAGATCGCCAGCAGCAGTCCGTAGCGACCGTCGAGGAATCCCAGGCGCAGCACATAGGTGCGCACGAAGGTCCATGCCCCGTGGAGGATCGCCGCCGTCACCGACCCCTGTCGGCCGGACGCGTGCATCATCGCCGCACCGTCGGTCGAGTAGCGGTTCATCTTGTCGATCACCTGCTCGAAGCCGACGAACGACTCGTGGTCGAGCGCAGCGCGCAACGTGGCGATGGGCGCATCCGACAGCACACGCTCGTGCACACGGTCTTCGGAGAAGCGCGCGGTACCGCGCTGCCAGAGCCGGGTGACATGGTCAGGCCACCAGCCCGAGTGGCGCATGACATGGCCGCAGTAGCGTGAGCGCCGCGGCATCCGCCAGACCGGCGCCGACGCAGGGTCCGCAACGATGGCGCGGATCGCCTCGGCCAGCGACGGGTCGACCCACTCGTCGGCGTCGAGCGAAAGAATCCATCGGCCGCTGGCCAGCGCCAGCGCCCGGTTCTTCTGGACGCCGAAACCGGGCCAGTCGGCCGCGACCTCGACCCGCGCTCCGTGTGCCTGCGCCACCGCGACCGTGTCGTCGGTGCTGCCGCCGTCGAGCACGATCACTTCGTCTGCCCAGTTCACGGAATCGAGGCAGCGCGCGATGCGTGCCGACTCGTTGCGCGCGATGATCACCACCGACAGGGCAGGGGGCGACGCAACGTCGTGGTCGATACCGGAGCCGGGCTGCGGGTTCACGTGGGCACCGCTGGCGCCGCCGGGCCACGGTCCATGCCGCGACGGCCTCCGCCTGCGTGTGCGGTGCCGGCGAACAGCACGGCCGCGAGCACCGCGAATACCAGGCTCTCCGTGTGGTCAATGAGCATGGCGTTGATCAGGCCGCCGACGAAAAGCCAGGTCGTCAGGGCTGCCGCCATCATCCGTTCGCGCGCGCTGGGCAGCCTCGTCGCGCAGGCGAGCAGGCGGATGACCAGGAACAGGAACAGTGCCACCGCAGGCAGTCCCCCCTGGACGGCGAGCAGCAGCATTTCGTTGTGCGGGTTCGATGTCGCAATCCGTCCGCTGCCGGCGACCTTCTCGCGATAGGCCCAAGGAAAGCTGCCGACTCCATGGCCCAGCCATGGGCGGTCCCTGACCAGCGACAGCGAAACGTCGATGAACTCGAGTCGTAGGCCGATGGAACTCTCCATCACGGCCGGGACCTGCCGGTCCCACTGCTGGTACTGCGTCAGTGCGAGGTCGACGCGCATCCTGAGCGGTGCGGACGCCTGATACACCACGGCCGATCCGGCCAGCACCACCAGCAGTGCTGCCAGCATGCCGCGCCAGCGCCAGCGGGCGATCAGCACCAGCACCAGGAGCGCGGCGAGCATCAGGTAGCCACTGCGCCCTTGCACCATGAACAGCACGTTGAAGACGGCCAGGCCGCTGGCGACGGTCCACGCGACGCGCGCGGCCAGTCGCCCGGCCTCGCGGGCATACAGGCCGAACAGCAGCGCTGCCAGTGCCATCAGGATGCCATGGGTGATGTGCAGCTTGAACACCACTGCATTGCCGGGGGTCGCGCGCAGCCAGCGCATCTCGGGCAGGAGGCCGGCCGCCGCAGCATAGGAGAGTGCCAGGGTGAGCAGCATCGCCGCTGCGAATGCGCCCAGGGCCCGGGTTCGCACCCGAGGGTCGAGCGTGAACCAGAGGAATGCACCGATCAGCACGAGGTCGCCGTACTTGCGCAAGAACTCGCCCTGCTCGGATGCCGGGCCCTCGGCCCAGGTCAGGCTCAGTGCAAACCAGGCGAACAACAGCAGCGCTGGCAGCATGATCGGGTGCCCGATCATCGTCCGCAGCTTCGACCGGTAATGGCCGCCGAGCAGCCAGCACAGCACGGTGAGCGCGAGGAAGACATTCGCCAGCGCGGTGGACACCGGCATCGAGAAGGCCAGGCCGACCAGCGCATGCTGGCCCAGGCTGTCGATGCGGGACGCGGTTCGGGCAGTGAGGCGGGCGGCGGGCCCGGCTGCAGCGACGCCTGAACCGCCGGCCGTGCCGGTGGGGTCCGTCATTTCGTGGCCCATCCGATCAGCGACTTCCGCAGCGAGGGCACGAGGTCCTTCAGCGCCGTCCCTGCAGACTGCAGGCGGCCCAGCGGCCCAGTGCGCCAGCGCCGCGATTTCAGGAACTGCACGTCGATGTCGCGAAAGCCAGCCCTGGACAGCAGCAGCGCCAGCTCGCTGCGCGTGAATTCACGGTTGTGGCGCAGTGGGTAGAACGACAGCCCGCGATCGCGTATCGGCGTCGCGTCGAGGTAGTGCTCGGTATAGTCGAAGGTGATGTTCTTGCCGCGCAACATGCGGCTGCGGTTGCGGAACGAGACGACGTTTGGAACGTCTACCTCGAGCAGTCCGCCGGGCACGAGTACGCGATGCATCTCGCGCACGGCCGGCAGGTGCGAGTGGCTGAAATGCTCCAGTACCTGGCAGCAGACCACCGCGTCGAAGCTCGCATCGGCAAACGGCAGGGCGTCGATCTCGATGTTGCATACATCGAAGCCGACAGGGGTACTTCCGCGAGGCCCGGACGCGTCGACGCCGTAGGCGATCGGATAGCGCGTGCGCATGTCCTCGTGGTCCACGCCATGGCAGTGGTGGCCCAGTGCTGACAGCAGCGCGACCAGGATGCCGTGGCCCGCGCCGGCATCGAGCACGCGCGTACGTCCCTGCAGCCTGAACGCGATCTCGACAAAGCGGTCGACACTGCCGCGGAAGACATCTTCCAGGCCGGCATGGCCCAGGTCGTAGAGACGCCCCTGCGCACGCAGTTCGAGGGCACGGGCGAAGAGTTCAGCGCGCGATATCGGCACCTGCAGTCCTTTCAGGTTGCGCCGGCTGCACGCCCTGCGGGGCGTACTCCGGCACGAAGGCCGCCAGCCGTTGCTTGACTTCGATGTCACTGGATGCGCCCGCCTGGAGCGTCTGCAGCCAGCTACCCAGCTGGCCGAGGAAACCGTCCGGCGCCTGCCGTGCCTGCGCGATGCGCAGCTTCGGATGCGGCGTGGGCAGCGTGTGCTCGTCGTCGGCGAGCAGCTCCTCGTAGAGCTTCTCTCCTGGGCGCAGTCCGCTGTAGACGATACGGATCTCGTCCTCGGTGAAGCCCGACAGCCGGATCATCGAACGGGCGAGGTCGGCGATGCGTACCGGCTCGCCCATGTCGAGCACGAACACCTCGCCACCCTTGCCCATCAGGCCGGCCTGCAGCACCAGCTGTGCCGCCTCCGGGATCGACATGAAGAAGCGGGTGATCTCCGGATGGGTGACCGTGACCGGGCCGCCGGCCTCGATCTGCGAACGGAAGCGCGGGATCACGCTGCCCGCGCTGCCCAGCACGTTGCCGAAGCGCACCATCACGAAGCGCGTGCCGGTGGCCGTTTCCTGCAGCCGCTCGCAGACCACCTCGGCCAGCCGCTTCGTCGCGCCCATCACGTTGGTCGGGTTCACCGCCTTGTCGGTGGAGACCAGCACGAACTTCTCCACCCCGGCGTCGATGGCCGCGCGCGCGACGGTCCACGTGCCGCCGACGTTGTTCAGCACAGCCTCGGCGCAGTTGCCGGTCTCCATCAGCGGCACGTGCTTGTAGGCCGCGGCATGCAGCACCACGGTGGGACGATGTTGCTGCATGACCTGCGCCATGCGAACCGGGGAGCGGACGTCGCCGGCCACCGCCACGATCGGCACCGCGCTGGTGGCGGCGGTGAACTCCTGCTCGATCTGGTAGAGCGCGAACTCGGAGGACTCCACCATCACCAGCAGCCGCGGACGGAAGCGTGCCAGCTGCCGGCAGAGTTCCGATCCGATCGAACCGCCCGCGCCGGTCACCATCACCACCCGGTCGGCGATCCAGCCCTTCAGCCCGTCGCCGTCGAGCACCACCGGGTCTCGGCCGAGCAGGTCGTCGAGTTCCACCGCGCGGATCTGCGATACCGTGACCTTGCCGCTCACCAGGTCGTCGAACGAGGGCACGGTCAGCACCTGCAGGCCGGCGGCGGCGGCCAGGTCGGCGGCACGCTTGCGGTCGCCATGGCTGGCCGAGGGCATGGCGATGATCGCATGCGTGGCCGGCGCCGAGGCCAGCGCCTCGCCCACCCGGTCAAGCGGGCCGAGCACCTTCACGCCGTGGATCGAACGGCCCTGCCGGCCGGGGTTGTCGTCGAACAGCGCCGCCACCCGCCATTCACCGCTGCGCGCGAACTCCTTGATCAGGCCGGCAGCCGCGTCGCCGGCCCCCAGCACGTAGACCGAGCGGGCGGCGCCGGTACCTGCACGGCGCCGCTCGCGCCACATCCGGTAGAGCATGCGGCTGCCGCCCATCGCCATCGCCAGCAGCAGCGGGTCGAGGATCAGCACCGACCGCGGCACGCCGGTCGGGCCGCCGAGCAGGGTCAGGACCATCGCCACCGCCATCGCGGACACCAGCACCGCGATGGCGATGCGCTGCACGTCGGCCACGCTCGCATAGCGCCAGATGCCGCGGTAGAGGCCGAAGATCCAGAACACCGCCGCCTGCAGCGGTACCACCCAGGCGAGCGAGGCCAGCATCGCGCCGAAGTGTGGCTCTGGCACCTCGAGGTTGAAGCGCAGCCAGAACGCGGCACACCAGGCTGCGCTGGCAGCGACCACATCGTGCGCAAAGGCGAGCGTGGTCCGAAGACGAACGCCGGCGTGCATCAGCAGGAGCCGCTGCCGCGAAGGCCTGGCCCGCTGATGCAGGGATCGGGAGGGCTGCCGGGCTGAACGGACATGGCCCGGCATGATACTACGGCGGGGACATGCCGGCCGCCAGGTGGTGCCGCCAGCGCCGGTCCACCGCGGCCATCGCCATCGCCAGCAGGGCCGCCCATGAGACGAGCAGTGCAACCTGCGCCCGCGGCCCCAGTCCGAGCGCGAGGAGCGCCACGATACCGCCACCGGCCATGACGGCGTACTCCACCAGTGCGGTCCTCCGGTGCCCCCACCCCATCCGCACCAGCCGCTGGTAGTAGTGCTCGCGGTGCGCCTGCCAGAAGCGCTCGCCGCGCAGCATGCGGCGCAGCAGGGTGACGGTCGCATCGACGAAGAACGGGGCGAACACCACGAACGGGAACCACGCCGGAAAGTGGCCGGCTGCGACGCCGGCTGTACCCAGCGCACCGGCGAGGAAGCCCAGCGGCACCGACCCGACGTCGCCGAGGAAGATGCGGGCCGGATGGAAGTTGGCCTTCAGGAAGACGGCAGAGGCGAGCGCGATGCCCAGCGACAGCCCGGCCAGCGCGCCGTCACCGGCGATCGCGAACGCTGCGGCGAAGGTCCCGAAGCCGAACACTGCCATACCGCCGGCCAGCCCGTCGGAGCCGTCCATGAAGTTGTACAGGTTGATCGCCCAGGCGATCAGGACGGCGGTGGCCACCTGTACGGGCAGCGGCAGGGCCGGCAGCGCGAAGCCGGTGAACGCGGCGGCGCAGGCGGCATGCACGCCGAAGCGCAGCGCGATCGGCATGCCGCGCCAGTCGTCCGCGAACGACAGCGCGGCCAGTACCAGCACGACTGCTGCGAGCGCGGCATGTGTCGGCCAGCCGGGCAGGCAGGCGACGAGCACGCCCGCCACCACTGCGAGCCCGCCGCTGCGCGGCACCGGGACCTGGTGCAGCGAGCGTTCGTTCGGGCGGTCCATCGGCAGCCGGGCGCGCCCGGGGCCGAGCAGCCAGGCCAGCGTGGCTGCCGACGCCAGCAGCGCCAGCAGCGGCCCGGTCCAGCTCATGCCTTGCGCCAGACCACCCGGTTCACGTACCCGGTGTAGCCGAGGATGATGCGCAGCACCTTCTCGGACACCGCCGGGCGGTGGTAGTCGGCCACCGGCGCCAGCGTGCGTGCCGGGCTGCCGGCCGGCTCGCCGCGCGACTGGGTCTCCAGCACCTTCAGCCCCTGGAGCACGCGGTCGGTGTCGAGGCCGACCATCATCACCGCCGCTTCCTCCATCGCCTCCGGCCGTTCATGGGCCTCGCGCAGGTTGAGCGCCGGGAAGTCGAGGATCGACGACTCCTCGCTGATCGTGCCGCTGTCGGAGAGCACCGCGTGCGCATGGCGCTGCAGCTGCACGTAGTCGATGAAGCCGAACGGCACGTGCAGTTCCACCAGCGGGTCGAGCGTGGCGGCACGCTCGGCGAGCCGGTTGCGGGTGCGCGGATGGGTGCTGAAGATGATCCGCTGCCGGAACTTCCTCGCCAGTGCGTCGAGCAGCGCCGCGATGCGCTCCAGCGACTGCGGCGGGTCGACGTTCTCCTCGCGATGCAGGCTGACCACGAAGTACTCGCGCGGGCGCAACTCCAGCCGCGTCAGCACGTCCGAGGCCTCGATGCGCGGCAGGTAGTGGTGCAGCACTTCGTGCATCGGACTGCCGGTCCGGATCACGCGGTCCGGCGGCAGCCCCTCGCGCAGCAGGTATTCGCGCGCGATGTCGCTGTAGGGCAGGTTCACGTCGGAGATGTGGTCGACGATGCGCCGGTTCAGTTCCTCCGGCACGCGCTCGTCGAAGCAGCGGTTGCCGGCCTCCATGTGGAAGACCGGTATCTTGCGCCGCTTGCAGGCGATCGCCGACAGCGCGCTGTTGGTGTCGCCGAGGATCAGTACCGCGTCCGGCTGCTCGGCCTCGAGCACCGGGTCCACCCTGATCAGGGTCTGACCGATGGTGTCCATCGCGCTGGAGCCGGGGCTGGCTGCCGCGAGGAAGTGGTCGGGTCGGCGGATGCCCAGTTCCTCGAAGAACACGTCGTTCAGTGCGTAGTCGTAGTTCTGCCCGGTGTGCACCAGCACCAGTTCGGTCGCCTGGTCGAGCCGCGCCAGCACGCGCGAGAGCCGTATCAGCTCCGGCCGAGTGCCCACGATGGCCATCACCTTCAGTTTCTTCATCAGACCGCCTCGGGATAGGTGTCGGGGGCCGCGGGATCGAAGATCTCGTGCGACCAGAACAGGGTGAACAGTTCGCCCTGGCCGGTGTTGCGGATGTCGTGCGTGTGCAGGGTCGGCATGTCGATGAAGACCGGCACGTCGCCGCGCACGTCGAACGCGTGGACCTCGTCGGTGAACAGGCGGCGCACACGGATGGTCGCCTCGCCGGAGGCGACCAGGAAGCGTTCGATCTTGCGCCGGTGGAAGTGGCTGCCGCGCAACACGCCCGGGCGGGTCGATGAGGCGAAGCACTGGCCGCCGTGCACCGTCTTCACCGCCTCGAACAGGTGGCCGCGTGCGTCGCTGCGCAGTTCGATCCGGCCCGGGTAGTGCAGCGGGAACCGGAATGAACGCAGCGTGTTGAACAGGTCGAGGTCGAGCGGGTCATCGAAGCGAGGCAGCGTGCCGTCGGCGTAGGTGGCATGCATCGCCTGCAGCCGGGCGAGTGCCTCGCTCACGCGCATGCGTCGCCCGGCCGGGGACAGCACGCCGCCGGTACCCGCCTCGACCGCGTCTAGGATCAGGTCGCAGGCTGACTGCGCATGCAGCAGTTCGACCTCGCCGTCGACGGTGACCTGCGGCGTGCCGCCAGTGGCGAGTTGGTGACAGAAGGTCGCCACCGCGGAGTTGTAGAACGGCCGCCCGTGCTCACCGAACAGGTGGGGGAAGCGGATGTCGGTATAGCGCGCACCGGCGCGCGCCGCCCACTCGCCCAGGATCGCGCCGGCGTCCGCTTTGGACCGCCCATACGGCGTGGACGGCGCCTGCGCGGCGCCGCCCGCGTCACGGCCATGGGTCGAGTCGGAGAACAGCAGGTGCAGGCGCTGCCGGGTGTGCGCGGTGGCCGCCAGCGCATCGACCAGTGTTTGTGCCAGCCGCGGGTTGGCGGCCACGACCTCGGCCTCCGGGCCACGATTCACGCCCGCGAGGTGCGCTATTACCTCGACGCCGGCCAAGGCTTCTCGCAGCCGATGCGGGTCCTCGAACACGGACCGGTCAACCAGCACAGGCGCCGGCCAACCGCGCATGCGCAGCGCACAGCGCAGGTGCCAGCCGAGGAAGCCGGCCGCGCCAGTGATCGCGACCTGCGGTGCGTCGCCGGCGGTGACGTTCACGCCGGCGACTTGCGCGGGCGTCCGCGCGGCTTGCCCGCCGTCTTCCGGCGCGGGCTGGCGACAGGCTTCGATCGCGTGGCCGGGCGTGCCGGCTGCGGCATCGCACCGGCCGCCAGTTCGGCCTGTACCTCGGGCAGCGTGAGCAGCAGCGCCTTCACCTGTGCGACGTCGAGCCGCTCGGTGTTGTGCGACGTGTAGTCGTCGAGCAGTGCCTCTTTCGTGTCGCCCTCGGTGAAGTATTTCGCGTAGTCGAGGCCCCGGCCGTCCATCGTCACGCGCCAGTAGTCGCCCATGTCCTGCGCACGCCGCAGTTCCTCGCGGCTGGCCAGGGTCTCGTAGAGCTTCTCCCCGTGGCGCATGCCGATGTGCTGGATGGCCGGCTCGATGCCGAACAGCTCGCCCAGCGCGGCGGCCAGCACCTCGACCGTGCAGGCCGGCGACTTCTTGATGAAGATGTCCCCCGGACGCGCATTGCCGAACGCGAAGAGGATCAGGTCGATCGCGCCCGACAGCGGCAGCAGGAAACGCGTCATCGAGCCTTCGGTGATCGTGATCGGCTTGCCGGCGCGCATCTGCGAGATGAACAGCGGGATCACCGATCCGCGCGAGTACATCACGTTGCCGTAGCGCACCGCGGCGACGGTGCAGCGGCCGCGCGTGCTGCCGGTGCCGGCGGCCAGGCTCTCGCGGGCGGCCGACTGCGCGACCTTCTCCATCAGCGCCTTGGTCATGCCCATCGCGTTGATCGGCTGCACCGCCTTGTCGGTCGACAGACAGACCACCTTCTTCACGCCGTTGGCCACTGCCGACTCGACCACGTTGTGGCTGCCGATGATGTTGGTGTAGACCGCCTGCATCGGGAAGAACTCGCAGGAGGGCACCTGCTTGAGCGCGGCGGCATGGAACACGTAGTCGGCGCCGCGCATCGCGGCATCGACGCTGTCGCGGCTGCGCACGTCGCCGATGATGAACTGGATCGACGGGTCGGCCAGTTCGACCCGCATCAGTTCCTGCTTGAGTTCGTCGCGGCTGAAGATCCGGACCTGACCGACCTTCATCCGGCGCAGCCGGTCGAGCACGGCACGGCCGAACGAACCCGTACCGCCGGTGATCAGTACGGTCTTGCCACTCAGGGAATCAGCCATGTCGCAGCGGTGCCTCGATGGGACCCGCGGACGGGTCGGAAG
>CANHBC010000079.1 GCA_947458835.1 Betaproteobacteria bacterium | reverse complement strand
TCGCGCCCGGCCGGGGCGCCAGCAGGTGCGGCGAAACCACGACCGGCCAGGCGCCGCCGGACGGCAGCGGCCCGGCCGGGCTGATCACTCCGGCTGGATGCCCGCTGCGCGGATGGTCTTGCCCATCCGCTCGAAGCCCTGGCGCGTGGCGCGGCGCAGTTCCTCCGGCGTGGAGCCGACCGGCTCCAGCCCGAGGGCGGTCAGCTTCTCGCGGATGTCGGCATCGGCCATCGCCTTCGCTGCCTCGGCGTGCAGTCGGTCGATCACCGCCTTCGGCGTGCCGCGTGGCATGTAGAGGCCGGCCCAGGTCACGAATTCGAAGCCGGGCAGGCCGGATTCGGACACCGTCGGCACGTTGGGCACCTGCGGGAAGCGCTTCGACCCGCCCACGGCCAGCGCGCGCACCTTGCCGGCCTGGATCTGCGACAGCACGATCGACAGCGCGGTGAACATCACCGGCACGTGGCCGCTGACCACGTCCGAGGCGGCCTGGGTGGCGCCCTTGTAGGGCACGTGGTTGAGCTTCACTCCGGCCTGGGTCGAGAAGAGCTCCATCGCGATGTGCTGCGGGCTGCCCACGCCGCCGGAGGCGTAGTCCAGCTTGCCCGGGTTCGACTTCGCCAGCGCGATCAGGTCCTTCACCGACTTCACCGGCAGGCTGGGGTTGGCGATCAGCACCCAGGTGATGTTGGCGAGCAGGCTTACCGGCTCGAAGCTCTCGAGCGTGTCGTAGTTCACCTTCTTGCGCAGGTGCGGCGTCATGTTGAGCGTGCCGTCGTTGGCACCGAAGATCGTGTAGCCGTCGGCAGGCGCCCGCGCCGCGCGCTCGGCGCCGATCACCCCGGCCGCTCCGGGGAGGTTCTCGAGCACGATCGGCTGCTTCAGGTTGTCGCTCATGCGCTGGGCGACGATGCGCAGGATCGCGTCCGCCCCGCTGCCGGCCTGCACCGGGACGATCATGCTGATCGGACGCGACGGCCACGCCTGCGCCTGTACCTCGGCGGCCAATGGCAGCGTGGCAAGCGTGGCGGCGAGCAGGGTGCCGCAGGTGCGGCCCGGAGTGTTCGTCTTCGTCGTCATGGCGGTCGGCTCCTCTGGTGGCTGGCGATGCTAGCCAATCGGCCCCTCAGCGGCAACGCCTATAATCCGCGCTCCCCAGCCATGCCGCCGCGGCGGTCGAGACCGACATGCAACGCATCCAGGACAGCATCGAAGCAGGCAGCACGATCGGCGTGATCGGGCTGGGACTGATGGGTTCGGCTGCGGCAGCCCGGCTCACTACCGCCGGCTTCCGTGTGTTGGGGTACGACGTGGACCCGGCCGCCGCCGATCGGCTCGGCCTGCCAGCTGACCAGCGTGCCCGTTCGGTGGCCGACATTGCCGCGCAGTGCGATGGCTGCGTGGTCGCCGTGTTCAATACCGCGCAGGTCGAGGAAGTGCTCGAAGGTCCGGGCGGACTGGCCGCTTCGCGCGACATCGGCGCCGAGCGCGAACGCCCGCCGCTGTCGGTGGCCTGCATCAGCACCTGCGACCCCGACGCGATCGCGGCCCTGGCCGCACGCCTGCCGGTCGACCGCATTGCGTTCGTCGAGGTCCCGGTCTCCGGGACCAGCCAGCAGTTCGTGAAGGGCGACGGCCTGGGGCTGGTGGCCGGCAGCGACGAGGCCGTCGCGCGCATCGAGCCGGTGCTGCAGGCGCTGGTGCCCAGGCGCCACCGCGTCGGCCAGCCGGGCAACGGCGGCCACGCCAAGCTCGCGATCAACCTGATGCTCGGCGTGAACCGCGCGGCGCTTGCCGAAGGCCTGGTGTTCGCCGAACGCATGGGCCTGAACCCCACCGCCTTCCTTGCGGTCGCGCGCGACTCCGCCGCCTACTCGCAGATCATGGATGTGAAGGGAGCCAAGATGATCGCCGCCGACTTCACCCCGCACGGCAAGATCGCCCAGTCGTCGAAGGACTTCGCGCTGATGCTCGAACAGGCGAAGCGCCTCGGCCAGCGGCTGCCGCTCGGCGAGACCTATGCCGGGCTGATGCAGGGCTGCATCGACGCCGGCGAGTCCGAACTGGACAACGGTGCGGTGATCAGGGAAATCCGCCGCCGGATCGATTGATCGTTGATCGTGATCGGGGTCACGCGTGATCGGGGTCAGGTCTTGCCTTTTGCCTGCCGCGCATATCAGGCCATGACTGCCGGTGCCGCCGAGGCCGGCGACGCGACGCGATAGCCCGGCTCCGCTGCCGCAGCCGCCACGGCCTCCCAGAGTGCATGCGCGAGGCTGCGATCGACGTGGAGTTCGTAGCCAGCGCTGCGCGGCAGCCGATGCAGGAGCACCGGCATCCGCGACACGACCGTCCGCGTGCAGGCACCGGGCGGGAACATCGACCCGTCGAGATCCAGTGCGCAGCACTGGGCCAGCACGTCGGCTGCAGCCGGACCCGACAGGTTCAGGATGGCCACACCGTCGCCGATGTCGAGCAGCGTGCCGCCGGTGGCGAGCGCGGCGTCACGCAGCGCTGCCTGGATCGCCGGCCGTCGCGCGGCGTCGAGGCTGATCCGCACTTCGCCAGGCTCGGAGCACAGCACGTGCAGCGTACCGTCTGAGGTGCTTGTGCCGGCCGGGGCGACCTGCGGCAGCCGCAGGCCGAGTGCATGCTCGATCGGAGCCAACGATGCGCCGGGCGGCCAGCACAGTGCCATCAGCGTGCGCCCGTCCACCGGCGCCAGGACCACGCCGGCGGTGCGCCCGTCGCCGCCGACGACCGCGTCGCCCTGCGCCGCGGCATGAGCCGTGAGCACTGCAGTGAACGGCGAATCGATCGTCGACTCTGGCCAGCGGGATGCCGCATCGATGCGCTCTGCCTTGCGCGGGGCCGAAGCCTCGACCGCCGCCGCGCGCACGTCCTGCCAGCCACCGATCGAGGGTGTGCGGTCGACGAAGACCGGAGCGACCACCTCGACCCGTACGCCTTCGTCGGTCAGCGGCGACAGTGCCCACAGCCGCTCGCCTCGCCGCGACGCACCGCCCGCGAGCCGTGCGAGCGCGATCGAGCAACCGATCGTCGGGCTGATGCCGGTGGACAGCACTGCGCCCTCGACCTCGCAGCGCGGCAGCGGTCGTGCGTCGTTCACCAGCATCGCGCCGCGGGGGATCGTGTCGTGCGGGGCCACCGGTATCAGGCCGACCCGCGATGCGTGGTCGCACGCGACGATGCCAGGGGACGATCGACCCTCCTCGATGCGTAGCACCTCGATCGCTTCGATGCCGATCGGCACCAGGCCCAGCGGGCGCCCGGCTGCCAGCAATGCTTCCCAGGCGGCGCGGCCGTATCCGGCAGGCAGGTGCACTTCGCAGCAGTCCCCGCCCAGTACGTCGGTACGGAACACCCGGGCCGGTATCCCGGCGATCGTGCAGTCACGCCAGGCCATCGGTGGCAATGCGGTCCCGGACAGGACCCCGCCGGTCGCCGCGTGCAGCACCGCGCCCGCGCGTGGGCCCGCCAGCACGATCGCCGTTTGCGCGTCGTTCATCGCGGTGAGGCAGACTTCCAGCGTCGGCACCTCGGCATGCAGCAGCGACCGGAGCCGCGCGAGTACCGGGCCTGCCCCCGCGGTCGTGGCCGCCAGCAGATAGTGCCGCTCGCCCAGCCGTGCGACGATGGCGTCGTCCGGCGACCGGACCTCCTCGACGATCAGCGTACCGCGCAGGCAGTGACCGACCGCGAGTGCGGCGATGTCGTCTCGACCGAGCGCGCGCTGCAGGAAAGCGCCCGCGTCACGCCCCTGCACGTCGATGCGCCCGTGCATGCCGACATCGGCAAGGGCGGCAGCCCGGCGCACGGCGCGCACCTCGCGCGCCACCGCATCGGCGTCCGCTTCGCCGCGTTGCGGGTAGAAGCGCGGCCGTCGCCACGCACCGTCGATCGTGGACACGGCACCATTGGCAACGTGCCAGTCGTCGATCGCGGTGCGTCGCACAGGGTCGAGGGTCGGCCACGGGCCTGGCCCTGCGAGCGTGCCCAGGGCCAACGCTGAGGATGGTGGGCGGAAGGGTGGCTGGGGCGGTGGCGCCGCTGTTGCCGGCTCGTCGGCGCACTCGAGGTCCTCGACGGTCAGGTCGGCCCGCAGGTCGACGAAGCGCTTCCAGCGATGCGCGCCCGGGTAGTCGATCGCTTCGATCGGCACCGGCGGGCAGCCGGCCTCGCGCTCGATCAGCGGCGGGAACGTTGTCGGGCTGCGGCCGAGGCCGGCGTCGTTCGCGGCGGCACGGCCGGCGGCGAACCCCTGCACGACGCAGTCGGCAAGTGCGAACGAACCGGCGGCTGCGCCGATGCAGCGAAGCCGTGGTGGCGCTCCGGCGGTGGCGTCCGGCACGGATGCGCCCGATGCGTCGTCCGGGCGGAGCCGGCCGCCTGCCTGTACCCACAGGTGCACCGTCGGGCTCCAGCCGCCTGACACCAGCAGCAGGTCGCAGCGCAGTGCGAATGCGTGGCCACGTACATCGCTGGCCGCCTGTCCGCGCACATCCACCGGCGCCACCAGCGCGCCACGAATGCCGGTGCGTCCGAGCGCGCGCAGCACGCCCTGCCCGCGGTGTACCTCGATGCCGGCCGCGACCGCGGCCTCCACCGCGTCGCCGGCCGGTTGCGCGCGTGCATCGACGATCGCCACCACCTCGACCCCGGCGCGGTGCAGGTCGAGCGCTGCATGCCATGCCGAGTCGCCGGTGGTGAAAACCACCGCTCGCCGACCCGCCACGACACCCTGTCGGTTGAGGTAGGTACGTGCGGCGCCGGCGAGCATCACCCCGGGCAGGTCGTTGTTGCCGAACGCGATCATGCGTTCGACCGCGCCGGTGGCGAGGATCGTCTCCCGCGCGTGCACCTTCCACAGCCGTTGACGTGGCACCTGTGCCGGTGGCGCCCCGCCGCCAACCTGTTCGACGATGCCCGCCACGCCGTCATCCCAGAGGGCCACTACCCTGCTGCGCACCAGTAACCGTACGCCCGGTGTCGAGCGCAGTTCCGCCAGCACCTCCTGCACCCAGCGTTTCGCATCGTTGCGGTTGATCAGCGCAGTGTCCCCGAGCAGGAAGCCGCCGGGTTCGATGTCATCGTCGGCGAGGACTACGCGTGCGCCCCCGCGCGCGGCGGCAAGCGCGGCGGCGAGCCCGGCCGGGCCGCCGCCGCAGACCAGCACGTCACAGTGAGCATGCCGATGCAGACCGCGATCGGCCAGGGCGTCGGTGGGCACGTCGTCCTGGCGGTATACCCGGCGCAGCAGTCGCGCTGCCGCGCCCGCGATCGCGGGGGGCAGGGCGCGGCACAGCCGATCGGCGAGCATCCGTGCATCCGAGCCGATCGAAGATGGTGCCGCCAGGCTGTGCGCGACGAGGCCGTCGTGCAGTGGCACCTGCGTCGCCGGCTGACCTGCGCCGGCTTGCGCGCTGCCGGCCAGTCTGATCCAGGCATTCGGCTCCGCGGCGCTGGCGGTGACGATGCCCCGCCGGCGGCGCCAGCGCGCGCTACGTCCGACCTGCCGCACGCCGTTGGCGAGCAGTGCCGATGCCAGCGTGTCTCCTGCAAAGCCCTCGTGGTGGCAGCCGTCGAAGGTGAAGGCGATCGGGCGGTCGCGATCGATGCAGCCGCCCGCGTCGGTGCGTGGCAGCGCGCGCGTGCGCCATGGATTCCTCATGCGGTCGACTTCGTGGCGGTGCCGGCCGCTGAAACGCCCGGTCCCGCAGCCGGGCCGCCACGGTCGAGCGTGAACGGTGCGTTCAGCGCATGCGGTCGGTCCAGCGCGATGGTGTGCGCCAGGCACCAGCCGGCGGCCGGCGTGGCGCCGAAGCCGGCCTGGCCCCAGCCGCAGTCCACGTAGACATTATCGAGCGGGGTGGCGGAGACGATCGGGCGGCCGTCGGTGGCCGTGTCGGCGACCGATGCCTCCAGGCGCAGCAGTCGCGCCCGCACCAGTGGCGGCAGCAGCGACACCACGACGTCGGCCATCCGTTCGATCGCCGGCAGGCTGGCGCTCCGCGCACCAGGCGCGCATCGGCCCAGGTCGGCATCGATGCGAAGGCCCTCGTCGCACGGGTTGACGCGGATCCGGTCGATGCCCGATGTGACCACGCTTTCGGGCAGCGGCGTCGCCGGCTCGCAGAGCATTGTCTGAAGCAGGTGCGGTTCGACCGGCAGTCGCAGCCCGGCCATGGCCGCCAGCGCCGCCCCTTGCGCGTCGGGCGCGAGGCCGACCTTGCCGGCGGTGATGATGCCTCCATCGGTCTCGACGCCGGCCACGCGATTGCCTTCGCGCGGCAGCCCGGTGACCGTGCACCGTTCGAAGACGGCCACCCCCAGCGCCGTGGCGGCGCGTGCATAGCCAAAGGCGACCGTCGCCGGGCTGCATGCGAAGGTCCTCGGCACGAACACCCCGCCCAGCACCGGGATGCGCGCCGAGGGCGAGAGGTCGATCATCGGCACCCGCGCCGCCACGCCGGCGCGGTCGAGCCTCCTCGCGTCCAGGCCCTCGAGCCGCAGTGCGTTGCCGTAGCGCAGCAGTGCGTCGACTCCTTCGCGGGTGTGCGCGAGATGGAGCACGTCGCTGTGTCTCGGCGCCAGGTCGATGCCGAGCTGGCCAGGCAGGGCCTCCCACAGCCGTAGCGAACGGGCATGGAAGCGGGCACCTGCCACGGAACCGTCCGCGACCCGCGTGACCGGGGCTTCGTGCGCGGCGCCTTCGCCGATCGCACCGGGTATCAGGACCGCGACCTCGGTTACCCCGTGTTCCTTGGCCAGGTAATACGCCGCGGCCAGTGCGTGGCCACCGCCCACCAGCACGACCTCGTAACGGCGCTTCCGCGCTGGCGCAGGCCATGCCTGATGCCCACCGCCATGGGTGGCCACCGCGTTCCGGGCGAAGCGGGAAGTCCGATGTTCCAAGGTGGGCCGTGTGCGGGGTAAAGGCTACGCAAGCCGACCGTCCGAAAGTAGCACCGGTCGCGGCGCGCTGCGTGAAGCCCCGGTGACGGGCCGAGCCTGCGATCGCGTGCTAACGTCGGCCATGCCTTCCAGCCACACCGGCGCCATACGGACGCAGGACGCCCTGCCGACGCCGTCCGCCGCCGCGAAACGACCTGCGCCCGCGAGCGCTCAGCTCTGGCGAGACCCACCGCGCCTTGCGGTGCCGCACATCATCGCGGTCATCCTCGGCGGCCTCGCGCTGGACAGCGCGTTCGGCTGGACCGGCCAGTACCTGGCCACCGCCTGGGCCTGCACGGTCTGGGCGTGGCTGTACCGGGCCGGTGGCCGCGCCGAGCGCCGGTCGCTGGTGCTGTGCACGGTGATCGCCGGGTCCGGCGAGGCGGTGCTCGCGCTCGCGTGGGGCCTCTACGATTACCAGTTCGGCAACCTGCCGCTGTTCGTGCCTCCCGGGCATGCGCTGCTGATGACGCTCGGCGTGCTCGTGGCGGCCCGGCTGCCGGTACGCCTGACCGTGTTGCTGGTGCTGGTGCCGGCGACGGCCTGGGCCGGGGTTGCCTGGCTGGCCGACATCGACCGGCTCGGCGCGCTGCTGTTCCTGTTGTTCGCGCTGTGCCTCGCGTTCGGTCGCGACCGCGCCCTGTATTCGGTGATGTTCGCGCTGGCGCTGGCGATGGAGCTGTACGGCACGGCGCTCGGCAACTGGACCTGGCGGCCGCTGGTGCCCGGCCTCGGTGTCGTCTCGGCCAATCCACCGTTTGCCGCCGGGGCCTTCTACGCGCTGCTCGACCTGCTGGTTCTTGCGGCGGTGTCGGCCTTCGCCCGCTCGCTGGCGGCTCCGCGCCGCTCGGAGTAGATTCCCGCAGTTCCCGTTACTGCTGGAGAATCGTAATGCCGTCAATGCGCCCCCCGATCATGGGTACCCGCCACATGGTCTCTGCCGGCCATTACCTGGCCTCGCACGCGGCGTTCCAGGTGCTCGAGGCGGGCGGCAACGCGATCGACGCCGGTGTCGCCGCCGGCATCGCGATCGGCGTCACCCAGCCCGACAAGGTGAGCTTCGGTGGCGTCGCGCCGATCATCATCTTCAAGGCCGACACCGGCAAGCTGGTGTCGATCGACGGACTGGGCGTGTGGCCACGCCGCATCACGCCCGATTACTTCATGAAGCACCACGGCGGCAAGATCCCGGCCACCTCGATCCGCTCGATCGTGCCGGCCGCGCCGGATGCCTGGCTCACCGCGCTCGAACTGCACGGAACGATGAGCTTCGGCGAGGTGGCGGCGGCGTCGATCCGCCTGGCGCGCGACGGCTTCCCGCTGCATGCGCTGATGTCCGAGTTCCTGAAGGAGAACGAGGACTCCTACCGGCGCTACCCGACCAGCTACCCGGTGTTCTTCCCGAACGGCCGCGCGCCGGAGCCGGGCGAGGTGTGGCGCCAGCCCGACCTCGCGCGCACGCTGCAGTACATGGCCGACGAGGAGCGCGCCAGCGCGGCCCGTGGCGGCCCGGATCCGCGCCGCGCCGGGCTGCAGGCGGCACGCGATGCGTTCTACAAGGGCGACATCGCGCGCGCGATCGTGAAGTTCCACGCCGAGAGCGGCGGGCTGATGACCGCGGAAGACCTCGCGGAGTTCCGCGTGCGCCTGGAGCCGACGGTGTCGACCACCTTCGCCGGCATCGAGATGCATGCCTGCGGTGCCTGGTGCCAGGGCCCCGTTGTTCCGATGACGCTGAACCTGCTCAAGGGCCACGACCTGAAGTCGTACGGCCACAACTCGACCCGCTACATCCACGTGCTGACCGAGGCGCTCAAGCTCGCGTTCTCCGACCGGCACCACTTCTTCGGCGACCCGCGCTTCGTCGACGTGCCGATCGACCACCTGATGTCGCAGGCCTATGCCGACCAGCGGGCGGCGCTGATACATGCCGACCGGGCGTGGCCTGAGATGCCGCCCCCGGGCGATCCGCGCAACCAGGGCGATGCACGCCTCGCGCCGATCCCGGTCCCCGAGCCGGCGGACAAGACGCCGATGGGCGACACGTCATACGCCTGCGTGATCGACCGCCATGGCAACGCGTTCTCGGTGACCCCGTCCGACGGTTCGAACAACTCGCCGCTGGTGCCAGGCATCGGCATCGTCTGCTCCGGTCGCGGCACTCAGTCCTGGGCCGACCCGCGCTACCGCTCCTCGGTGGCACCTGGCGTTCGGCCGCGCCTCACGCCGAACCCGTCGCTCGCGCTCAAGGACGGCAAGGTGTTCATGACGCTCGGCACGCCCGGCGGCGACGTGCAGTGCCAGGCCATGGTGCAGGTGTTCCTCAACGTGGTGCTGTTCGGCATGGACCCGCAGGCGGCGATCGAGGCGCCACGCTTCTCCACCTACAGCTTCCCGGGATCGTTCGAGCCGCATGCGTACTTCCCCGGCCAGCTCGCGCTGGAGGGGCGGATCGACCGTACGGTCGCCTCCGACCTCGAAGCGCTCGGCCACCGTACGTTCTGGTGGGACGACTACACCTGGCTCGCCGGCGCGCCGTGCGCGATCGTCGTCGACCCGGTCACCGGCGTGCTCAGCGGCGGCGCGGATCCGCGCCGTCCGGCCTACGCGCTGGGCTGGTAGCGCGCTGATAGCATCCGCAGATAACCAAGCCCCAGGCGGTGCCCGGGGCGCATCGATGAACGCCGGCGCAGTCCGGCGACGCCAACAGGAGGGGACCAGATGCTGTTCATCCCGGCCGATCGAATCCGCCGACAGAGCTTCAACATCCTGCGCGCGTGGGGCCAGAGCGAGGACCACGCGAACATCACTGCCGACATCCTGACCGAGACCGACCTGCGCGGGATCGACTCGCACGGACTGTCGATGCTGCCGGTTTACGAGGAACAGCTCGCCACCAAGCTGAACATGAAGCCGGACATACGCGTGGTGCGCGAGACGCCGGTGTCCGCATTGCTCGACGCCGACAACGGGCTGGGTCACGTGCCCGGACACATGGGCATGTCGATGGCGATCGCCAAGGCGAAGGCGATCGGCATGGCGATGGTCACCGTACGTCGTTCCGGGCACTACGGCGCGGCCGGGTACTACACCGACATGGCCGCGCGAGAAGGGCTGATCGGCGTGTCGATGACCTCCTCGCGCGGGCTGGCGATGGTGCCCACCTTCGGTGCCGAGCCGGTGTTCGGTACCAACCCGATCTCGGTGGCGGCGCCGGCGAAGCGCAATCCGCCGTTCAACCTCGACATGGCGACCACCACGGTGGCGGTGGGCAAGCTCAAGCTCAAGTGGCTCAACCACAAGCCGTTGCCAGCCGGCTGGGCGGTCGACGAGCAGGGACAGCCGCTCACCGATGCCGCCCGCGCGTTCAAGCTGAAGAACATCACGCCGCTGGGCGGCACGCGAGAACTGGGCAGCCACAAGGGCTACGGGCTCGCCGCGGTGGTGAACATGCTCTCGGCAACGCTGTCGGGCGCTGCGTTCCAGCCGCTCAGGCTCCAGCGCGAGGACCCGGCTGCGCCGGACAACATCGGCCACTTCTTCATGGCCTTCGATCCGAAGCTGTTCCGTGAGGAGGGCGAGTTCGAGCACGACCTCGACGAGATGCTCGACTACCTGCGCCAGGTGAAGCCGGCAGATCCGGACCAGCCGGTGCTGGTACCTGGCGATCCGGAGTACCGGGAGCGCGAGCAACGCCTGCGCGACGGCGTGCCGGTGCCGGAGATGCTCGACGAACTCGTGCGCAAGGTGTGCGCGAACGCCGGTGCGGAGTACGTGCTCGGCCATGGCTGAGACCGGCCGGCTCGGACCGCCCGCCGGCGGCCAGCCGGTCGACCCGGGCAGCGGGCTTGCCCCTCGCATCGACGCCTCGGACGGGCCGTCGACGCCACCCCCGGCGGCAGTCGCCGCGCCGCGGCCGGTTCGCCGCTGGCTCTGGCTGGGCCTGCGCGACTTCGCCGCGATGCCGCTGACCAGCCTGTTCTACGGTTTTGCGTTCGTCGCGATGGCGTTCGTGCTCGAGCGCTACATGCGCGATGGCGCATGGATGCTCGCCTTCGTCACCGGCTTCGCGCTGGTCGCGCCGTTCCTGGCGATCGGGCTTTACGCGCTGTCGCGTGACCGGTCCCGCGGCGATCCGACCGGCGCGTCCTTCCTCGCTTCGCTGACGGCCTGGCGAACGAACGGTGGTCAGGTCGCGATCTACGGCGTGATCCTCACCCTGCTGCTGGCCGCCTGGGTGCGGGTGTCGGTGGTGCTGGTCGCGCTGTTCTTCGACCAGCCGGCGAGCAGCCTGTCGGAACTCGCGGCCGGGCTCGCGCAGGATCCCGAAGGCTTCGTGTTCTTCGCGGTGTACTTCGTCGTCGGCGGCGCGTTCGCATGGCTGGTATTCGCCACCGGCGTGGTGGCGCTACCCATGATGCTCGACCGGCCGGTCGACGTGCTATCCGCGATGATCTGGAGCGCTCAGGCGGCGCTCGCCAACGTCGCCACGATGCTGCGCTGGGCGGCTGCGATCGCCATCCTGCTCGCCCTGGGCATGCTCGGGCGATTCCTGCCGCTCGCGCTGATCGTGCCGGTGATCGGCCATGCGAGCTGGCATGTCTACCGCGAACTGTCGGGCGGGACGGCCGGCGAGGGTGCGGAGGACCGCCTGCCGTAGTCGCCGTCGCCTGCGTGAGCGGTGCAGGCGACGGCAGCGGCGGTCAGTCTGCCTTCAACCCCAGCGCCCGCACGATCTTGCCGGCGCGCTCGGTCTCCACGCGCAGGAAGCCGTCGAATTCCGTCGGCGACATGCCGCCGGTGGTGAGGCCGAGCTTGGCGAACGTCTCGATGACTTCCGGCAGCTTGAGCGCGCGCAGCATCTCCGCGTTCAGCCGGTCGACGATCGGCCTGGGCACGCCCGCGCGCGTCACCGCACCGAACCAGTTGGTCGTATCGAAGCCCGGGTAGCCCGACTCGGCGATGGTCGGCACCTGTGGCACCGTGTCGGAGCGCTTCAGCGAGGTGACGGCGATCGGGCGCATCCGCCCGGAAGCCACGTAGGGGGAGCAGTCGAGCACGTTGCCGATCAGCATGCTGGTATGGCCGCCGAGCACCGACGAGGTGGCGGGGGCGCCACCGCCGTAGGCGACGTTGGTCATGCGGATCTTCGCCGTCTGCGCGAACAGTTCGCCGGCGATCCGGCCGCCGCCCAGCGCGCTCGACACGCCCCAGGTGAGCTCGTCGGGCCGCTTCTGCGCCAGCGATACCAGATCCTTCACCGTCTTCACCGGCAGGGCCGGGTTCGTGCAGATGATCAGCGGGTTGTGGACCAGCCGGGTGATGCCAGCGAAATCCTTTGCGGAGTCGTAGGGCAGTTTCGAGTATGCGGCCGGGTTCACCGTGAAGCTGGTGGCGATCACGTTGAAAGTGTGGCCGTCGGCCGGCGCGCGCATGAGCAGTTCGGTCGCGATCACCGTGTTCGCGCCGGTGCGGTTCTCGACCACAACCTGCTGCGCCAGCGCTTTCGACAGCGGCTGTGCGATCACGCGGCCGACGGTGTCGCCCGTGCCGCCCGGCGGGAACGGCACGAGGAAGCGCAGTGGTTTCGAGGGGAACTCCTGCGCGAGCACCGTGGCGCTGCCCGGCAGGGCGGCCAGCGCCACGAGGGCGATGGTCATGGTGGTGGCGCGCGAGGTCGCGCGGTCGTTCGATGTCGAGCCTGGCTGCATCGGTATTCCCCCAGTGGTGATCTGCGGTTGCTTTTATGGTGCCCCGCTGACATTGTATTGAATGAGTGCGCCGCGGGCACGGCGATCGGCCAGCCGAGGCCGCCCGCACACCGATCGACAGCCGCACAGTCGGCAGGGAGGAGGAAACGATGCATCGCCCATCCACAGGCATGCGCCAGCGCGCTACGTACGCTGCGCACGGGTTTGCTGCGCTCGCCGGCCTCGCGCTGGTACCGCAGGGGCCGGTGGCGCACGCGCAGTCGCAGGCCGAGGTGAGGATCAGCCGGCCGATCCGGATGATCGTCCCCTACGTGCCGGGCGGTGGCACCGACACGCTGGCCCGCATCGTCGCGCCTTTCGTATCCGAGGCCTTCGGGCAGCCGGTGCTGGTGGACAACCGGCCGGGTGCGAGCAGCACGCTGGGCACGCAGATCGTCGCGCAGGCCGCCCCGGACGGGCACACGATCGGCATGATCGATGCCGCCTTCCTGATCAATCCGAGCCTGCTCGGCAAGCTGCCGTACGACACGCTGAAGGACTTTTCGCCGATCGTGCTGGTAGCGACCTCGCCGCTGGTGCTGCTGGTGCATCCCTCTGTGCGCGCCAGCAGCGTGAAGGAACTGGTTGCGCTGGCGAAGGCGCAGCCGGGCCGGCTCACCTTCGGTTCGGCCGGCAACGGCAGCGCAGTCCACCTGGCGGGCGAGCAACTGCGGTCGGTGGCCGGCGTCGACTTGCAGCACATCGCGTACAAGGGTGCCGGGCAGTCGATCGGCGAGGTGCTCGGCGGACAGATCACGATGGTGTTCACCACCCCCAGCGGTGGTCGGCAGCATGTGGCCAGCGGTAAGTTGCGCGCACTGGGCATCACCTCGCCGAAGCGCTTTGCCGGCATGCCCGACGTGCCGACCTTCGCCGAGAGCGGTCTTGCGGGCGTGGACGCGGCGACGATCAACGGCCTGGTCGGCCCCGCACGCCTGCCCCGCGCCTACGTGCAGCAGGTGAACGACGCGGTGATGGCCGGCCTGCAGCGGCGCGAGACCCAGGAGCGCCTGCAGGAACTCGGCTTCGACCGCGCCGGTGGCACGCCGACGCAATTTGCGGCCTGGATCGTCGCCGAGACCGCCAAGTGGGCCAAGGTCGTGAAGGAGTCCGGCGCCAAGCCCGAGTAGGCGGCATCCCCGCCCCAGCACCCGAGCCCCAAAACCCGGGTCAGACACGCATTTCCAGCCCGCGTTTTCAATCCGAAGTCAAATCTTCCGCGTAAATGCGTGTCTGACCCGGTTTTCAACATGAAGGAGTCGTGATGACGATCCGGTCGGTCGATGCGGTGGCGGTGACACTGCCGTTCGAGATGGGTGGCCCGAAGCCGATGTTCGGCGGCAAGCCGCGCCAGATGGAGATGCTACTCGTCCGGGTGGAGACCGCGGACGGGCTGGTCGGTTGGGGCGAGGCGTTCGGCTTCGCGGTCTGGCCGTCGACGCGCACCGCGCTGCAGACGCTGGTTGCGCCGCTCGCGGTCGGACGCGACGAGGCCGACATCGCCGGCCTGCGTGACGACCTGTCGCGCAAGCTGCACCTGCTCGGCCGCACCGGCCCGGTGATGTATGCGCTGTCCGGGCTGGACATCGCGCTGTGGGACCTCGCCGGCAAGCGCGCCGGGCTGCCGCTCTGGAAACTGCTCGCCGCCACGCCTGACGGTCGCGGGTCAGCGACTAGCGATGGCGTGCGCCTTCCGGCCTATGCGAGCCTGCTGCGCTACGGCGATGCGCGGCTGGTGTCGACCAACACCGCCCGAGCGGTTGCAGCCGGATACCGGCAGGTCAAGCTCCACGAGGTGACAGTGGAGGCGGTGGCAGCGGCGCGCGCCGCCGCCGGTCCATCGGTCGACCTGATGATGGACTGCAACTGCCCCTGGAGCGGCGACCAGGCGCTGGCGATCGCCGCCGGCGTGCGGGCGCACCGGCTTGCGTGGTTCGAGGAGCCGGTCTGGCCGCCCGAGGATTTCCCGACGCTCGCGCGGGTGCGGCGCGAAGGCGGCATACCGGTGTCGGCCGGCGAGAATGCGATGAGCGCGGGCGACTTCGAGCGCATGTTCGAGGCGGGCGCGGTCGACATCGCGCAACCGAGCGTGACCAAGATCGGCGGCGTCAGCGGCTTCATCGACGTCGTACGCGTGGCGCGCCGGCATGGCGTGCAGGTGGTCGCGCATTCGCCCTACTTCGGCCCCGGCCTGCTGGCGACGCTGCACCTGACCCATGCGCTGCTCGAGTCCGGCACTCCGATCGAGTACTCGTTCGTCGACCTGGGCGAGAACCCGCTGCGGCGCACGACGACGGTCGAGGGTGGCACAATTGCCGTGCCGGGTGGGCCCGGACTCGGTGACGATCCCGACCCGGCCACGCTCGAGCGCTGCACGATCGACTGATCGCGCGGCGTCATGCGACGGTCGAAGGCGGATGCAATGGATACAGGTGGCTTCGGTGGCCGTGCCGCCAGGGTTTCGGCCTTGCGGACCGGTCTGGTTGCGGGCCTTGCGCTGGGGCTCGCGGCGGGCGGTGCAGCGGCGCAGGCTTGGCCGGCCAAGCCGGTCCGGCTGCTGGTCGGCTTCCCGGTGGGCGGGGCGGCCGACATCCTCGCCCGGCTGCACGCGTCCAGGCTCCAGGATGCGATCGGCCAGACGATCGTGGTCGACAACCGTGGCGGAGCCGGTGGCGTGATCGCCACCGAACTGGCGGCGCGCGCGGCGGCCGACGGGTACACGCTGCTGTTCACCTCGCTGCCGCACGTGATCAATCCGCCGCTGTACCGCAAGGTCGGCTATCACCCGGTGCGTGACTTCCAGCCGGTGACGCTGCTGGTGAACGTGCCGCTGCTGATGGCGGTGCCGACGGCCCAGCCGCTGAAGACCGTGAAGGACGTGATCGCGCTGGCCAAGGCCGGTCCGGGCAAGGTGAACTACGGTTCAGCCGGCAATGGCAGCAGCAGCCACCTGGCGATGGAGATGTTCAAGTCGATGGCTGCGGTCGACATCCAGCACATCCCGTACAAGGGTACCGGCCCGCTGATCACCGACCTGCTGAGCGGCCAGGTCAGCCTGACCATCGCCAGCATCGTGCCGCTGATCCCGCACGTGCGTGCCGGCAAGCTGCGGCCGGTCGCGGTGAGCGGCGTGAAGCGCTCGGGCACGCTCCCCGACGTGCCGACCATCGCCGAGAGCGGCGTGCCCGGGTACGACATGACCAACTGGTTCGGCATCCTGGCTCCGGCCGGCCTGCCAGAGCCGATCCTGGGCCGACTCGACGAGACGCTGCGCCGGATCGTCGCCGCGCCGGACGTGCGCGAGGTCTACGCCCAGCAGGGCGCCGACCCGGTCGGTGCAGGCCCGGAGGCCTTCGCGCGGATCATCGCTGCCGACATCCCCAAGTGGGATCGGGTCGTTCGCCAGTCCGGGGCCCGTGTCGACTAGATCAGGCGTTTGAAGGATGAGGGGTTGCAAAAGCCCGATCTCGCGCCTATCATCCGCGGTTCACTCAACCCAGAACCGACCTCACTCCGCATGCCTAGTGTCCGCGTAAAAGAAAACGAGCCTTTCGAAGTCGCGCTCCGCCGGTTCAAGCGGACGATCGAGAAGACCGGCCTCCTCACCGAACTGCGTGCGCGCGAGTTCTACGAGAAGCCCACCTCCGAGCGCAAGCGCAAGCTCGCGGCGGCGGTGAAGCGGCACTACAAGCGGGTGCGCAGCCAGCTGCTGCCCCCCCGGATGTACTGATCGCCCCAGCAGTCCTGCCTGCCGCCCCGCGGCCGGCCACGAGACGGCGGCTCAGGCCGCCGTTTTGCATTCCGGGCGTCGTCGGATCCCGCCACGTTCCTCGACCTTCAACGCCATGACCCTCCGCGCGACCATCCAGGAAGACATGAAGGCTGCGATGCGCAGCCGGGATGCAGACCGGCTCGCAGCGCTGCGGCTGCTCTGGTCGTCGGTCAAGCAGCGCGAGGTCGACGAGCGCAAGGAACTGGGCGACGCTGAGGTCACCGCGGTCATCGACCGCATGATCAAGCAGCGGCGCGACTCGATCGCGCAGTTCGAGCAGGGCGGCCGTGCCGACCTCGCGGCCAGGGAGCAGCAGGAAATCGCGGTGCTGCAGGCGTACATGCCGCAGGCCCTGTCACAGGCCGAGGTCGATGCTGCGGTAGCCGCCGCGATCGCGTCCACCGGCGCCGCTGCCGCGGCCGACATGGGCAAGGTGATGGCGGTGCTCAAGCCGCAGCTCGCGGGACGTACCGACCTTGGCAAGGTGTCGGCCCTGGTGAAGGCACGCCTCGCGCAGCCCGCCGCTTGATCCCCCAGTCCTTCATTCAGGACCTGCTCGCGCGCTGCGACATCGTCGAGGTGGTCGAGCGCTACCTGCCGCTGAAGCGCGAGGGCTCCAACCACGTCGCCTGCTGCCCGTTCCACAACGAGAAGTCGCCCTCGTTCAAGGTCAGCCAGCCCAAGCAGATCTACAAGTGCTTCGGTTGCGGTGCCAGCGGCAACGCGATCGGCTTCCTGATGGCCTACAACGGCCTGGAGTTCGTCGAGGCGATCCGCTCCCTCGCCGAACAGATGGGCATTCCCGTGCCCGAGGAACCCTGGCGCGGCGGCGGGCGCGGCCCCTCCGGCGGCAGCGAGGACGCCGCGGCGATGGAAACCACCGCCCGGCTGTACGAGCACATGCGCGAGGCCACGCGCTATTACCGCGAGCAGTTGAAGCACCATCCGAAGGCGATCGAGTACCTCAAGCAGCGCGGACTCACCGGCGAGATCGCCGCCCGCTTTGCGATCGGTTTCGCGCCGCCCGGCTGGCAGAACCTCGAGCAGGTGTTTGCCAGCTACACCTCGCCGGAGCTCGACCAGGTGGGGCTGGTGGTCAACGGCGAATCCGGCCGGCGGTTCGACTTCTTCCGCAATCGGATCATGTTCCCGATCCTCAACCAGCGCGGGCTGATCGTCGGCTTCGGCGCGCGCGTGATCGATCCGGAAGACCAGCCCAAGTACCTGAACTCGCGCGAGAGCCCGCTGTTCGACAAGGGGCGTGAGCTCTACAACCTGTTCGCCGCCCGGCGCGCGATCCGCGACGCTGGCCGGGTGCTGGTGGTCGAGGGCTACATGGACGTGGTCGGCCTCGCCCAGCATGGCGTCGACTACGCGGTGGCCGCGCTCGGCACGGCAACCACGCCGGTGCACGTGCAGAAGCTGCTTCGCCAGACCGACAACATCGTGTTCTCCTTTGACGGCGACGCCGCCGGCCGACGCGCAGCCTGGCGTGCGCTGGAGAACAGCCTGGCGCCACTGGTCGATGGCAAGAACCTGTCGTTCCTGTTCCTGCCCCAGGGCGAGGACCCGGACAGCTTCATCCGGCGCGAGGGCCGGGAGGCGTTTGAGTCGCTGGTGTCCTCGGCGATGCCGATGTCCGCCTTCCTCGTGCGCGAACTGACCCGGGAGAACGATCTTGCCAGCGAGGAGGGCCGTGCCCGGTTGCTGCGCGATGCGAAGCCGCTGGTCACTCAGCTGCAGCAGGCGCCACTGCTCGGTCGCATGCTGCGCAAGCGGCTGGCCGACCTTGCGGGGCTGACGCCAGCCGAACTCGACGCGCACTGGGGCATCGCGCCGGCGGAGCCGCCGGCGCGCACTCGCGACGACCGGCCGGGCCCGGGT
>CANHBC010000078.1 GCA_947458835.1 Betaproteobacteria bacterium | reverse complement strand
TCGGTCACCACCGCCAGCACGACCCCCACCTTGGCGGTGACGCCTTCGCCCACCCGGATCTCGGTCAGCACGCCAGCGACCGGCGACGGGATCTCGGTGTTGACCTTGTCGGTCTCCACGTCGAACAGCGTCTCGTCCGCACGGACGGCGTCGCCGACCTTCTTGTACCACTTGCTGACCGTACCCTCGGCGACGGTCTCGCCGAGCTGCGGCATGATGATTTCCATGGATCCACCCGTCTCTGATTGCCCGAACCTCTGCTGACGCTGCGGCTACCGCCTGCCAGCCTCGTAGACGACCCGGCCGCCGACCATCGTCATTACCGGCCTGAGGTCCTTGATGTCATCCGCGGGGACGCGGAAGTAATCCCGGTCGAGCACCAGGAGGTCGGCGTACTTCCCGGGCGCGAGCGACCCGAGGTTCGACTCCTGGAACACGATGTATGCGTTGTTGCGCGTGTGCGCGATCAGCGCCTCTTCACGGCTGATCGTCTGGCGGTTCACGTGGTGCCCGCCGACCATCTTGCCGGTGACGGCGAACGCGAGCGTATAGAACGGATTGGAGGTGGTCACAGCGGTGGCGTCGGATCCGAGTCCCCAGCGGATCCCGCTGTCCTGCACGCGGCGAAACGGCGGCATGTCCCAGGCCCGTTCGCCATGCACCCGGTGCATCAGCGCGCCCTGGATCAGCGGACGGCTGTGGATCTGCGCGCTCATGCCCAGACGCTTCATCCGGTCGAGCTGCACGGCCGTCACCTGGTCGAGGTGCGAGAACGACCAGCGGAAGCCGCGGATCGGCACCTGCGAATGCAGCTTCTCGAACTCGTCGAGGTACACGTCGATCAGGTCCTCCATCTCGACGTGGGCGTTGAGGTACAGACCGCGCTCCGCCAGCGCGCGTGCGATGCGCACCATCTGCGCGACATCCTCCGGCCGCTTGCTGTTCTCCTTGCGCAGCAGCTGCGTGGTGAGCGGCCCGTACATCGTCTCGCCGTAGCCAACGTGGTCTAGGTAGTCGTTGCCCTGGAACGGACGCAGGGTCGGGATCTCGGCGAGGACCTTGTCGACCTGCTCCGGCGTGGCCGGCTGGCGGATGGTGGTCCAGAACACGCGCACGTCGAGTTCGTCGCGCCGCGCAAGCTCGGCATAGGGCTCGTAGTGGCGGGCGCTCATGCCGCGGCCACCGGCATCCATCCAGGCGGTGATGCCCATCGAGTTCAGTTCGCGCACCAGCTTGCGGGTGTTCGCGAGCCAGGCCTCGCGGTCCTTCAGCGGGATCTTCGCCGCCACGAAGGCGACCCCGCCGGCCCCGGTCACCAGCCCGGTCGGCTGGCCATCCGCGCCCTTCTCGATCACGCCGCCCGGCGGGTTCGGGGTCGATGCGTCGATCTTCGCTGCGCGCAGCGCCGCGGTATTCAGTGTGCTGTGCAGGTACACCGCCTGGAGCACGACCGGATGGTTGGGCGCGATCGCGTCGATCTCCGCGCGGCTGAAACTGCGCTGGTCGTCGGTAAACTGCTGTTCCGACCAGCCGCCGAGCACCACGATCCATTCGCCCGACGGGGTAGCGCGCACACGGTCGGCGAGCATCTTCAGGGCCTGTGCCCGCGACGTCACGCCGTCGAAGCGCAGTTCGTCATGTTCGGCCGCGCGGATCCAGTGCGAGTGGTTGTCGATCAGGCCGGGGATGACGGTCCTGCCCTGCAGGTCGATCACCCGGGTCGACGGGCCGGCCATCCTGCGGATGTCGGCATTGCTGCCGGTGGCCATCACACGCCGACCGGACACGGCCAGTGCCTGCACGAACCTGAACTGGTCGTCGACGGTCGCGATCTTCCCGTTGACCAGGATGGTCTCGGGCGCCGGCCGGGAGTCCGGTTTCGGCTGCGCCGAAGCCGGCGACGGCAGCAGCGCCGCCATCGAAAGCACGGCCGCGAACGCGGTGGCACGGCAGAAGGCTCGGCGGATCACGGTTGATGCGGTTCGAGTGGCTGTCATTCGGTTGCTCCCCCTGGTTGACTTCGTGTTCGGCGGCTGGTGCCGCTCTGGCGGCGACACGCCGGCGATCGCACCGGCGTGTCGCTGCGGTGGTTTAGCCGGTCAGTCGAGCCGCGTGCGTACCGTCTCGACGATGCGCGCGACCGAGGGGATCGTCGCGTCCTCGAGCGCATCGGCGGCCGGCAGCGGGATGTGCGGCGTGGTGATCCGGATGATCGGGCCGTCGAGGTCCCAGAAGCACTCCTCGGTGACGATCGACGAGATCTCCGCACCCCAGCCGCACAGCCGCGGATTCTCCTCGACGGTGATCAGGTGCCCGGTGCGGGCGACCTCGGTGAGGATGGTCTGGGTGTCGAGCGGCACGAGGCTGCGCAGGTCGATCACGGTGGCGTCGATGCCGTGCTCGCGCTTGAGCACCTCGGCCGCGTCCATGGCCTTGTGCACCATCGCGGCGAGCGCAACGATCGTGCAGTCGCCCCCGCTGCGCAGCACCTTGGCCTTGCCCAGCGGCTCATAGTGCTCGCCGTCGGGCACCTCGCCCTTCATCGAATACAGTGACTTCTGCTCGAAGAACACCACCGGGTTGCCGTCGCGCACCGAGGCGGCGAGCAGCCCCTTCACGTCGGCCGGATAGGCCGGGGCCACCACCTTGAGGCCAGGCACGGTCATCGCCCAGTTCTCGAGCGACTGCGAGTGCTGTGCGCCGAAGCGCGAACCCGCGCCGTTCGCGGTGCGGATCACCACCGGCATCGTCACCTGGCCGTTGGTCATGTAGCGCATCTTCGCCATCTCGTTGGCGATGATGTCCCAGCACACCGCCAGGAAGTCGGAGAACATGATCTCGGCGATCGGCTTGAGTCCGGTCATCGCCGCGCCCATGGCGGCGCCCAGGATCGCCTGCTCCGAGATCGGGCAGTCGCGCACGCGCAACGGCCCGAACTCCTCGAGCAGCCCGACCGTGGCCTTGAACACGCCGCCGGCGTGGGCAACGTCCTCGCCGAGGAAAACCACGTTCGGATCGCGCCGCATTTCCTGCGCGATCCCCGCTGCGACCGCGTCGCGATAGGTCAGTTCCGCCATGCCGTGCTCCCGTCTGCCCAGACGTCCTTGTCGATCAGGTCCAGCGAAGGTGTCGGCGAGGCTTTCGCGATCGCGGTCGCCTCGTCCACCTTGCGCTGCGTGTCGTCCTCGATCCCCTTCAGCGTGCCCTCGGAGAAGCCCAGGCGCAGCAGCCGCTCGCGGTAGGTGGGGATCGGGTCCTTCTTGAGCCACTCCTCGAGTTCCCCCGCGGGCCGGTACTTCGCCGGATCGGCGCGGGAGTGGCCGGAATGGCGGTAGGTGCGCGCCTCGATCAGCGAGGGTCCGTCGCCGGCACGCGCCTTGTCGATCGCTGCCATCGCGGTCTCGTACATGATGTCGGCGTCGTTGCCGTCGACGATGATCGAGGGCAGGCCATAGGCCCCGGCGCGGTCGCCGGCCGGAGCGTCGACCGCGGTCACCGAGCGGATCGGCGTGTACTCCATGTAGAAGTTGTTCTCGCAGACGAACACCACCGGCAGCTTCCAGATGACAGCGAAGTTGAGCGCCTCGTGGAACGCGCCGATGTTGGTCGTACCGTCGCCGAAGAAGCAGACCGACACCTGCTTCGTGCCGCGGTACTGCGCCGACCAGGCGGCGCCTGCGGCGATCGGCAGGTGCGCGCCGATGATCGCGTAGGAGCCCATCACCCCCTTCTCGACGTCGGTCAGGTGCATCGAGCCACCCTTGCCGGCCAGCAGGCCGCATTCGCGGCCCATCAGTTCGCCCAGCACGCCGGACATCGACGCGCCGCGCGCCAGCGTGTGCGCATGGCCGCGGTAGGTGCAGAAGGTGTAGTCATCGGCCTTCATCGCGACGCCGAACGCCGCGGCGATCGCCTCCTGGCCCAGGGACAGGTGGCTGGTGCCCTTGATCAGGTTCTGCAGGAACAGGTCGAACGCACGCTTCTCGCACAGGCGCAGCTCGAGCTGGAGCCGGAACAGTTCGAGGCGCGTCTCGCGCCCGATCTCGAACGCCGGCTTCTTCGCTTTCGGAATGGCACTCATCGAATCCCCTTGTGGATGCTCAGTACTTGTTTGCGATCGGCAGTTCCTGCGCCGGGAACAGCGAGATGATCTGCGCGCCGTTGGGCGTCAGCACCACCTCCTCCTCGATGCGCGCGGCCGACACGCCGTCCTTGGCCGGGCAGAACGTCTCGACCGCGAACACCATGCCGGCCTTCAGTTCGTACGGATCCTTGAACGAGTTCAGCCGCGAGATCAGCGGCCGCTCGTGCAGGCCCAGCCCCAGGCCGTGGCAGAAGTTCAGGCCGAAGGCGGACATCTCGGTCTCGAAGCCGATCTCGGTCGACTTCGGGAAGGCCGCGGCGACCTTGTCGGTCGTGACGCCCGGCTTGAGCATGGAGATCGCCCCGTCCATCCAGGCGCGCGCCTTCTTGTACGCGTCCTGCTGGGCACGGGTGGCGCTGCCGACGGTGAACGTGCGGTAGTAGCAGGTACGGTAGCCCATGTACGACTGGATGATGTCGAAGTAGGCCTGGTCGCCCGGACGGATCAGCCGGTCGGTGAAGTTGTGCGGATGCGGGCTGCAGCGCTCGCCGGCGATCGCGTTGATCGCCTCGACGCAGTCCGAGCCCATCTCGTACAGGCGCTTGGTGGCCATTGCCACCACCTCGTTCTCGCGCACGCCGGGCTTGAGCGCCTCGAAGATGTCCTGGTAGACGCCGTCGACCATGGCGCTGGCCATGTTGAGCAGGGTGATCTCGTCGTGGTTCTTGATCTCGCGCGCAGCGAGCATCATCTGCTGGCCGTCGACGATCTTCAGCCCGAGCTTCTGCAGCGCGAACAGGAAGGGCGGCTCGACCACGTCGATGCCCAGCGGCATGTCGGCCACGCCCTCCTGCTTCAGGATGTCGAAGATCTCCTTCGCGGCTTCCTCGAACAGGCCGACCGACGGGTTGATCGCACCGCGCATGCCGACGTTGCCGGCGAACACGTGGTTGGTCGGCAGCCACGGGCAGTAGATGCGATGGTGCCGAGCCGCAGAACCGAAATCCCAGATGTAGGGCTCGCCGTTGCCGGTGACCAGCGACCAGCGGGTGAGCTTGTCGCGCGCCCACTCGCCGATCACCGTGCTGGTCGTGTAGCGCACGTTGTACTGGTCGAAGCAGAGCATCGCGCCCATGCCGCTGCGCGCCAGCGCGGCCTTGGTACGGGCGAGGCGGTAGGTGTGCAGGCGCTGGAAGTTCACCCGCTCCTCGAAGTCGACCTGCATCCGGCCGGGGGCCTGCAGCGGCCGGTCCCAGCGGTGCTCGGGATCGGGGTAGTCCATCATCGTCTCGGCCAGCGACTGCCCGCGGCGGCCCTTCACCGGGATGTCCGCCGCCTTCACCTGCTGGGGCTCGACCTTCTTCAGCTTCTTAGCCATCGATGCATCTCCATCGTTTCGTTCATGTCCGTCCGCGCCCGCGGGCGCCGGCCGCTCAGCGTTTCGGCTCGCCGAGCTGCGTCGCCATCCAGTCGGCGGTCTGGTCGCGATAGGTGTACCAGTAGTTGTTGACCACGTGGTTGCCGCCCTCGACGATCGACAGCGTCACCGGCCCGGACACCGCGTCGGCGAGCTTTTGCGCCTGGTCCACGCCCGTCAGGCGGTCCTTCGTGCCGGCAACGATGTAGATCGGGCAGGTGATGTCCTTCGCACAGTCGGCCAGGCTCACCCGCGCGGCGACGCGGCCCGCCTCCTCGAGGTCGCGGCTGCCGGAGCGTACACGGAACGCCTCGACGTTGATCACCGGCCGGCCCTCGAAGGTGGTCTTGCGCTGGAAGGCGCCCGACAGCGACACGCAGGCCTTGATCCGCTTCTCGAACGCCGCCGCGCGCGGCGCATAGTATCCGCCGAAGGACACGCCCCAGATGCCGATGCGGCTGGCGTCGAGGTCGCCGCGCGTCTCGATCCAGTCGACCACCGCCTTCACCGGCTTCTCGTACTCGGGGCAGATCGGGAAGTCGTACTCCGCCTCGCCCTGCCCCGGCCCGTCGAACGGCAGCGTCGCGACGCCGCGCGCGAGGAAGCGGTTCTCGTAGTCGTCCATCTCCTCCTTGGTGGAGTCCAGGCCCATGCACATCACCACCACCGGCGGGTTGGCCACGCCCTTGGGCTTGCGCAGGTTGCCGTAGAGCAGCTTGCCCTCGTACGGGATCGCCACCCGTTCGCCCGGCGGATCGATCAGCGGCAGCGCCTTGTTGCGGCACTCGACCGCCCGCAGGTTGGCGGCCTTCTGCTGGGCCAGGTCGTTGACGAACAGGAACTTGCCGAAGTGGTGGCAAACCGCCGCACGGGTGAAGTGCGCGCCGGCCGACAGCCGATAGCCGTCGGCCAGCGCCTGCTCACCAAGCGCCTCGTGCACCTTCGCGCGCTCGCCCCAGGCGGCGCACCAGTCTTCCCACGTCTCGCAGGCAGCGGTGACCTCGGCGAAGTCAGCCGACGGCACGCCGTTGATGATGAACCGCGGCGACCAGTGGTCGATCGCGGACTGTACGCGGGGATCCTTCGCCATCTTCGTTGCTCCTAGTCTGCGCGCAGGTTGGCCTGCTTGATCAGTTTTGCGTAGCGCGGGAACTCGGCCTTCATCAGCGCGAGAAACTCGGCAGAGGTCGACGGGGCGGGATCGCTGCCGCCCTTGAGCATGCGCTCCACGGTATCGGGCTCCCTCAGGATCCTCCCGAGGTCGGTGACCCAGCGCTCGACGATCGGCACCGGCAGCTTCGCAGGCCCGACGATGCCGAACCAGGTGTCGTACACGAAGCCGGGCAGGCCGGCCTCGGTCATCGCGGGCACGTCGGGGAAGCCGCTCGCGCGCCTGGCGGAGGTGACCGCGATCGGCCGCAGCCGGCCCTCGCGCAGCACCGGCGCGATCGCCGCGACCGGGAACACGTAGTAGTGCACGCGGCCGGCGAACATTTCGGACAGCGCATCGGACAACAGCTTGAACGGCACGTGCACCGTGTCGATGCCCGCGGCCTGGCGGAAGAACTCGCCGGCCATGTGCGAGCCGCTGCCGACGCCTGCCGAGCCCATGTTGAGCTGGCCCGGGCGCGCCTTCGCGTGCGCGAGGAACTCGGGCAGCGTCTTCACCGGCAGCTGCTGCGCGACGACCAGCACGTTGGCGAGCGACGCCACCTGCATCACCATCGTGAAGTCCTCGATCGGCCGGTAGGGCAGATCGCGCTGCAGCAGCGGTGCAGCCAGGTGCGGCGTGCCGATCAGCGCCATCGTGTAGCCGTCCGGCGCGGACCCGGCCACGATCTGGCCGCCGAGGATGCCGCCGGCACCGGGCCGGTTGTCGACGACCACCTGCTGGCCCCAGGTCTCGAACAAGCGCGCGCCCAGCGTACGGCCGAGGAAATCGCTGGCCGCGCCCGGCGGGAACGGTACCACCAGCCGCACCGGCCGCACCGGGTACTTCACCTCGGCCGCGAAGGCCGGCGCCGGCCACGGTGACAGCGACACCGCGGCGAGGAGCCCTGCCGCAGCGAACCAGCCCCGCATCGCCCGCAGCCCGTGCAGCCTGTCCTGCCCACCCTTCGACGTTCTGGTCCGTTCCATCTGGATCCTCCTCACTCGACCTTGATGCCCGCGTCCCGGATCACCTTCGTCCATTTGGCGATCTCGGCCCTGTGGAACGCCGCGAATGCTTCCGGAGTGGTCGGCGTCGGCTCCGCCCCGGCGGCCAGCAGTGCTTCGCGCGCCTCCGGCGTGCCGAGCACGCCGACGATGTCGCGGTTGATGCGGGTGACCAGCGAGCGGCTCATGCCCGCCGGCCCGAACATGCCGAACCAGACGTTCGCGTCCAGGCCGGGTACGCCCTGCTCGGTGCTGCTCGGGATGTCGGGCGTGCCGGGGAAGCGCTCCTTCGACAGCACCGCGATCGCGCGCAGCTTGCCCGCGCGCACCTGGGTGGCGACCGTCGACGAGGCAAGGAACGCGCACTGGGTCTCGCCGGACATCACCGCCGGCAGCGCGAAGCCCGATCCCTTGTACGGCACGTGCAGCAGCTTCGTGCCCGCAACCTGGTTGAACAGTTCGCCGGAGAGCTGGCTGCTGGTGGCGCCACCGGCCGAGGCATAGGCCATGCCGGGCTTCGCCCGGGCGTAGGCGATGAACTCCTTCAGGCTGGTCACCGGCACCGACGGGTGCACCACCAGCGCGATCGCCGAATTCGACATCAGCGAGATCGGCACGAAGTCGCGTACCTGATCGTAGCCGAGGTTCTTGTACAGCACGTTGGCGCTGGCATGGGTGCCGATCTGGCCGACGATCAGCGTGTACCCGTCCGGCGCCGCCTTGGCGCCGATCTGCGAACCGATGATGCCGCCCAGGCCGGCGCGGTTGTCCACCAGCACCTGCTGCTTCCAGCGTTCCGACAGCCGCTGCGCGGTGAAGCGCGCGATGATGTCCGAAGTGCCACCGACCGAGCCGGTGATCATCCGCACCGGCCGCGCCGGCCACTGGGTTTCGGATGGCTGCGCGGCCACGGGCAGGGCGAAGCCGCCGCCGCCGGCACCGAAGGCTGCCGGGAGCGCGGCAGTGCCCAGGACGAACGAACGGCGGCTCTGGCGGGACGTGGACATCGTTTCAGCCTCTCAACGGGGGGTGACGAAGTACTGGAGCGGCAGCGAGTGCAGGTTCTCGACGCCATCGTCGGTGATGCGTACCAGGTTGCCCAGCTGCACGCCGGCGCGCTCGTCCTCGGTGACGATGTTCGGCTGCAGGACCACGCACATGTTCTTCTCGAACACGAACGGGGCGATCGAGCGTCCCTTCGCGGTGCGCCGCGTGCCCAGGTTGGGCGGCAGCAGTCCGACGCCGAAGCCGTGCAGGAAGGAATCGTTGATGGTGAAGCCGCGCTCGTGGATCACCTCGGCCGCATCGAGCACGTCGTCGCTGGTGGCACCGGCACGCAGCACGTCCAGCCCGCGCTGGTAGGACTCGAGCGCTACCGCGCACAGCGAGGCGTACTGCGGGCCAGGCTGCTCGCCGATGAAGATCGGCCGCTGGATCTGGCCGGAGTAGCCCCAGTGGCTGATGCTGATCTCGTTGTTCACCACGTCGCCCCGGCGCAGCACGCGCTGGGTGAGGTTCTGCCGCGGCACGCAGGCCGACGCTTCGTCCTGCCCGCCCGAGGACAGGTAGCACAGGTGCGGCAATCCGCCCGCCGCGAAGCCGGCCGACTCGACGATCGCGCCCAGTTCCGCCTCGCGCAGCCCGGCATGGGCGCCCTCGATCAGGGCCTGCAGCGCGGCGTCGGTGAGCTGCGCGCCGCGGCGCAGCCACTCGATCTCTTCATCGCCCTTGACCTGACGCAGGTTGCGGAACTTCGGCGTGACCTCGCGGAAGGTCCATCCGGGCAGCAGCTTCTGCCAGGTGAGCCAGTCGGCCGCCGGCACGTCGCCGACCCAGCCGAGCACGCCCGGCGCGACGCCCGAATCGAGCAGGAAGCGGGCGATCGTCGTGGCCGAATCGGCGCCGCCCCAGCGCGTCTCGATCGAGGCCATCTCGCGAGCGTTGGGCACGTGGTTGTGCGACTGCGCGAACAGCACCGGCGCGCCACCGTCGACCATCGCGACGTAGTTGTTCCGGTTGCCGAAGAAGCCGGACAGCCAGAGCACGTCGGCCTGCATGTGGCGCGACATGCCCGAGTGGCCGTAGACGACCAGCGCGGCGAGGCCTTCGGAGGCCATCAGCTCGCGCGCACGCCCATGCCGCCGCGCGAACTCGGCGTCGGAAAAGCGGGGATAAAGGGATTCGGCCATGCTCAGCCTCCAAGGGTCCTGAAATAGCCGGCGGGGTAGCGCTCGCCGGCACCCACCCCCGGCCGGAACGCATCGGACAGCTCGGCGATGTCGCCGGCGGTCAGTGCGAGCTCGATCGCCGCCACGTTCTGCTCGAGGTACTTCTGCTGCTTGGTACCCGGGATCGGCACGATGTCCTCGCCCTGCGCGAGCAGCCAGGCAAGCGCCACCTGCGCGGTGGTCGCACCCAGCCTCGCAGCGATGCGCTCCAGCGGCGCAAGCAGCTCCAGGTTCCGCTCGATGTTTCCGGCGTGGAACCTCGGGTGGATGCGCCGTCGGTCGTTGGGCGCGATGTCGTCGAGCGAGCGCACCCGCCCGGTGAGCAGCCCGCGTCCGAGCGGCGAGTACGGGACGAAACCGATGCCCAGTTCACGGCAGGCCGGCAGGATCTCGCGCTCGACATGGCGCTCCCACAGCGAGTACTCGGTCTGCAGCGCCGTGACCGGGTGCACCGCGTTCGCGCGGCGCAGCGTATCGGCGCCCGCCTCGCAGAGGCCCAGCCAGCGGACCTTGCCCTGCTCGACCAGCCTTGCCATCGCGCCCCAGGTGTCCTCGACCGGGACGTCCGGGTCGATCCGGTGCAGGTAGTACAGGTCGATGCAGTCCACGCCCAGCTGGCGCAGGCTCTTTTCACAGGCCTGCGGCACGTAGTCGGGCCGGCCGTTGTAGCCCTTCTTTCCGCCAGGAAGGTCGAAGTTGCCGAACTTGGAGACCACCACGACCGTCTCGCGGCGGCCGGCGATCGCCTGGGCGACGAGCTGCTCGTGCCGCCCCTTCTGGTAGGCATCGGAGGAGTCGAGGAAGTTCACGCCCAGGTCGAGCGCACGCCGCAAGGTCGCCACCTGGACTTCGCCGTCGTTCTCGCCGAAGTTCGTGGTCGCGCTGCCCATCCCGAGCCCGATCGCGGAGACCCGTGGACCATGGCGGCCGAGCGTGCGCATCTTCATCGTCAGCTTCCCGGGGCGATCAATCCGCGGTGATGCCGGCCGCCTTGATGATCGGCGTCCAGCGGGAGATCTCCTCCTGCACGAAGCGGCCGAGGTCCGCCGGCGACGAGGAGACGACCTCGATGCCCTGCTTGAGGATGGTTTCGCGCACGTCGGGCATCGCGAGGATCTCGACCACCGCCTGGTGCAGCTTGTCGACCACCGGCTTCGGGGTCTTCTGCGTCGTGAACAGGCCGAACCACAGGCGCGCCTCGAACTGCGGCATCCCGGCCTCGGCAGAACCCGGGATGTCCGGCGCACCGACGAAGCGCTTCGGGCTGGACACCGTGAGCGGCCGCATCTTTGCCGCCCCACCGGCCTTGAGCTGGCCGGCCACGGTGACCGGCGACAGGAAGGCGACCTGGACGTCGCCCGCCAGCAGCCCGGTGAGCGCAGCACCGGCGCTCTTGTACGGCACGTGTTCCAGTTCGATGCCGGCGACCCTCTTGAACAGTTCCCCGGACAGGTGGCTGATCGTGCCGTTGCCGGCCGACCCGTAGGTGAGCCGCCCCTTCTGCTTCGCGTAGGCGACGAGGTCCTTGACGCTGGTGATCGGCAGCGCGCTGTTGACCACCAGCGCGGTGACGCCCTGCGCCACCATCGAGATCGGCTGCAGGTCGCGCACCGGATCGTACGAGAGCTTCGGATACAGCGTGACCGCGCTCACCATCGGTCCGGCGTGTCCCATCACGAGCGTGTGGCCGTCCGGGGTGGCCCGCGCGGCGACCTCGGTGGGGATGGTGCCACCGGCACCGGAGCGATTGTCCACCACCACCGGCTGGCCCCAGCGCTCGGACAGCTTCTGCCCGATCACGCGCGAAAGGTAGTCCGCGGTGCTGCCAACGCCCTGGCCCATGATACGCAGCGGTCGGTTCGGGAAGTCCTTCGCCGCGTCGGCCTGCGCATGCACCGCAGGCGCCGCCGCCAGCACGACCGCGCCGAGCGCAGCCTGCAGGCAGGCGAGGGTAGGCTTTCCGGGTGTGCAAGTGCGTTCCATCGTGGTTCTCCTCCTGTTTCCGTACGGGCCGGTAGGGGGAATCCCCCCGGCCTCTGCCTGAATGCCTCGCGCCCCGGGCTACTGTGCCCGGGCGCCGGACGCCTTCACCACCTTGCCCCAGAGCTCGATCTCGGAGCGGATGTACGCCGCGAACTCCGCCGGCGTGCTGTCGAGCACGTCCATGCCCTGCGCCGCCAGCTTCTGCCGGGTCGGCGGATCCTGCAGCACCTTGCGCATCTCGCCGTTGAGCAGGTTCACGATCGGCTCGGGCGTGCCGCCGGTGGCGGAGAAGCCGAACCACGCGGCAATCGCGAAGCCGGGCACCCCGCTCTCGGCGATCGTCGGCAGGTCGGGCAGCGCGGGAATGCGCTTAGCGTTCGTCACGCCGAGCGAGCGCAGCTTGCCCGACTGCACGATGCCCGACACCACCGACACGCTGGCGAAGGATGCGATCGTCTCGCCCGACAGCACGGCGTTGATCGACAGCGGCGTGCTCTTGTAGGCGACGTGCGTGAGCTTCGTGCCGGTGAGCATGCCGAACAGTTCGCCCGCCATGTGCTGCGAGGTGCCAGTGCCGCCGGACGAGAAGGTGAGTTCACCGGGCTTCTGCCGTGCCAGCGCGATGAACGCCTTCACTGAACGCACCGGCAGCGACGGATGCACGACAAGCATGTTCGGGCTCGACGCGGCCAGGATGATCGGAGCGAAGTCCTTGATCGGATCGAAGTTGAGCTTCCCGTACAGCGACGGGTTGATGCCATGGGTGCTGATGGTGGTGATGAACAGGGTGTAGCCATCCGGTGCAGCGCGTGCGGCGAGTTCCGCAGCGACGTTGCCGCCGGCGCCGGGCCGGTTGTCGACCACCACCTGCTGGCCGAGCGAACGCGACAACCCGTCGGCCATCACCCGAGACAGGTTATCCCCGGCCGACCCCGGCCCGAGGGTGACCAGGATGCGGATCGGCTTGGTCGGATACTTCGGCGCCTGCGCGAAGGCGGCGCCGGCAAGCGCCAGGGACGCCGCCGCCGCGATGACCGCCGATGTCGAGCCCCGCCGCGCGGCACGCTTCATTCCGCCACCACAGCCACACCCTGGATCTCGATCAGCAGCCCGGGACGCGCGAAGTGCGACACGGTGATCAGCGCACTGGCCGGATACTTGCCATCGGGGAAGCGCTTGCCGCGCAGCGCGACGAACCGGTCGCCATTGCGCGGATCGTTGATGAACACGGTCATCGTGACCATGTCGGCGAGCGTCCCGCCGGCGCGGGCGATGGTCGCCCCGAGCAGGTCGAAGATGCGCTCGGCCTGCGCGTCGAAATTGCCCGACAGGTCCTTGCCGTCGGCGTCGGTCAGTGCCGTCTGCCCGGCCAGCCAGACGATCCGGCCGCCTTCGGTGATCACCGCGGGCGAATAGGCACGCCCCTTCTGCGCATCGCCGGTCGGCAGGTGTTCCTTCTTCATCGCACGTCCCTCGTCGTAATGGATCGGATGCCCTACTCGGCCTTCGCGCCGGATTCGCGCACCACCTTGCCCAGCCGTGCGACCTCCGCGACCAGGAACTTGTCGAACTGATCCGGGGTCATCGACATCGTCTCCGCACCCTGGGTCAGGAACAGGTCGCGCACCTCGGGCATCGACAGCACCTTGTTGACGTCGCGGTTGAGCCGGTTGACCAGCGGCCGCGGCGTCTTCGAGGAGGCGAGCAGGCCGAACCAGCCGTCGAAGCCTGCGCCCGGGTAGGTCTCGACCAGCGTCGGCAGGTCGGGCAGCACCGAGGAGCGCTTGTTGGTGCCGACCGCGAGCGCGACCAGCTTGCCAGCCTTGAGCTGGCTCAGCGAGGCCACCAGCGGCACCATGAAGAAGTCGACCCGACCGCCAATCACGTCGGTCAGCCCCTCGGGCACGCCCTTGAACGGCACGTGCTGGGCCTGGATGCCCAGAGCGGCGCGCACCACCTCGCCGTTGAGGTGGGTCGAGCTGCCGATGCCGGCCGAGGCGTAGAGCAGCCCGTTCGGCCGCTTCTTCGCCAGTTCGACCAGGTCGCGCACCGACTTCATGCCGGACGACGGCGAGACCACCAGCACGTTGGGCACGATGGCCACCGGCGCGATGCCGGCGAAATCCCTGACCGTGTCGAACGGCAGCTTCGCGGCCAGCGTCGCATTGGCCGCATGGCCGGATGAGACCATCAGCAGGGTGTGCCCGTCGGGGTTGGCCTTGAGCATCAGCTCGGTGCCGATGATGCCCAGCGCGCCGGGACGGTTGTCGGACAGGACCTGCTGCCCCCAGGCTTCGGTCAGTCTCGCGGCGATCGAGCGCGCCAGGATGTCGGTCGCACTACCCGCGGAGAACGGGACGACGATCCGCACGGGACGGTTCGGGAAATCCTGGGCCAGGGCATTCATCGATACGGCGGCTGCCGCCACGGCGACACCTGCGAGCATGCGGTTCATCGGATCTCCTTCGGGGTCGACGAGGCTGACCCGGGGCAGCCTCGTGCGGTGGGTGTTCGGCAGCCGCGAAGCGCGGCCGGTCCGACCGGATGCGTGCCTGCTAGCGGCCGGGCAGACCGAGCCGTGCCGCCATCCAGTCGGCGGTCTGCGTGCGGTAGCGGTAGGCGCGGTTGTTCACCACGTGGTTGCCGTCCTCGACCATCAGCAGTTCGACCGGACCGCCGGCCTCGCGCGCCAGGCGCTCGGCGTCCTGCCACGGGATGATCCGGTCCTGCTTGCCGGCGACGATGAACAGCGGGCAGGTGATGTTCCCCGCCAAGCCCTCCAGCGACAGCCCATGCGCCGCCTTGCGACCCTCCTCGGGCGTCGCGCACTTGGCGCGGACCTGGAACGCACGCCGGGTGAGTTCCGGCAGGCCATCCCAGTTGGCGCCCATGTTGTACGGGCCGGACAGCGCGATGCAGGCCTTGGCGCGCTTCTCGAAGGCTGCCGCGCGCGGCGCGTAGTAGCCGCCGAGCGAGACGCCCCACAGCGCGGCACGGCCGGCGTCGATGTCGGCACGGGTCTCGATCCAGTCGAACACCGCCTTCACCGGCACCTCGTAGTCGCCGCGGATCGGGAACTCGTACTCGGCCTCGCCCTGACCCGGGCCGTCGAAGGCCAGCGTAGCGATGCCGCGCTCCAGGAAGTTGCGCTCGTAGGCGTCCATCTCCTCCTTGCAGGAGTCGAGGCCCATGCACATCACCAGCACCGGCGGACGCACGCTGCCGACCGGCTTGCGCAGTTCGCCCTTGAGCGTGGTGCCCATGTAGGGGATCTCGACGCGCTCGCCGGGCGGATCGATCAGCGGCAGCGCCTTCACGCGGGAGGCGACCGCCTTCATGTGCGCCCACTTCATCTGCTCGAGGTCGTCGACGAAGACGAACTTCGCGAAATGATGGCAGACGGCAGCACGCGAGAAGTGTTCGCCTGCCGAGAGCCGGTGACCGGCCGCGAGGTCCTCCTCGCCGAGGCGGTCGTGCACTTCGCCGCGCGCGACCCAGGCCCTGCACCAGTCGTCCCACGAGGTGAGGCTTCCGGTGACGTCCTGGAAGTCGGTCAGCGGAATGCCGTTGGCGATCAGCCGCGGAGCCCAGTGGGCGAGCGCGGACTGCAACTGTGAATCGGCCATCGTTCGGTTCTCCTCTCCGGCGTGCCCGGGGCCGGTCGCAGTCGTCCCGGGACGGGGCCGCACCGACGCTCGCAAGGCCCGTGGATGCTAGCCGTGCCGTCGACCCACCGTCAACGTCCGGGCGCATTGGTTCGATCGATATGCACCAATCAGGGCGCATCGACAGGTAGCACTCCGCCTAGGGAAATCCCCGACTCTTTTGTTGCGACGCAACACCATTGCCGCGTCGCACTTAGACCCGTGATTGAACCAATCGGCGCATTGGTTTACTTTCGACCGCATGGCCTCACGCATCCGCAACCGGACCTCGGCGCTCGACCTGCGGGCCTTCGTGCTGGCGCACGCCGGCGCGCAGGACGGCCCCGGCCGCAAGCTGCCCACCGAACGCGAGTTCGCGCAGCGGTTCTCGCTGCCGCGCAATGCCGTACGCAGGACGCTGGCCGACCTGGAGGCGGAGGGCTGCATCCGGCGCGAGGTCGGGCGGGGCACGTTCATCGCCGCGCCGCTGGCACCAGCCTCAGGCGACCTGCCGAACGTCGTCCGTGCCAGTCCGGGCGAACTGATGGACGCGCGGCTGCGCATCGAGCCCGCGGCCGTGGAACTGATCGTGGTCAATGCCACCCCGTCGGACTACGAACGCATGGACCACTGCCTCGACCGTGCCGAGGCGGCAGTCACGCTCGGCGAGTTCGAACTGTGGGATGCGGCGCTGCACCAGGCTCTGGCCGCAGCCGCCCACAACGCGCTGATTGCCGGGATCTTCGAGTTGTTCCACACGGCGCGGCAGCAGACGGCGTTCGGGAAACTGCGCGACCGGATCGTCACCGAAGCCTTGCGCCTGGAATACCAGCGCCAGCACCGCAGGATCGTCTCCGCGCTGAAGGCGCGCGATGCCACCGCCGCGCGCGCCGCGGTGGTGGCGCACCTCACCTGCGCCCACCGGAACCTGTTCGAGGGCTGATCCCTCGGCTGTTAGCCGCCGGGCTGCGGTGCAGTTGCGTCCGACCATCGCGGCGCGGCATGATCGCCCGCGCAGGGGACGACCGGCCCGGGCCACCGACAATGGAGGCCGGACTCACGCCTTGCACCGAGGCCCGGCATCCGCCCGGCCCATCCTGGAGGGGGTTCCATGCATCAAGCACCAGCCACCGGCACACATCCGTCCGTCGAGGACGCCGACCGCCGGTCCGCCGTCGCCGCGCTGTTCGCGCTGGCGTCGCTGTCCGCCATGCCCACCGCGGCCACGGCAGCCGCCAGCCCGGCCGCGGGCACCACGCCGGCCGACCTGGCCCGCTTCGACAATTTCAAGGCGCGCAAGGGCATCCCGATGGAACTCAAGCAGGTCGCGCCCGACCTCTGGTTCCTGTACGACGACCTGTCCTCCAACGCGGCCTTCCTGGTCACCGACGACGGCGTGCTGGTGATCGATTCGCGCCAGCATCCGCAGCACGGCCGGGAACTGATCGCGATGATCCGCAAGGTCACCGACAAGCCGATCCGCTGGCTGGTGAACACCCACGCGCACGGCGACCACTACTACGGCAACCCGGCGTTCCGGGACATCGGCGCGACGATCATCGCGCACCGCGACACGGTCGCCGGCATGGTCAAGAACGAGCGCCTGGAGTTCAGCCGCCGGCAGTCCTTCTTCAGGTCGCAGGGCCTCGACCCGAAGGAAGTGCGCACCGTGCTGCCCGACGTGGTGTTCGACACCACGCTGCGCATCGGTTCGGGCCAGCGCGTGGCGGAGATCTTCTACTGGGGCCCGGGGCAGAACCCCGGCGATACGATGATCTGGGTCCCGCACGCGAAGGCGGTGTTCATCGGCGGGCCGTTCGCGCGGAAGAACTGGTCGAACATGTCGTTCAGCCCGTCGATCGACGGCTGGATCGCGCTGCTGAACAAGGCCGCCGCGCTGCCCGTGGACCTGTTCCTGCCCGGCCACGGCGACGTGAGCACCCGCGAGGACGTGCTCGATGAGGCCCGGCTGCTCGCCGACGTGCAGGCAGAGGTGAAGAAGGCGATTGCCTCAGGCCTGACGAAGGAACAGATCGTGAAGCAGTTGCGCTTCCCGCAGTACGCCGACCTGCGCAACTACGAGCGCATCGACGTGTTCCTCGAGGCGCTGCACCACCTGTTCACCACCGGCAGGCCGTTGTTCCCGTATCCCTGACCGTCGATCGGGTGGCGGGGGGGCGGCAGCGCCACCCCGCGCGACCTCACTGCGGCGGCCTGACCCCGGCCTTCTCGGCCTGGATACGCAGCGCGGTGAGCGTGTTGTCGGGTCCCACCTCGGCCGACAGGAACACGTAGAGGCCCGGGGCGAGCGCCGACCGGTCCGCCGGATCGGTAGTGATCACCGGCGTGCCGGGCGGCACGCGGATCCGCTGCGAGCCACCCTTGTAGGCCATGGTGATCTCGCTCGCGCCGCCGACCTGCACGTGGGCCTCGAGGTAGGCGTTGGTCATCGAGGCACCGGGTTCGAAGTCCCATTCCATGTGGCCTTCGCGCGCGGTCTTCGGAATGGTGTGCACCTCGCGCGCGACCAGCACGCCGTCGGCCCCCTTCACCGCGGTGACGCCGACGAAGGCGTTCTTCGGCAGGTCGGAAAGCTTCAGCGCACGAGCGGTCGCGACCGTCGTCCTTTCGGTCATGCGTACCTTCATCGCGGTGCCCTCGCGCGACTTCAGCGACAGCACGTCGCCGTCGATCGCTGTGATGGTCGCCCGGATGCGCATCTGCTGAGGAGCCTGTGCGAGCGCAGGGCCTACCGCGCAGAACAGCGCCAGGGCGGCCATGAAGCGCAGGGCCGTATTCATGCCAGGGCCCCTTCCACCAGCGCGACCAGCGCCTCCGGCTGCTCCAGCATCGGGCAGTGACCGCTGCCGGGGATGGACG
>CANHBC010000077.1 GCA_947458835.1 Betaproteobacteria bacterium | reverse complement strand
GTGCACGATGCCGGTGCCGGTCTCGAGCGTCACGTAGTCGGCCAGGTAGACCGGCGAGTGCCGGTCGGCGAACGGATGCGCGAACGCGATGCCCTCCAGCTTCGCGCCTTCGGTGGTCGCCAGCACCTCGCCCGCCAGTGCGTAGCGCTGCAGGTTCGCCTCGACACGATCGGTGGCAAGGATGAGCAGCCGGTCACCGGCGTCGACCAGCGCGTAGGAGAACTCGGGATGTACGTTGAGCGCCTGGTTGGCCGGCAGCGTCCAGGGCGTGGTGGTCCAGATGACGATGTGGCCGGGCTTGTCCGGCAGGGCGGGCAGGCCGAAGGCGGCGGCGAGCCGCGCGGGCTCGGCGAAGGCAAAGCCCACGTCGACCGCGGTGTCGGTGCGGTCCTCGTACTCGATCTCGGCCTCGGCCAGCGCGGAGCCGCAGTCGAAGCACCAGTTGACCGGCTTCAAACCCCGGTAGACATAGCCCTTCTCGAGCAGCGTGCCGAGCGCGCGGATCTCGTCGGCCTCGTTGCGCGGGTTCATCGTGGTGTAGGGGTTGTCCCAGTCGCCGAACACGCCCAGGCGGATGAAGTCCTTCTTCTGCCGCTCGACCTGCTCGGCCGCGTAGGCGCGCGCGAGCTTCTGCGTCTGTTCGGTGGGCAGGTTCTTGCCGTGCGTCTTCTCGATCTGCACCTCGATCGGCATGCCGTGGCAGTCCCAGCCGGGCACGTAGGGCGCGTCGAAGCCGTCGAGGCTGCGGCTCTTGACGACGATGTCCTTGAGCACCTTGTTGACCGCATGGCCGATGTGGATGTCGCCGTTGGCATAGGGCGGGCCGTCGTGCAGCGTGAAGCGCGGTCGGCCGCGGCTCGCCTCGCGAATGCGCTGGTACAGGCCGCGCTGCTGCCAGGCGGCAAGCATCGCCGGCTCCCGCTTCGCCAGGTCGCCGCGCATCGCGAATGCGGTGTCTGGCAGGTTCAGCGTCTTCTTGTAGTCGGCCTTGCCGTCGGTTCGCTTGTCTTCGCTCATCTCGCCATCACATCAGGTTTGCCGCGGCGAGCCAGGCGCGTGCCTGCTCGCAGTCGATGCCGATCTGCCGGATCAGCGCCGGCAGTCCGTCGTACTTCGCCTCGTCGCGCAGCTTGTGCAGGAAGTCGACCTTCACCCGCCGCCCATACACATCGCCGGAGAAGTCGAACAGGTGCACCTCGAGCGTGGTCCGGCCGTTGGCCTTGACCGTGGGCCGCACTCCGAGGCTGGCCACGCCCGGCCACGGGCGCTCGGCAAGCCCGCTCACGCGCACCGCGAAGATGCCCGACAGCGGCAGGTACGGGCGCGGCACCCAGACGTTCGCCGTCGGGAAGCCGAGTTCGCGGCCGAGTTTGTCGCCGTGCACGATGCGGCCGCTGATGGCGTAGGGCTCGCCCAGCAGTGCCGCGGCGAGTGAAAGGTCGCCAGCGGCCAGCGCCTCGCGCACCGCCGTGCTCGACACCCGCAGGCCGTCGAAGCGGAAGCTCGACAGCGCCTCGATCTCGAACGCCTCGGGTGTGCCGCCCAGGCGCGCGGCCGCCGCGCGCAGCGTGCCGATGTCCCCGCCCCGGCGCGCACCGAAGCGGAAATCGTCGCCGACCTGGATCCAGCGCGCCGCCAGTCCGCGCACCAGGATGCGGTCGATGAAGGCTTCCGGCAGCATCTGCGCAAGCGGGTAGTCGAACCGGCACACATGGACTTCGTCGACGCCACAGGACGACAGCAGCCGCAGCTTGTCGCGCAGGCCGGTGAGGCGGATCGGCGCCCGGTCAGGCGCGAAGAACTCGCGCGGATGCGGCTCGAACGTGAGCACCGCAGCCGGCAGGCGACGAGCGTCGGCCGCGTCGCGAAGGCGACGCAGCATCTCGCGATGGCCCAGGTGCACGCCATCGAAATTGCCGATGGTCAATGCAACCGGACGCGCGGCAGTCGGAGGAACGGATCGGAGGACTCGCATGGCGCAGTAAGCCGCTGAATCATAGCCGGTTTTCAACGCGGACCGGTAAACGGATGGATGCCGTCGGCCGCCGCGCCGTCGCACGGCCGGAAATTCCGGTAGCGAACCCGCACGATGCGTCCAGATGGTGGGGCGTTGCACGAACTTCATATGGACTTAAACGAACTTGCCGCACGGATCGGTTAGGCTGTCGCATCCGTCCGGAAGGGTCCCGCCCCCCCATGCCTGTCAACACCGCTTCCCGCTCCTCCGCCATCGACACGCCTGCCGCAGTGCCCGGCGGCGAAGATGGCCTGCTCTCGTCCAGCCTGCGCCGCGTGCGCTCCCTGTGGTCGCGGCTCGCCCGCTCGGTCGACGAGATCGGGCAGCCGGCCAACGGCGGCATGACCCGTCGCTCGCTCGACCGGATGCGCGAGACGCTCACCGAATGCGCGGTGGAACGCGGCGGCGAAGCCTCGGCGCGTACCCGTGCCGCGCAGATCGGCGCGGCCTACCTGCGGCTGGACGACGCCAGCCGGCTCGACGTGCTGAAGCTGCTGTCCACCGAGTTCGGCGCCGACCCGGCCCGGGTCACCGCAGCCGTGGACGCGTGGCAGCGCTCGACCGGCAGCAGCGGCCAGCCGCTGGCGGAGGTGGAACTGCGCGAGGCGGTACGTACCCGACGCAACGTGATCCTGCGCCAGTTCAACGCGCTGCCCGAAGGCACCAAGTTCCTGGTCGACCTGCGCGCCGACGTGCTGCGCCACCTGCCGCGTGAACCAGCGCTGGCCGCGCTCGACCGCGACCTCGAGCTGCTGCTGCAGAGCTGGTTCGACGTCGGCTTCCTGTCGCTCGACCGGATCACCTGGGATTCCCCAGCGTCGCTGCTCGAGAAGCTGATCGCCTACGAGGCGGTGCACGAGATCCGCTCCTGGAACGACCTGCGCAACCGGCTGGACTCCGACCGTCGGTGCTATGCGTTCTTCCATCCGCGCATGCCGCTGGAGCCGCTGATCTTCGTCGAGGTGGCACTGACCCGTGGCCTGTCGGACAACGTGCAGGTACTGCTCGACGAGACCCGGCGCGAGTTCGACCCGCGCGAGGCGGACACCGCGATGTTCTACTCGATCTCGAATACTCAGGTCGGGCTGCGCGGGGTGAGCTTCGGCAACTTCCTGATCAAGCGGGTGGTGTCGTCGCTGCAGCGCGACCTGCCGCAGCTGCGCCAGTTCTCGACCCTGTCGCCGATCCCCGCGTTCCGCAGCTGGCTGAAGAAGGCCGACGACGCCGCGGTGATCGGTGCCACGCGGGAGCGCGAGCTCAAGCTGTTCGAGGCCACCTTCGAGGAGCCACTGGGTGCTGCTGCGCTGAACCGGGCGATCGACCGCGTGGCGAGGGCCAACGACCCGGCGCTGTCTGACCTGCTCAAGCCGTTCGTGCTGCGCGCGGTCACCCACTACCTCACAGAGGCGCGGTCGGGCGAGCGTCCGCACTGCCCGGTCGCCCGCTTCCACCTGTCCAACGGCGCCCGGCTCGAACGCCTCAACTGGCTTGCGGACACCTCGCCCAGGGGACTCGCACAGTCGGCTGGCGTGATGGTCAACTACCTGTACCGGCTGTCGCACATCGACGACAACCACGAGCGCTTCGCGCGCGGGGGCCAGGTGGTGGCCTCGTCGGAGGTGCGGCGACTGCTTTAGACCCGGGGTCGGACTGCGCGGCCGGACAACGCGGCGAGCCGCGCCCGCAGCAAACTGTCCCGGATGCGTCACGGCCCCGTCATCGGGAGTGCGTACAGTCCTGCGCATGCTCGAAGCGCCTGATGGAAGCGATCGACCGGCGGCTATTGAACGGACCTGCCGGACCGTATGGATCTCCGACCTGCACCTGGGTACGCCAGGCTGCGAGGCCGAAGCGCTGCTCGACTTCCTGCGCACCACGGAGTGTGAAACGCTCTACCTGGTGGGCGACATCATCGACGGCTGGCGGCTGCGGCGGAGCTGGTACTGGCCGCAGGCACACAACGACGTGGTGCAGAAGATCCTGCGCAAGGCGCGCAAGGGAACACGCGTCGTCTTCATCCCGGGCAACCATGACGAGTTCGCGCGGCGCTACGTCACGCACAACTTCGGCGGCGTGGACGTGGTGGACGAGTGCATCCACGTCACCGCCGACGGGCGGCGCCTGTGGGTGACGCACGGCGACCTGTTCGATGGCGTGGTCCAGTGCGCCCGCTGGCTCGCGCTGGCCGGGGATACGTCCTACACGCTCACGCTGAAGGTCAACCGCTGGTTCAACCGCGCGCGCGCCCGGCTGGGCATGCCCTACTGGAGCCTGTCGGGGTACCTCAAGCTCAAGGTCAAGCGCGCCGTGAGCTATGTCAGCGACTTCGAGCGGGCGCTCGCCCGGGAAGCGCGGCGGCGCGGCGTGGACGGAGTGGTCTGCGGGCATATCCACCACGCAGAGATGCGCGACATCGAGGGCATTCTCTACTGCAACGACGGAGATTGGGTGGAAAGCCTGACGGCGCTGGTCGAGCATGCGGACGGCACGCTGGAGATCGTGCGCAGCAGCGCGCTGTCGGCGAAGGTGCATCGCGCCCCGCTGCGCGTGCCTCAGCCTCAGCCGATGCCCGTGCCTGATCAGGCCGTCCCGCAACCACTGGCCGGCGCGGGGACGCTCGCACACAAGGGAACGGTCACCCCGGCGCTGACCCGGGCAGTGCCATCAGCGCACGTCCCATCCTGACGCGCTGTCCGGGCTCGATGCCCGGGCACAGGGAGAAGCCAGGCGGGGCGAACACGATGATGGTCGAACCGTGCTGGAAGTACCCGAGTTCCTGTCCCCGCGCGTAGCGGGCGGCGCAGGGGATCTCCGCGGGGCCACGGTAGCGCAGGTGCAGCAGCACGTCGGCGCAGTACAGCCGGATGCTCGCGACCAGGATTGCGGCCACCGGCACCAGCGCCACCGGGTGTCCGCCCGCGTCCAGCCGAAGGCGCAGCACCGCGCGTTCGTTACGGCAGAACAGCCGCTCGATGCGGGCCAGCGCCACCGGGTTGACGTTCCACGTGTCGCCGCCGAGGTAGGTGACATGCTCGACGGTGCAGGCGTCGGGGGCATGGAACCGGTGGTACATGCCGGCGGTCAGCCTCAGCGTTACGTATACCCCATCGCGGAACGGCAGCGCCGCGGCCTCGCTGCCGAACAGGTCCTCGATCCGGTACGGGAATCCCTTGGCCTGCACCACCATGCCGTCATGGACGATGCCGCAGGCCCCGACGATCGCGTCGCAAGGGCTGGCCATCATCGCAGGATCCGGGTCCACCGGCCGCGCGCCGTCGACCAGTTGACGGGTGAAGCATTCCTGCAGCGAACGGAAATCTCGCGTGCGCGCATCCTCGAGTTCCAGGTCGCCGAACCACTGCCATGCACGCAGGGCGATGCGCACGAACCAGGGGTGGGTAATCCGGGCGAGCCGTCCCATGCCCAGGGTCAGCAGCCTGCGCGGGACTCGGTTGCAGAGCAGGAAGTTGATGTCCTCCTGCGCGAAGAATCGGCGGATGGCGGTGATGTTCACGACGCTGTCAATTCCGGCTGGTACACGATACGCACGCAACCCCGAGAGCTCCCATGCAGACCACACTCACAGCGCTTGCCCTCGCATCCGGCGTCCTTGCCTGGTCCTTCCCCAGGGCGCGCAGGCGCTGGCAGCTTTCGCGCGCCAAGCACCCGTCGCTGGCCGGCCATTCCAGGATAGCCAAGCGGATCGCGTCCGTACTGCCTGGCTACTCGTACGACGAAGCGGCGTTCTTCGCCTCCGACGGCGCACCGCCCGAGGTCGTTGCCCTGCGCCGCGCCGGCTTCGCGAGGCTGGCGGCGGCCTTCACCGAACGCTACCCGGTCGGCGCGGCGCTGACGCGACGCGCGGCCCGATCGCTGCCGGACCTCGCTTTCACCGGGCGCTACCGGGTGCCGTTCCAGTACCAGGATTACCTGCGACAGCACGTCCAGGGAAGCAGCTTCCTGGCCGGATCCTCGGGCGTGGACGTCACCGACGTCGACGGCAACGTGATGATGGACCTCACCGGTTCCTACGGCGTGAACCTGTTCGGCATCGACTTCTACAAGTCGTGCATCGAAGAGGGCATGGCCACCGCCAGCACGCTCGGCCCGGTGCTCGGCGACTACCATCCGTGCGTGCTCGAGAACGCGGAGCGGATCAAGGCGATCTCCGGGCTCGACGAGGTTTCCTTCCACATGTCCGGCACCGAGGCGGTGATGCAGGCGGTGCGGCTGGCGCGCTACCACACGCGCCGCACCCACCTCGTGCGCTTCTGCGGTGCCTACCATGGCTGGTGGGAGGACGTGCAGCCCGGACCGGGCAACCCGCTCCCGCCGCGCGAGACCTACACCCTGCGCGACATGGACGAGCGCTCGCTGCAGGTGCTGCGGACGCGGCGCGACATCGCCTGCGTGCTGGTCAACCCGCTGCAGGCGCTGCATCCGAACCGGTCGGCCCCGGGCGACGCTTCGCTGGTCGACAGCGGCCGCCGCGCAGGCTTCGACCGCGCGCGCTACGCCGACTGGCTGCGAAAACTGCGCGAGGCCTGCGACGCAAACGGGATCGTGCTGATCTTCGACGAGATCTTCGTCGGCTTCCGCCTGGCGCCCGGCGGTGCCCAGGAGTACTTCGGCGTGCGCGCCGACATGGTCACCTACGGCAAGACGCTCGGCGGCGGGCTGCCGGTGGGCGTCGTCTGCGGACGCAGCGCGCTGATGAAGCGCTTCCGCGAAGAGCGCCCGGCCGACCTGTGCTTCGCCCGGGGCACGTTCAACTCCCATCCGTACGTGATGGCCACGATGAAGGCCTTCCTCGACCGCATCGCCACGCCCGAGGTGCAGTCGCTCTACGACGGACTGGACGAGCGATGGAACGCGCGCGCCGACACGTTCAACCGCCGCCTCGAGGAAGCGGGCGTACCGGTGCGCGTCGCGAACCTGTCCTCGATCTGGACGGTGTACTACACCGAGCCATCGCGCTACAACTGGATGCTGCAGTTCCATCTCCGCCTCCACGGGCTTGCACTGAGCTGGGTGGGCACCGGCAGGCTGCTGTTCAGGCTCGACCAGGGTGATGCCGCGTTCGAGCAGGCGTGCGACCGGTTCGTGCGCGCCTGCGTGCAGATGAAGGACGAGGGCTGGTGGTGGCAGTCCCCCGTCCTGAGCAACCGCGCCATCCGGCGGCGGCTGCTGGGCGAGACGCTGCGCCGGATCCTCCCGTCGTTCAGCGATGCCGCGCGTGCGGCATCGGATCGATGAGTTCCCCGCGAAGCAGGTGCAGGGGCGCCCTGTAGTAGAGCGCGATGTCGTGGAACGGGTCGGTGAGGATCTTCACCGCCCAGACCAGGCCGGTCGACAGGTCCTTCGAGATCCACAACTGGACGACCCGCAGCAGCAGGCCGGCGACCGCCAGCGCAAGCCACCACGTCCCGACATCGTGCAGGAACGCCGCGCCCCCCTGCTCCGGTGGCGACAGCGGCCAGAGGACCACGGGAACCAGCAGCCAGGCCGCCATCAGCACCACCTTGCGGCGGATGTTGTAGCCGACCTTGATGGCTTCCTTGTATGCGTCGGTCACACGGTTCACCTCGTCGAAGCCTCGCGGCTCGAAGAAGAAATGCCCCGCCTGGCGTGAGGTCATCGACACGCACCAGCCGAGGATCGCAGCGGCCGGTGGATCGATGAACAGAAGCACGTAGGCGACGACGAAGGTCACCGCGCTCAGCAGGTGCAGCGACTGGTTGATCCGACTGTGATGGTAGTAGCGGTGGTCGTCCCACCGTTGCGACTCGAGTTCCCTCATCAGATTCTTCATGCCGGCCTCCTGCGCGTTGTCGGATGCGGACCGCGTCCTGGAGCGGCGCCCGGCCCGGGTCGGATGCTGGCGCCGGCGCATGAAAGCGCGGTGACGGTAGTGTTGCAGGCCGGACATACAGCGGTCATCAACCTGCATAGATTCGACGCCATCCTTCGCGCATGCCCGAGACTGCTCGATCGCTTCCAGGCTTCGACGAACCTCGGCCGGCGCAGTGCCGGCTGAGGCTGGCCTGTGTCACCGAGACCTATCCGCCCGAGGTGAACGGCGTGGCGACCACGATCGCCGCGACGGTTGCAGGCCTGCGCGCACGAGGCCACGCGGTGCAGGTCGTCAGGCCGCGACAGCGGGAGGCCGCTGGTGCGGCCGGCGCCCCGGCCGACGACTGGCTCCTTCCCGGCCTGCCGCTGCTGTTACACCCCGGCCTGCAGGTGGGCCTTCCGTTGCGCGGTCGGCTGCGCGCCGGGTGGGCGCGGCAGCGGCCGGACGTGGTCCACATCGCGACCGAGGGTCCGCTCGGCTGGGCGGCCGCCTCCGCCGCCCGCTCGCTCGGCATCCCTGTGACTTCGGATTTCCGCACGAACTTCCATGCCTACGCCGCCCACTATGGGACGGGCTGGCTGCACTGGGCCATCCTCGCGGGACTGCGCTACTTCCACAACCGCACGCTTCGTACCATGGTGCCGACCGAAACACTGCGGCACGAACTGGAATCCAATGGCTTCCGCGACCTGGCCGTCGTCGCGCGCGGCGTGGATACGGTGCGCTTCGCCCCGGAACGGCGCGACGCCGCGCTGCGCGACACGTGGGGTGCAGGCCCGGACGACCCGGTGATGCTCAGCGTCGGGCGTCTCGCGCCGGAGAAGAACCTGGGCGTGGTGGTACGCACGTTCGAGGCGATCCGCAGCCGTATCCCGAGGGCACGGCTGCTGGTGGTGGGAGACGGGCCGATGCGCGCGGAGATCCAGGCCCGCTGTCCCAGTGCGATCATGGCCGGGCAACGCACCGGCGAGGACCTGGCGGCGCACTATGCCTCCGCCGACCTGTTCCTGTTCCCGTCGCTGACCGAGACCTTCGGCAACGTGACCACCGAGGCAATGGCGAGCGGGCTGCCGGTGGTGGCGTTCGACCATGCGGCAGCGGGACGACTGATCCGTTCGGGCGAGAACGGCCTGCTCGCCCCCTGGGACGACACGGCAGCGTTCATCGATGGTGCGGTCGTGCTTGCGAGCGACCGTTCGCGCGCGCGCGCCATCGGACGCCGCGCCCGCGGCACGGCACTGGGCTGCGGCTGGGACGCCGTCCTGGACCGCTTCGAATCGGTGCTGGCCGACGTGCTCCGCCCCCCTGGACTGCCCGTGCCGGTGGCCAGCGCCAACACACGGCAGGCGGTCTGAAGATGCAAGCCACGGCAGTCCGTCCCGCGACCGGGGTCTCCTCCGATCGGCAGTCCGAGGCCCCTGCGCCGAGCGCTTCCCTGCCCGAGCGTGCCCGACCCTCGGCCCTCGAAGTGACGTGGGCTACCGACGAGGCCGACGTACGCGCGGCCCAGCGCCTGCGCTACCGGGTGTTCGTCGAGGAGATGGGCGCCTGCATCGACCCGCCGGCGGGCACGCCCCCGGGGCTGGACGCCGATCGGTTCGACGCCGCCTGTGAACACCTGCTGGTGCGCACGGTGGCATCGGCCAACGCCCCCGCACAGGTGGTCGGCACCTATCGCGTGCTCACCCCGGACGGTGCACGGCGGATCGGCGCGCTCTACACCGAGACGGAGTTCGACCTGAGCCGGCTGCAGGCGCTGCGCCCGCACATGGCCGAGCTCGGTCGGTCGTGCACGGCGCCGGAATGGCGTCGCGGCACGGTGATCCTGCTGCTCTGGGCCGCGCTGGCGGAGTTCATGCAGTGTCGGCAATTGCAATACGTCATCGGCTGCGCCAGCGTGTCGGCACGTGACGGCGGTGCGCAGGCGGCAAGCCTCTGGCAGGCCCTGCGCAAGACCCACCTGTGCGAACCGGGGTTGCGCGTGCAGCCGCATCGCCCGCTGCCCCTGGAGCACCCGGACCTTCGTGCAGACGTAGAACCGCCGGCACTGGTGAAGGGCTACCTGCGCTGCGGCGGCAAGGTGCTCGGGCCACCAGCGCTCGACCCGGACTTCGGGGTGGCGGACCTGCCGATGATGCTGGCCCTGGCCGACATGCCCGGTCCCTACCGGGCGCGCTTCATCGGCACCTGAAGTCGGGTCCGACTCAGCCCGTGACCCGCCGCGAGAAGTCCTTCAGCCGGAACCCGAAGGCCGCCAGCGCGGCGAAATACACGACTGCCCCGACCACGCAGACCCCGGCCAGCCGCAGCGCACGCTCCAGCCCCTGCCAGGCCAGCCACTGGTCCTGCGGGCCGCTGGCCCACCACAGGGCGCCGGCCATCAGCGCGAGCGCGGCGAGGATCCTGAGCGCGAACAGCCCCCAGCCCGGCTGCGGGCGGTAGGCGTCGATCCGGCGCAGGCCGCGCAGCAGAAGCACCGCGTTGAGGCACGCACCCAGGCCGATCGCCAGCGCCAGGCCGGCGTGCGCCAGCGGCTGGATGAACACCAGGTTCATCACCTGGGTCACCATGAGGGTGACCAGCGCGATCTTCACCGGCGTGCGCACGTCCTGGCGGGCGTAGAACCCGGGGGCCAGCACCTTGACCGCAATCAGCCCGACCAGCCCGACACTGTAGGCGATGAGTGCCGCGCGGGTCATTGCCACGTCGTGCGCGCCGAACGCACCGTGGTGGAACAGCGTCGCCACCAGCGGCATCGACAGCACCGCGAGCGCGACCGCCGCAGGCGCGGCGAGCATCAGCATGATGCGCAGCCCCCAGTCGAGCAGCCGGCTGTATTCATCGGCGGTCCGATCAGCATGGCTGCGCGACAGGCTGGGCAGCAGGATCGTGCCGAGCGCGACGCCGAGCAGCCCGGTCGGGAACTCCATCAGCCGATCGGCGTAGTACAGCCAGGACACGCTCCCGCTGACCAGGAACGAGGCGAAGATGGTGTTGATCAGCAGGCTCACCTGCCCGACCGACACGCCGAACACCGCCGGACCCATCTGGCGCAGCACCCGACGCACCCCCTCGTCGCGGATGCCCCAGCGCGGCCTGGGCAGCATGCGCAGCCGGCGCAGGAACGGCAGCAGAAAGGCGAGCTGCAGCAGGCCGCCGACGAATACCGCCCAGGCCAGCGCCTCGACCGGCGGGTCGAAATACGGTGCGAACCAGAGCGCGAACGCGATGAACGAGAGGTTGAGCAGCGCCGGCGCGAACGCGGGTACCGAGAACCGGCTGTACATGTTCAGGATGCCGGCCCCGAGCGCGGTCAGGGAGATGAACAGGATGTAGGGAAAGGTGATTCGCAGCAGGTCTACCGTCAGGGCAAACTTTTCCGGCTGGTCGCTGAAGCCGGGGGCGGACAGCCAGACGATCGCCGGCGCAGCCACGATGCCCAGCGCCGTGACCACCACCAGCGCCACGGCCAGCGTGCCGGCGACATGGTCGACCAGCAGCCGGGTATCGCCTTCACCGCGCCGGTTGCGGTAGTCGGCCAGGATCGGCACGAAGGCCTGGGAGAACGCCCCCTCGGCGAAGATCCGGCGCAGCAGGTTGGGCAGCTTGAAGGCCACGAAGAACGCATCGGTGGCGGCGCCGGCGCCGAACAGGCGGGCGATCAGCAGGTCGCGCACGAAGCCGAGCACCCTCGACACGAAAGTCATGCTGCTGACTGCGCCTAGCGCACGGAGCAGGTTCACGAGTGGTTCTCCTCCCGCGTACAGGCAACAACCCGCTGCGGCCGGCACGTCCGGCCCGGTCCGGGGCTGCCGTGGTTGAATTCCCGGCGCGACCGAAGTACCATCCAAGGCTTTTCGTTGCCGCCCGGCCTGAACCGCCGGGCCTCCGGGCGCCGCTTCGGTGGGTTCCCGGCCAGCCGTACCCAGCGTACGTCCCGTACCTTCCGCATCCTAGATAGAGACCCGCCGTGGCCAACTCCGCTCAAGCCCGCAAACGTGCCCGCCAGGCTGACACCCAGCGCGCCCACAACACCACCCTGCGCTCGGCGCTGCGCACCGCGATCAAGAAGGTCCGTACCGCGATCGCCGCCGGCAACAAGGCCGACGCACAGGCGGCCTTCCAGACCAGCGTCTCGGTGATCGACCGCATCGCCGACAAGGGCATCGTCCACAAGAACAAGGCCGCGCGGCACAAGAGCCGCCTGTCGGCCGCCGTCAAAGCGATCGCCTGAACCGAAGTCAGTTGCGCGGCCGGCCGCTACAGCGTGCCGGTCGAGGCAGGCACGGCGGCGCTTCGGTGAGGGGTGTTGATCGACGTGATGCACGCCTGCGAGTGTAGCAGGCAGGCAGGATCCCCCCGGCACCGGTAGCCGCCGTTGTCTTTTGTGGTGCCATCCAGACAGACCCGTCGTTCCAGCGCCCGGAGGGCCAGATGTCCGCTCACCTGATGAACACCTACAAGCGACTGCCGGTCGCATTCGTGCGCGGCGAAGGCGCATGGCTGTGGGATGAATCGGGCAGGCGCTACCTCGATGCACTGGCCGGCATCGCGGTGAACGGGCTGGGCCATGCCCATCCGAAGCTGGTCGCGGCGATCGCCGACCAGGCTGCAAAGGTGATCCACACCTCGAACATCTACCGGGTGATCGAGCAGGAGCAGCTGGGCGAGAAGCTCGCGCAGCTCTCCGGCATGGACAACGCCTTCTTCAACTGCTCGGGGGCCGAGGCCAACGAGACGGCGATCAAGCTCGCGCGCCTGTACGGACACCAGCGCGGCATCGAGCTGCCGACCATCGTCGTGATGGACCGGTCCTGGCACGGTCGCACGATCGCGACGCTGTCGGCTACCGGCAACCGCAAGGCGCAGGCCGGCTTCGAGCCGCTGCTCGGCGGATTCGTGCGCGTGCCCTTCAACGACCTGGAGGCGATCAACCGGGTCGCCGAGAACAACGCGAACATCGTGGCGGTGCTGGTCGAGCCGGTACAGGGCGAAGGCGGCATCCAGATCCCCGACAAGAACTACCTCACCCACCTGCGCGAGTTGTGCGACCGCAAGCAGTGGCTGTTCATGCTCGACGAAGTCCAGAGCGGCATGGGGCGCACCGGCAAGTGGTTCGCCTTCCAGCACACCGACCTCGAGCCCGACGTACTCACGCTCGCCAAGGGGTTGGCCAACGGCATGCCGATCGGCGCCTGCATCGCGCGCGGCACGGCCGCCAACGTGTTCGGACCCGGCCACCACGGCACCACCTTCGGCGGTGGCGCGCTCATCTGCCGCACGGCGCTCACCACGCTGCAGATCATCGAGGAAGAGGGCCTGCTCGAGCGCGCGAAGGTGCTGGGTGATCGCATGGTGGCGGGCTTCCGCCAGGAACTCGCAGGCGTCTCCGGCATCACCGAGATCCGCGGCGCCGGCCTGATGCTGGGCATCGAGCTCGACCGTCCGTGCAATGAACTGGTCGTCCAGGCGCTCGACGCCGGTCTGCTGATCAACGTCACCTACGACAATATCGTGCGCATGCTGCCGCCGCTGGTGATCTCCGACGAGCAGGCCGACCAGATCGTGTCGATCCTGTCGCCGCTGATCCGCAAGGTACTGGCGAAGTAGCCGACACCGCACGTGCAGGAACGGCCATGAAACCGCCCCGGCACTACCTCACCTTCCTCGACTTCAGCCGCGAGGAGTACGAGCACCTGTTCGCCCGCGCGGCGTGGATCAAGGGCGAGTTCAAGTCCTACCGGCGTTACTGGCCACTCGAGGACCGCACGCTGGCGATGATCTTCGAGAAAGCCAGCACCCGCACCCGGCTGTCGTTCGAGGCGGGCATGCACCAGCTCGGCGGCGCGGCGATCTACCTGAACACCCGCGACACCCAGCTCGGCCGCGGCGAACCGGTCGAGGACATGGCGCAGGTCGTCTCGCGCATGGTCGACATCGTGATGATCCGCACCTTCGGCCAGGAGATCGTCGAGCGCTTCGCGAAGGTGTCGCGCGTACCGGTGATCAACGGGCTGACCAACGAGTACCACCCCTGCCAGATCCTCGGTGACATCTTCACCTTCATCGAGCACCGCGGGCCGATCCAGGGCAAGACGGTGGCCTGGATCGGCGACTCGAACAACGTGTGCAACACCTGGCTGCAGGCGGCCACCGTACTCGACTTCAACGTGCACGTGTCCACCCCGCCTGGCTATGAAGTCGAGCCCGAGCGCGCCGGCATCTACGACACCACCCACTTCGAGCAGTTCGCCGACCCGATGGAAGCGGCGCGCGGCGCTGACCTGATCACCACCGACGTCTGGACCAGCATGGGCTTCGAGGCGGAGAACGTCCAGCGCATGAAGGCGTTCGAGGACTGGTGCGTCGATGCCGAGATGATGCGCGCGGCACGGCCGGAGGCCCTGTTCATGCACTGCCTGCCCGCCCACCGCGGCGAGGAAGTCACCGCCGATGTGATCGACGGCCCGCAGAGCGTCGTCTGGGACGAGGCCGAGAATCGCATGCACGTCCAGAAAGCCCTGCTCGAGTTCCTCCTGCTCGGCCGCGTCACCCCCTGACCCGCCGAAAGTGGGGTCGAAAGTGGGGTCAGACACCATTTGCCCGGGATGCGTGCCCGCCTCCGTCCCGAAACGGACGCCGGGCACCGACTCGACAGCAGCGGTGCGCGCCCGCCGCGCGGTGCCGGTAGTCCTCGCCTGCATGGCGGTACCGGCTACCGCCATTGCACAGGACTGGCCGACACGCCCGCTGCGCCTGCTCGTGGCCGCCGGCCCCGGGAGTTCGCTCGACGTGCTGGCCCGGGTGATCGGCGAGCGGCTGCGTGACGCACTCGGCCAGCCGCTGGTCATCGACAACCGCCCGGCCGGCGGCGGCACCGTCGCCACTGCGGCTGGCGCTCAGTCCGCGCCCGACGGCTACACGATGGTGATCAGCTTCAACGGCCCGCTGGCACTGGCCCCGCACCTGTACGCGAAACTGCCCTACGACCCGGCCCGCGACCTGGCACCGGTGGTCGTGACCAGCACCTCACCGAACCTGCTCGCCGTGAACGCGGACCTGCCGGTGCGCTCGGTCGCCGACTGGATCGCGCATGCGAAGTCGGCGGGCAATCGACTGACCTACGCCTCGGTCGGCAACGCCAGTTCGTCCCACCTCACCATGGAACTGTTCCGCTCGCTGGCCGGCTTCGAAGCGGTCCACAGCCCGTACAACGGAGCGCCGCCCGCGGTGGCATCGGTGGCCCGCAACGAGACGCAGGCCGTCTTCTCGGCACCGACCGCACTGGCCCCGCACCTGCAGGCGGGGCGGGTGCGCGCGATCGCAGTGACCAGTGCCACCCGGTACCCCCTGTTCCCCGAACTTCCGACGCTTGCCGAATCCGGCTTCCCTGGCGTCGAGGCGGTGCTCTGGAACGGTATCCTCGTGCCCTCCGGCACGCCGCGCGCGCTGGTCGATCGACTCAACGGCGCGATCAATGCGATCCTAGCGCAGCCGGAGGCTCGCGCCCGCATCGCGTTGGCGGGGCTGGACCCGGCCGGCGGTGCACCCGAGGCATTCGCCGCGCTCATCCGCGCCGAGTCGGCGCGATGGGCACCGTTGATCCGCAAACTGGCGATCCGGCTCGACTGACGCCGCGTCGACCGCCCCGCCCCGACTGGCGCGCTCCACCGGCGCCGCAGACCGCCCCCTCCCTTCCCTTCCCAACGTCCGACCCTCGAACATGGCCAAGAAGAACAGCAGCGCCCCCAAGAAAGTCGTCCTCGCCTATTCCGGCGGCCTCGACACCTCGGTGATCCTGAAGTGGCTGCAGGACGTCTACGAGTGCGAGGTGATCACCTTCACCGCCGACATCGGTCAGGGCGAGGAGGTGGAACCCGCGCGCAAGAAGGCGCAGATGTTCGGCGTGAAGCAGATCTTCATCGAGAACCTGCAGGAAGAGTTCGTGCGCGACTTCGTGTTCCCGATGTTCCGGGCCAACACCGTGTACGAGGGCGAGTACCTGCTCGGCACCTCGATCGCACGCCCGCTGATCGCCAAGCGCCTGGTCGAGATCGCGAAGAAGACCGGCGCCGACGCCATCTCGCATGGCGCCACCGGCAAGGGCAACGACCAGGTGCGCTTCGAACTGGGCGCCTACGCGCTGATGCCCGACGTGAAGGTGATCGCCCCGTGGCGCGAATGGGACCTGCTGTCGCGCGAGAAACTGCTCGCCTATGCCGACCAGCACAAGATCCCGGTCGACTACAAGAAGCGCAAGGGCGGCGGCGCGCCCTACTCGATGGACGCCAACCTGCTGCACATCTCCTATGAGGGCGGCATCCTGGAAGACCCCAGCTTCGAGCCGGAAGAATCGATGTGGCGCCTCACGGTATCGCCGGAAAAGGCACCGAACAAGCCCGAATACATCGAGCTGGGCTACCAGCGCGGCGACATCGTGTCGGTCAACGGCGTGAAGATGTCCCCGGCCAAGGTACTGATCGAGTTGAACCGACTCGGCGGCAAGCACGGCATCGGCCGCCTCGACCTGGTCGAGAACCGCTATGTCGGCATGAAGTCGCGCGGCTGCTACGAGACGCCCGGCGGCACCATCATGCTCAAGGCACACCGGGCGATGGAATCGATCACGATGGATCGTGAAGTGCTCGCGCTCAAGGACGACCTGATGCCGCGCTATGCGCGGATGATCTACAACGGCTACTGGTTCAGCCCCGAGCGCAAGCTGCTGCAGACGCTGATCGACGCCTCGCAGGCGACCGTCAACGGCACGGTCAAGCTCAAGTTGTACAAGGGCACGGTGATCTGCGTCGGGCGCGAATCGAAGACCGACACCCTGTTCGACATGAAGATCTCCACCTTCGAGGACGACCAGGGCGCCTACAACCAGGCCGACGCCGGCGGCTTCATCCGCCTGAATGCACTGCGCATGCGCATCGCCGCATCGCGTGGCGCACGCAAGCGCAGCAAGTAGGAATACACCCAACACCCCGGCGGACCGCGTCCGCCGGGCAGCCCGCCCGGTGGGCAGCCCGCCCGGTGGGTGCGGAGACGGCCCTTCCCGCCCGGCGCGGGGCGCGCTATCGTTCGCAAATGCCACCGCGCCGCACGCTGACAATCCTCGATATCGAAGCGTATGGCTTCGGTACGGGGAGTGATGGGATCGGGATCAACGTCTTGGTCGACCGCCCGTACGATGCGGCGTTGGCACGTCGCGACGTTTGCTCCCAGCCAGCGGGAACAACTACTGAGCGCGGCGCCGATGGGCGCGTGGGCGAAAAGAAAACAAAGGCTGATGCCAGGGTACGTCGCGCCGAGGCACCGCGAAGGCTTTGCTACTCTGGTGATCCCTCAGGTTTTGAAGGACAACTGTCGTGCTCATTTCGCGAGATCTCCTAGCGAAGCGAGCTCCCCGCACGATACGTAATGATGACCCGGCGCACCCGTTCTATCTGTGTTCTCGCAGCGACAATCTCAGTCGCATGTGCGACACCGATGCCGATCGATAAACAAACTAGCATTGATGGCTCGCTGTTGTATGGCTTCGTGAATCTTGCGCCTTCCGCAGCTCTAACGGACCGCGCAAGACGAGCCTCCGATGTTCAGGACCAATGTCGTCGATTGCCAGAGCTTTGGTGTACCGACAGGGGGCGTTTTGATTTCATCAGTCTTCTTCTGATGAATTCCTACACGGGCGGCTTACGCGCGGTTGGCACGTTCGCAACCGCCGAAACCAAGGTCAAACGTGGGGATATAGTTGTCGTACGGTTCAGGGCTGGATCCACTGCAGAGTTCGTTCGAATCGCATCCAGAGGCGAAAGTGAAAACTGCCGGTGGGACGGTGGGGGTATCGGTAGGGCACTTACCTCGGGAGGAGTGGTGTGCGAGGACTATGACTGGCGAAAGTACCGTCACATGTTCTATCCCTAACGTCCCGACGCGCACCGCTGGAGTGCGCTTGCCTGAAGACCGATTGCGACACACTGGGCGTACCGTCGGCGAACATCCACCACGTTGTTAACGCGATCAACGATATCTGGACGTGGAACTTTTCCACTTTCCAAATTTGCGGCCCGACACGCGGCAGATGTCAAACCGCTCTCGCAAGAGCCACTAAACAGTGTTGTCACCCCGGATAGCGACTGTCGCAGAGGAGCGTCAATGTGGCGACCCACTAGCGTTGCACCGAGGCGAGTGGCGTGTACATCGGGTGACGTTTGCGGTTCCATAAACCCTGCCCCCGTCGCACCGAGGAATTCCTGCTGAGCTGACGTGATCGGACCTCCGCCGCCGAAAACGGTAGAGGCAGCGGTATATGCTCCCCCAACGTACGCGGAAATCATTGCCGGCGAAGTAAACCCTGCCGCAGATGTGGCAAACGCTCCTTGAAATAGCCCAGCGCTCGCCGCCACGCTCGCCGCGACCCAGACAAACGCCGCCGTCACCAGCGCAAATGCAAACACGGTGAAGCCGGACTGCGAGTCCGTCCATGAGTACAGCAAGTCCTCCGGGCTGGGCATGTTGCCGCCATTCCATTCGGACACGGACACGC
>CANHBC010000076.1 GCA_947458835.1 Betaproteobacteria bacterium | reverse complement strand
CTGGGCGTAGCGCTCGCTGCGCGCACGCGCGATCTCGACCTGGGCGTCGAGCGAGGCCAGTTCAGCCTGACGCGCGGACCGGTCGACCGCACTGACGGTGGGCACCACCCACGCCAGCACCGCGCCGCGGGCGACGCGCCGGCCGGGATACGGCAGCCCGTCGGGCCCGGGCTCCAGGCGGCCGGCGACCGGCGCCTGCACCAGCCCGCTCGCCGCCGGGTCGGGCACGACCCTCCCGGACAGTTCGATCGAGACCGGGACGGTAGAAGCTTCCCCGACCCGGGTGCGCAACCCGATCGCACGCTGGGCGAGCATCGGCACGAACACGCTGCCATCGGACAGCCGCGAAGGCTGCTTCGGGCTGGCGGCGACCGGGGCCGGTGCCGACTCGTGCGCCTGCGCCGGAAGTGCCGGCAGCAGGACGGCCGGCAGGATGAGCACCAGCAGCGCCGGCAGCAGCGCCCGCCGGCGGCGCGCCGAAACCACGACCCACGCGAGGACCACCAGCACCACCGCCCCCAGGACTATCGTGGCGGCCCGCCAGCGGTCGTCCCACGCATGCTCCAGCCAGTGCAGGGCCGGGACGGCCGCCCCGCTGCCGCCGGCCTCGCCCGGCAGATCGAGCGTCGCCGTCAGCAGGTCGGACAGTTCGGCGGACACCAGCGTGAACAGCAGCGGGTGGGACCCGGGCATCGCCAGCCAGGGCAGCTCGAAACGATATACGCCGTCGCCGAGCGGCTGCGCGTCAAACGATTGGCCAGCGCGCTCGACGCTCAGCTTCGCGCCGTCGATCGGCACGTTGGTCGCGAAGTGGTCGACGTAGACGACCAGACGCAGGCCGTCGACGATGCCGAGCAGTTCGACGTCGGCCGAGGCCGCCTCGACCCTGGGCTCAAGCGCGGTCGCCGCTGCGGACGCAGCTGCCGGGGCCGCCTCGGAATGCGCGCCTGCCGGCGCGGCGAAGGGCAGCAGCACCAGCCACAGCAGGGTGGCCAACCCTAGGCGGTGGGAGACGATACGGGAAACGAAGCGGGAAACGGTCACGGAAGCACGCCTTCGGCCTGGTTGATGCGGGCGACTGCCCGCTCGCGCGCGGCCCGCTGGCGATCGAGCCCGGTCCGTGCATCGTCCACCAGCGCCAGCGCCCTGAGCGCCGCGGCCAGCGGCTGCTCGCCGAGGTCGAAGGCGCGCCGGACGAGCGCGAGATGTTCCTCTGCGTCGCGCAGCCGGTCCTGCGCGATCGACTGCTGAGTCCGGGCGGCCTCGAGTTCGACCGCGGCACGCGCACGCTCGGCCTCGAGCCGCAGCTGCAACTGCCGCAGCGCGGCCTCGGCACGCACCAGTTCGGTGCTGGCCGTCGCGATGCGCGGCTGGTTGCGGGCCTCAGTGGCGAGCGGAATGCGCAGCGCGACCCGCACCGAATGCCGGTAGTCGGCCCCGGCGATGTCGCGCTCGCTGCGCTGCTGCAGCCCCAGTTCGGGCGGTTCGCGGGTGACCTCGGTGGCCAGGCGTAACCGCGCTCGGGCAAGCTCGACCTGCCGCTGCGCGGCCCGCAAAGACGGGTGGCCGCCGGCGCGGCCGTCGCCGTCGACGGCCGCCTGCGCCTCGCTCCACGACTGCGGCAGCGCCACCTCGTCGGCCAGCGCGCGCCAGCCCTGCATCGCCTGCGCGACGCGGGCATCGGCTTCCACCAGCAGGCTGCGTGCGCCGGTCGCCTCGGCGCGTACGAGGAGCAGGTCACTGCGGGCGAGCACGCCGGCCGAGACACGCCGCTCGACGTCGGCCACCAGTCGGTCGATCGTCGCCAGGCGCGTGCGCGCGGCGGACTGGTCGAGCCGCGCGAACGCGACCAGCCAGAGGGCCTCCCGGACGCGACCGGCGACCTGCAGGCGGGCATCCGCGGCGGCCGCTTCGCGCTCCGTACCCTCGTCGCCGGCCACCCGCTGGCGCAGCGTGCGCTGCCCGGGCAGCCACAGCGGAAAACCGACCTCGAATTCGACCTCGTTACGCCCGGTGTCCCGGTCGGGACGGTCCCGGCGCACGCTGGCGCCGACTGTCGGCGAACCGGGGAAGGCCGCGCCCGCTGCAAGACGCATCGCATCGACCTCCTGCATGCGGGCCTCGAGCGCGAGCACCGCGGGGTCGAGCTGCGCCGCCCGATCCACCGCCGCGCGCAGCGTCCCCTCGCCGGCGGTAGCCGCGGCCGCCCCTGCAGACCCGGCAGCGATGGCCGACAGCCAGCCGCACAGCAGGAGTGTGCCCGCCCGCGCGGCAACGGCATTCGACAGGTGGACGGATGGCATGGTCGGCAGCATGCATGGCGATGCCCGACCCGACGATGACCCGGTGATTACAAAACGGTAATCTGAGCGGCCCGCGTGCGCCGCATGGCCCGCGTGCGGCAGAATGCCCGGCCATCCTCGCGCACGACGCAACGCCTGCCACTTGAAGATCCTGATCATCGAGGACGAGCCCGGCACCGCCGACTACCTGCGACAGGGCCTGCGCGAGGCGGGCTTCGCCGCCGAGGTGGCGCGCGACGGCGCGGACGGGCTGCACCTGCTGCTGGCCGAGGCGTTCGACCTCGCGATCGTCGACGTGATGCTGCCCCGGCTGGACGGCTGGACGCTGGTGAAGACGCTGCGCGAGGCAGGACGGCAGCTGCCGGTGCTGTTCCTCACCGCGCGCGACGAGGTCGAGGACCGGGTGCGCGGACTCGAACTGGGCGCGGACGACTACCTGGTCAAGCCGTTCGCATTCACCGAACTGCTGGCGCGCGTGCGCACGCTGCTGCGTCGGCGCAGTCCGGTGGTCGAGGCCACCAGCCTGAAGGTCGCCGACCTCGAGCTTGACCTGGTGCGCCGCCGCGCGGTGCGCGCCGGGCAGCGGATCGACCTCACCGGCAAGGAGTTTGCGCTGCTGGAACTGCTGATGCGCCGGCGCGGCGAAGTGCTGCCGCGCTCGCTGATCGCCTCGCAGGTCTGGGACATGAACTTCGACAGCGATACGAACGTGGTCGAGGTGGCGATCCGCCGCCTGCGCGCGAAAATCGACGATCCGTTCGAGACACGGCTGGTACGCACATTGCGCGGCATGGGCTACGTGCTGGAAGACGGATCCTGACCCCGATGCCTGCCACCGGGACCGTCCGGCTTCCGCTGTCGCTGACGCTGCGCATCACGCTGCTGTTCGTCGCGGCCTCCACCGGGGTACTGCTCGCGCTCGGGCAGCTGGTGGGCGCCTCGGTCGAGCGGCACTTCGTCGAGCTTGACCGCGACCAGGCCGAAGGCAAGTTCACGACCAGCGCGGCGGTGCTGGCCTCGGTGCACCGCCCCGCCGACCTCGTGCGCCTGGAATCGATGTTCGGGTCGATGCTGGTCGGGCACGACGACCTTGCGCTGCGCGTGGAGGACCCGGAGGGCCGGGTCTGGTTCAGTTCCTCAGCAGCGCGCGGCGCACCCACCGCGCCGCAGGGCGCGCTGCCAGGCCCGTCGGACGCGCCTGCCCCGTCGACCTCGGCAACCGCGTCCGACGGCTCGCCACCGCCGGCGCACGTGCATACCCACCCGCACGATGCCGCACTGCCGGTCGGCGTCTTCGCCGGCCCGGCACTCCCGGTGCAGTGGACGCACGAGGGCCGGACCTTCCGCGGGCTGGCGCGCGACCTGCCGAGCGGCCTGCCCGACGCACGCCCGTTCCGGGTCACGATCGGCGTCGACACCGCCCACCACGACCACTACATGCAGGCGTTCCGACGCACGCTGTGGACGTTCGTGGCGATCGCAGTGCTGGCGACCGGCCTGCTCGGCTGGATCGCGGCACGCAGCGGGCTCGCACCGCTGCGCCGGATCGGCCGCGAGGCCGAGGGCGTGACCGCCGCGCGCCTCGACCGCAGGTTGACCTCGGGCGACCTGCCGGTGGAGGTGGCGGAACTGGCGCGCGCGCTCAACGACATGCTGGCCCGGCTGGAAGACTCCTTCCGCCGGCTCAACGAACTGTCCAGCGACCTCGCGCACGAACTGCGCACTCCATTGAGCAACCTGATGACCCAGACGCAGGTCGGGCTGTCGCGCGCGCGCAGCGCCGAGGACTACCGGGACGTGCTCGGCAGCAATGCCGAGGAACTGGAGCGACTGGCACGGATGGTGTCCGACATGCTGTTCCTGGCCAAGTCAGAGCACGGGCTTGCGCAGCCCGCCCGCGAACCGGTCGATCTGCCGGCGCTGGCCCGGCAGGTACTGTCGTTCTACGAAGCGCTCGCGGCCGAGCAGGGAATCGAACTGGTGGTCGACGGCGCAGCAAGCCTGTCCGGCGATCGGGCTCTGCTGCTGCGCGCACTGGCAAACCTGGTGTCCAACGCGATCCGCCACGCGGAACCGGGCAGCACGGTCAGCGTGGGCATCGCCAGCGCGCCGGGCGGACGCGACACACTAACGCCCTGCGTCCGCCTGTCAGTCTGCAATGCCGGGGAGACGGTCCCCCCGGACGTGCTGGCGCGCATGTTCGACCGCTTCTACCGCGGCGACAGTTCGCGCCGGCACGACACCGACGGCGCCGGACTGGGCCTTGCGATCGTGCGTTCGATCGCGGCCGCGCATGGCGGCAGTGCGGCCGCGACCTCCGAGGCTGGTCGCACCTGCGTCTACCTCGACCTGCCGGCGGGTTGACCCCGAGCGGCCACCGCCTGGCCGTCACCCACCGGGGCGGATCGCGGACGACCTCGTCGGTCAGCCGGCGAGTTTCGCGCGCAGGATGTCGTTGACCTGCTGCGGGTTGGCCTTGCCGCGACTCTGCTTCATCACCTGGCCGACCAGCGCATTGAACGCCTTCTCCTTGCCGGCCCGGAACTCCTCGACCGACTTCGGATTGGCCGCGAGCACCGCGTCGACGATCCCCTCCAGCGCGCCGGCGTCGGAGATCTGCCGCAGGCCGCGGCTCTCGATCAGTGCATCGGGGCTGGCGCCCTCACCCGCCCAGAGCGCCGAGAACACTTCCTTCGCGCCCTTCTGGTTGATCGTGCCATCGACGACGCGGGCCAGCAGCCCGGCGAGTTGCGCCGCGGACACTGGGCAGCCGATGATCGACCCGCCCGCGGCGTTGACCGCGGCGGCCACGTCGCCGTTGATCCAGTTCGCGGCCAGCTTGGCCTGCCCCGGAGGCAGCGCGGCGACGACGGCCTCGAAGTAGCGCGCGGTCGCGGCGTCGGCGGTGAGCAGCCCGGCGTCGTAGTCGGACAGTCCGTGGGCTTCAACGAAGCGCGTGCGCATCGCGGCCGGCAGTTCCGGCAGGTCCGCCCGCACGCGTTCGATCCAGGCGGCATCGATCTCCAGCGGCAGCAGGTCCGGGTCGGGGAAGTAGCGATAGTCCATCGCGTCTTCCTTGCTGCGCATCGACCGCGTCTCGTCGCGGTCGGGATCGTACAGGCGGGTCTCCTGGACCACCACATCGCCCGACTCGATCAGGTCGATCTGCCGCTTCGCCTCGTACACGATCGCCTGGTGCATGAAGCGGAAGCTGTTCAGGTTCTTGATCTCGCAGCGGGTACCCAGCGAAGCTCCGGGGCGGCGGACGGACACGTTCGCGTCGCAGCGGAACGACCCCTCCTGCATGTTGCCGTCGCAGATGCCCAGCCAGGTCACCAGCGAATGCAGCGCACGCGCGTAGGCGACCGCCTCGCTCGCGGCACGCTCGATGTCGTCGACCTGGATGTCCGGCTCGGTGACGATCTCCAGCAGCGGCGTGCCGGCCCGGTTCAGGTCGATGCCGCTCATGCCCGAGTAGTCCTCGTGCAGCGACTTGCCGGCATCCTCTTCCAGGTGCGCGCGGGTCAGGCGGACGGTCTTGGCATACGGTTCGAAGCCACGGCCCTCGACGATGCACGACAGCGAACCGCCCTGTACCACCGGGATCTCGTACTGGCTGATCTGGTAGCCCTTGGGCAGGTCGGGGTAGAAATAGTTCTTGCGGGCGAACACGCTGCGCGGCGCGATGGTCGCGCCGACCGCCAGCCCGAAGCGGATCGCGCGCTCCACCGCGCCACGGTTGAGCACCGGCAGCACCCCGGGCAGCGCGAGGTCGACCACGCTGGCCTGCGTGTTCGGCTCGGCTCCGAAGGCGGTCGAGGCACCCGAGAAGATCTTGCTGGCGGTGGAGAGCTGGGCGTGCGTCTCCAGGCCGATGACCACCTGCCAGCCGCCGTAGCCTGATTGCGAGGATCGTGCCATGGTCTCGTCTGCCTGCTGCCGGATCAGTCCGCGAAGGCGGACGGCACCCGGCGGTGCCAGTCGGTCGCGAGTTGGTACTGGTGCGCGACGCCGAGCAGCCGCGCCTCGTCGAAGTGGTTGGCCATCAGTTGCAGCCCTACCGGCCGGCTGGCGTTCGCGCCCTCGCCGAAGCCGCACGGGATACTCACGCTCGGCACCCCGGCGAGGCTGCCGGGGATGGTGTACAGATCGGACATGTACATGGACACCGGGTCGGCCGCCTTCTCGCCGAAGCCGAAGGCGACGCTGGGCACGACCGGACCGGCGATCACGTCGCACCGGGTGAAGGCCTGGCGGAACTCGTCGGCGATCAGGCGCCGGACCTGCTGCGCCTTGATGTAGTAGGCGTCGTAGTAGCCGTGCGACAGCACGTAGGTGCCGATCAGGATGCGCCGCTTGGGCTCCGGACCGAAGCCCTCGGCGCGCGAACGCTTGATCATGTCGGCGAGGTCGCCATGGTCTTTCGCACGGTGCCCGTAGCGCACGCCGTCGAAGCGCGACAGGTTGGAGCTGCACTCGGCCGGCGCAACCACGTAGTAGACCGGGATCCCGAGCTCGGCGCTGGGCAGCGAGATCTCGACCAGTTCGGCGCCGAGCGAACGGTACGTCTCGAGCGCACCGCGTACCGCACGCTCGACGTCGGGCTGCATGCCGTCGGCGAAGAACTCCTTCGGCACGCCGATGCGCAGCCCCTTTACCGGCCGCGCGAGGTCGCGCGTGAAGTCTTCCTCGGGGCGGTCCACGCTGGTCGAGTCGTTCGGGTCGAAGCCGCACATCGCCGAAAGAACCCAGGCGGCGTCCTCGGCGGAGACGGTCATCAGGCCAGCGGTGTCGAGGCTGGACGCGAAGGCGATCATGCCCCAGCGCGACGGACGGCCGTAGGTCGGCTTCGTTCCGGTGATGCCGCAGAACGCGGCTGGTTCGCGGATGGAGCCCCCGGTGTCGGTGGCGGTGGCCACCGGCGCGATGCGTGCGGCCACCGCCGCGGACGATCCACCCGAGGAGCCACCCGGCACCGCAGCGGCGTCCCACGGATTGAGCACCGGGCCGTAGGCGCTGTTCTCGTTGGAAGAACCCATCGCGAACTCGTCGCAGTTCACCTTGCCCAGCGTGACCATGCCGGCGCTCGCCAGGCGCTCGACCACGGTCGCGTCGAACGGGCTCATGTAGCCCTCGAGCATGCGGCTGGCCGCAGTCGACGCGAAGTCGCGCGTCACGAAGATGTCCTTGTGCGCGACCGGGATACCGAGCAGCACGCCGGATTCGCCGGCGGCGCGCCTGGCGTCGGCCGCGCGCGCCTGGGCCAGCGTGACCTCCGGGCGCACGTCCAGGAAGGCGTTCAGCCCGCGATGGCGCTCGATGCGGTCGAGGAAGTGCCGGGCGAGATCGACCGCCGACACGTCGCGCGCGGCGAGCAGCCTGGCCAGCGCGGCCAGCGACAGCTGGTGCAGGACGTCGCTCATCGCGTCACTCGAGCACGCGCGGCACGAGGAACAGCCCGTCCTGGCGCGCCGGGGCGTTGGCCAGGTTGCGCTCCCGGTCGGGGATGTCGGTCACCGCGTCGGCACGCAATCGCTGGGCTCCGCCCAGCGGATGGGACATGGGCTCGACCCCCTGGGTGTCGACCGCGCGCATGCGCTCGATCATCCGGAAGATGTCGTTCAGCTGGGCGAGCGTGCGGGCAGCCTCTTCATCGGTGATCGCGAGCCGCGCGAGATGGGCGATGCGCTGGACGTCTTCCTGGCGAAGCGACATGGGGAAAGCGGGGCGGAGTAACGGGGCTGGACGATGACGATCCGGGGTATCATAACGTAGTTGATATCCGGCCCCCCGGCCGGATCGTCTGCTGCTCCCCCCGGCTGTCCACACGGACCGCGCCCCGGTCCTGCCTGCCGCGTGCCCCGGGCGCGCGGCAGCGCACCGCATCCGCACGTGTACAGGCGACCGACCTCCGGTCGCGCCGCCGCATCGCGTATCCTGCGCTCCTGCGCATCTGCGCCCCCCCAGCACGTATCCAATCGAATTCACCCTAAATGTTCGGATTCCTCAGCGGCTACTTCTCGACCGACCTTGCCATCGACCTCGGCACGGCCAATACCCTGATCTGGGTGCGCGGCAAGGGGATCGTGCTCAACGAACCCTCGGTCGTCGCGATCCGCCAGGAAGGCGGCCCCAACGGCAAGAAGGTAATCCAGCAGGTCGGCCTCGCGGCCAAGCAGATGCTCGGCCGCACGCCCGGCAACATCACCGCGATCCGGCCGATGAAGGATGGCGTGATCGCCGACTTCACCATCACCGAGCAGATGCTCAAGCACTTCATCCGCAAGGTCCACGACTCGCGCATCTTCAGCCCGAGCCCGCGCATCGTGATCTGCGTGCCCTGCGGCTCCACCCAGGTCGAGCGCCGGGCGATCCGCGAGTCCGCCTACGGCGCGGGCGCACGGAAGGTCGAACTGATCGAGGAGCCGATGGCCGCCGCACTGGGCGCCGGTCTGCCGGTCGAGGAAGCCACCGGCTCGATGGTGGTCGACATCGGCGGTGGCACCACCGAGGTGGGCGTGATCTCGCTGGGCGGCATCGTCTATGCCGGCTCGGTGCGGGTCGGCGGCGACAAGTTCGACGAAGGGATCATCAACTACATCCGCCGCAACTACGGCATGCTGATCGGCGAGACGACCTCCGAGGAGATCAAGAAGGAGATCGGCTCGGCATTCCCCGGCAGCGAGGTGCGCGAGAAGGAAGTGAAGGGCCGCAACCTGGCCGAGGGCATCCCGCGCAGCTTCACCATCTCCAGCAACGAGATCCTCGAGGCGCTGACCGAGCCGCTGAACCAGATCGTCGGGGCAGTGAAGACCGCGCTCGAGCAGACGCCGCCCGAACTGGGCGCGGACATCGCGGAAAAGGGCATGGTGCTGACCGGTGGGGGCGCGCTGCTGCGCGACATCGACCGGCTGCTGATGGAAGAGACCGGGCTGCCGGTGATCTGCGCCGAAGATCCGCTGACCTGCGTGGTCCGCGGTTCCGGGCTGGCGCTGGAGCAGATGGATCGCGTGTCGTCGATCTTCACCAGTGACTGACACAGGTATCCCGCCCTACCGCCACCCCCGCCCGGCGCAGGCCGGCGAACCGTCACCCGCGCCGGCGCGCTGAATGGAACACGCGCAGCAACCCTTCTTCAACCGTGGCCCGACGCCGTTCGCGCGCTTCCTGCTGTTCTCGCTGCTCGCCCTCGTGCTGGTCGTCGCAGACAGCCGGTTTCACTACCTGACGTACGTGCAGCAGGGGGTTGCGGTCGTGCTCTACCCGCTGCAGCGGGTAGCGCTGGCGCCGGCTGCGCTGGTCGAACGCATGTCCGGCTTCTTCACGACCCAGACGCAGCTCACCGGGCGGAACAACACGCTGGAGCAGCAGAACCTGGTGAATGCGGCGGCACTGCTGCGGCTGGAGGCGCTCGAACTCGAGAACGCCAGGCTGCGCGGCCTGCTCGACACCCGGGCCAGCCATTCACAGTCGGCGGTCTATGCGGAGATCCTGTACTCGCACCGCGACCCGTTCACACGGCGCGTGATCATCGGCAAGGGCTCCACCGACAACATCGGACAGGGGCAGCCGGTGGTCGATGCCGCAGGCCTGGTCGGCCAGGTCACCCGGGTGTATCCCTGGGCGAGCCAGGTGACGCTGATCACCGACAAGGACATGACCGTGCCGGTGCAGGTGATGCGCAGCGGCGTGCGCGGGGTGCTGTTCGGGCTGGGTTCCGACGGCGTGCTCGAACTGCGCTTCATGCCGTTCTCGGCGGACATCCAGACCGGCGACAAGCTGGTCACCTCCGGCATCGACGGAACCTACCCGGCCGGGCTGCCGGTGGCCACGGTGCAGGAGGTCGAACGCAACGCCGCCTTCATGTTCGCCCGTATCAGCGCGCAGCCCGCAGCCGGCGTGAACCGCTACCGGCAGGTGCTGGTGCTGACCGCGAGCACACCGCACCCGGAGAACCCCGGGTTCGAGGACGCCTCGCCGCCGCGCAAGCGCGGCCGCAAGGGAGGCTGAGCATGCTGTTCCGCGACGGGGAGGAAGTCCGATGGGCGTGAGCGCCGGCCCACGGCAGGAACTGCTGCTGCCGGTCAGGCCCGGCTTCGTCTGGTTCACGCTGCTGGTGGCGCTGATCGTCAACCTGCTGCCGTGGGCGGGACTCTGGGCCTCGCTGCGGCCCGATTTCGTCGCGCTGGCGCTGCTGTTCTGGATCGTGCGCGAGCCGCGCCTGGTGGGCTTCGGGGTGGCGTTCACGCTCGGCCTGATGATGGACGTCTCGCAGGCGAGCCTGTTCGGCCAGCACGCCCTCGCCTATACGGTGGTCGCCTTCGGGGCGACGCTGCTGCGCCGGCGCCTGCGCATGTTCAGCACCGACAAGCACGTGCTGCAGATCCTGCCGATCCTGCTCACCGCGCAGGCGATCATCCTGCTGGTGCGTCTGGCCGGGGGCGCGGCCTTCCCCGGCTGGACCTGGTTCGTCCCCCCGTTCACCGGCGCGCTGCTGTGGCCGCTGGTGTGGGTGGTGCTGCTCGCCCCGCAGCGCCCGAGGGTCGACCCGAACCATCCGATCTAGCCGCGCGAAGATGCCGCAATTCGTCGAACTCAAGAACCTTGAAGGCGAGCGCTCGGAGTTCCGGCGGCGCGTGGCCTTCGCGGCGGTGTTCGTGCTCGCACTGTTCGTCGTGCTGCTGGCGCGCTTCGTGTTCCTGCAGGTCATGAAGCACGAGTACTACTACACCCAGGCCGAGGCGAACCGGATCTCGCTGGTGCCGATCGTCCCCAACCGAGGCCTGATCCTCGACCGGCACGGGACGGTGCTCGCGCACAACTTCACGGCCTACACGCTGGAGATCAACCCGACGGTGGTGCGCGACCTCGAGGCGACCATCGACGCGCTTTCACAGCTGATCGAGATCGCGCCGAAGGACCGGCGGCGCTTCAAGCGGCTGCTCGACGAGTCGCGCAAGCTGGGTGCGATCCCGATCCGCACCCGGCTGTCCGAGGACGAGATCGCGCGCTTCGCGGCCAACCGCTACCGGTTCCCGGGCGTGGAGATCAATGCCCGCCTGTTCCGACGCTACCCGAACGGTACCCTCGCCTCGCACGTCGTCGGCTACATCGGGCGGATCAACCAGCGGGACATGGAGATGCTCGAGGCTGACGGCCGGCTCTCGAACTACCGCGGATCGGAGCACATCGGCAAGACCGGCCTCGAGCAGATGTACGAGCGCGAGCTGCATGGCACCACCGGCCTGGAGCAGGTGGAGGTGGATTCCGGCGGCCGGGCGGTGCGCACGCTGTCGCGTACCGCGCCGGTGTCGGGAAACAACCTGCAGCTGCACCTCGACCTGCGCCTGCAGCAGGCAGCCGAGGAGGCCTTCGGCGGGCGGCGTGGTGCACTGGTGGCGATCGACCCCGAAACCGGCGGCGTGCTGGCCTTCGTCAGCAAGCCCGGCTTCGACCCGAACCTGTTCATCGACGGCATCGATCCGCCGACCTGGAACGAGCTCAACAACCATCCCGACCGGCCGATGGTCAACCGCGCCCTGACCGGACAGTACCCGCCGGGCTCGACCTACAAGCCGTTCATGGCGCTGGCCGCCCTCGAACTCGGGCGGCGCACGCCGCAGTATTCGATCAACGACATCGGCTACTTCACCCTGCCGGGCAATTCACACCAGTACCGCGACTGGAAGGTGGGCGGGCACGGCTCGGTCGACTTGCACAAGTCGATCGTCATCTCATGCGACACCTACTACTACCAGCTCGCATTCGACCTGGGCATCGACACGATCAGCAACTTCATGCGCCAGTTCGGCTTCGGCGCACGCACCGGACTCGACATGGTCGGCGAGGCAGTGGGCATCAATCCGTCGCAGGAGTGGAAGCAGCGCCGCTTCCGCCAGAAGTGGTACGTCGGCGACACGATCTCGATCGGCATCGGACAGGGCTACAACGTGACCACCCTGCTGCAACTCGCCAACGCGACAGCGACCATCGCCAACCGCGGCGTCGTCTACCGGCCGCACCTGGTGAACCACATCCAGGACGCGACCTCCCTCGCGCAGCGGGCCGTGCTTGCCGAGCCGGTTCGCCGGCTGGACTTCCGCCGCGAGCACTGGGACGTAGTGCACCGGGCCATGGTCGACGTGAACATGCCCGGCGGGACCGGCCACCGCGCATTCGCCGACGCCAAGTATCAGGTCGGTGGAAAGACGGGCACGTCCCAGGTGATCGCCATCAAGCAGGGGCAACGATACGACGCGAGCAAGATCGACGAGCGTCACCGCGACCACGCGCTCTACGTCGCCTACGCGCCGGCCGACAATCCGAAGATCGCGCTCGCCGTGCTGGTCGAGAACGCCGGCGGTGGCGGTGCCCAGGCGGCGCCGCTCGCGCGCGCCGTGATCGACTTCTTCCTGATGGGCAGGCCGGTCACGCCGATCGACGCCCCGAGTGCGGCCGGCGGCGCCGGCAGCGGCAGCGGCAGCATCGGAGCCGAACGTGATTGATCGCCTCTGGCGCCGGGCCACCGCTCACATCGACGGGCTGCTGCTGGTCGCGGTGCTGCTGCTGCTCCTGGTCGGGATGGTCACGCTCTACAGCGCCTCCAACCAGAGCCTGGATCGGATGGAGATCAAGCTGTTCAACATCGGGGTCGCGTTCGTGGTCATGTGGGTAGTTGCCAACACGCCGCTGACACAGGTGGTGCGGCTGGCGCTGCCAGCCTATCTGGTCGCACTGGTGCTGCTGGTCGCGGTGGCGCTGGTCGGTGACGTGCGCAACGGTGCCCGCCGCTGGCTGGACCTGGGCGTGATCAGCCTGCAGCCGTCGGAACTGATGAAGATCGCGCTGCCGCTCGCGCTGGCGTGGTACTTCGACCGGCACGAGTCGACGCTGAGGCTCTCCAACTTCGTCATCGCGGCCGGCCTGTTCGTGCTTCCGGTGCTGCTGATCCTGCGCCAGCCGGACCTGGGCACCGCGCTGTTGATCGCCACGTCGGGCTGCTACGTGCTGTTCCTGGCCGGCCTGCCGTGGAAGATCATCTTGGGGCTGGGCGCGACCGCGCTGGCCGCGCTGCCGCTGGCCTGGTCGGTGATGCACGACTACCAGCGCACGCGGGTGCTGATCCTGCTCGACCCGACGCAGGACCCGCTCGGCGCGGGCTACCACACGATCCAGTCGACGATCGCCGTGGGCTCCGGCGGATGGTTCGGCAAGGGCTGGCTCGGTGGCACGCAGACCCACCTCGACTTCCTGCCCGAGCGGACCACCGACTTCATCTTCGCGGTCTATTCGGAGGAGTTCGGACTGCTCGGCAACGTGCTGCTGCTGGTGCTGTTCCTGCTGGTGGTTGCACGCGGGCTGGTGATCACACTCAATGCGCCGACGGTGTTCACGCGGCTGGTGGCCGGCTCGGTCACCATGACCTTCGCCACGTATGCATTCGTGAACATGGGAATGGTGTCGGGTATCCTGCCGGTCGTCGGCGTGCCCCTGCCGCTGATCAGCTATGGCGGCACGGCCCTGGTGAGCGCCTTCTTCGGTTTCGGCCTTCTGATGAGCATCGCGACCCATCGCCAACTGATCAAGTCATGAAGCAAGCATCGATCGAGTACCGGGACGCTTCGACGGCGCCTGGACGCAGGTCTGCCGTGGCGCTGGCCGTCGCCGTCGCGCTGACCGCGGCCGGCTGTGCATCCACCGGCCCGGCCCCGGACGGCGGCGTCGGCATTCCGATACCGTCGGCCGCCCGGCCGGGCGTCCCGTCAGGTCCCGATGCCACCGCAGCCGCCAGCCCCGGTAGCAGCGCGCGGCCACCGGCCCGGGGTACCGCCCGGCGCGGCGGTGCGTTCTACCTCGACGACGGGCCCGGCGACGCTCCGCCGCCGAACCTCGCATCGATTCCGGACGCGGAACCACGCAGCGAACCCCTGCACCGCTTCGCCAACCGCCCCTACGTCGTGTTCGGCCGCGGCTACACGCCGATGACCGAGCGCGCCCCGTACCGCGCACGGGGGGTGGCCACCTGGTACGGCAAGCGCTACCACGCGCAGAAGACCTCCTCGGGCGAGGTCTACGACATGTACCAGATGACTGGCGCCCACCCGACGCTGCCGATCCCGAGCTACGTGCGCGTGACCAACATCGCCAACGGACGGCAGGTGATCATTCGAATCAATGACCGCGGTCCGTTCATCGGCGAGCGGCTGATCGACCTCTCGTATGCGGCAGCGTTCCGGCTCGGCTATGTCGAGGCCGGCAGCGCGAACGTCGAGGTCGAGAAGCTGATCCCGGGCGTGAACTGGCCGCTCGATGCGCGCACCGTCGCCGCCCGCAAACCGGCGGCTGCAGCAACGGCAGCGGTGGCCGGCATGCCGACGCCGGGCGCCACCACCGCCGCACTGCCGCCGGCGCCGCCACTGGTCGAAGCGGTCCTGCCCGAACCACCCCCGCCGGCCACCGTCGCAGCCGCGGCCGGTACGCCGGCGAGCGCGTCCGAACTGCCAGGACGGCCTGGCGCCCTGCCGCTGGCCGCGGAATCGGGCGGGGTCTTCCTCCAGCTCGGTGCATTTGGCGACCGCAACAACGCCGAGACCTTCCTGGGCCGCATCCGCCCCGAACTGGGCGAGGTCGCCAGGCTCGCCCATGTCCACCAGGCACGCGGTCTGCACCGCGTCCACCTGGGCCCGTATGCGAACGAGCGCGAAGCGCGCGCCGCGGTCGATGGGCTGATGCGCCGGCTGAACATCCGGCCGGTACTGGCGGTACGTTAGCGGACGATGCCCACCGCCGGCCGCGGGTGCCAGGCGAGCTTCACCGCCTCGCTCGCCACCACCGCGGCCACCGCGGCGCCAAGGGCAGCCAGCCACTCGGCGAGGCCGATCGACGCGAACTGGAACAGTCGCTGCAGCGCCGGCACGGTCAGCACGAGGCCAAGTCCCGCCAGCGTGCCGGCGAACACCCAGCCCATCGCCCGGTTGGGCCGGCGCCAGGTGCGCAGGATCGACTCGGTGCGCGAACGATTGCACAGGATCAGCCCCAGATTGCCGAACACGATGCAGGCGAACGCAGCGGCGCGGGCTGCATCGGCCGGCTGGCCGAGCGCAAGCAGCGAGCCGTAGAGGCCAGCCGTGGCCGCCAGCACGGCCAGCCCCTGCACCGCCGCAAGGCCGAGCGAATGGCGGTCGAACAGCCGGCGCGAAGCCGGTCGCGGCGGACGCGCCATCACGCCGTCCTCCGCCGGCTCGGCCTCGAACGCGACCGAGCACGCCGGATCGATCACGAACTCGATGAACACGATATGCACCGGGAAGAACATCATTGGCCAGCCGACGAGCAGCGGCAGCACCGCCATGCCCGCGGTGGGGATGTGCACCGCCACCAGGTAGCCGGTGGCGTGCTCGATGTTGTCGTAGATGCGGCGGCCCAGGCGCACCGTCTGCACGATCGAATCGAAGTCGTCCTCCAGCAGCACGAGGTCGGCGGCCTCGCGCGCCACGTCGGTGCCGCGCCGGCCCATCGCGATGCCGATCTGCGCCGCCCGGAGCGCCGGCGCATCGTTCACGCCGTCGCCGGTCATCGCCACCACCGCACCGGAGGCCGACAGCGCCTGCACCAGCCGCAGCTTCTGCGTCGGCACCATGCGTGCGAAGACGGTCGTCACCGGCAGCCGCCGTGCGAGTTCGGCGTCGGAGAACGCCGCGAGCTCGCGCCCGGTGACCACCCGCTCCGGATCGGGCAGGCCGGCCGCGCGCGCGATCGCCGAGGCGGTGACCGGGTAGTCCCCGGTGATCATCACCACCCGGATGCCAGCGGCGGTGCACTCGGCGATCGCTCGGCCAACCGTGGGGCGCAGCGGATCGACCATCGCCACCAGCCCCAGGAAGCGGAACGCGAACGCGCGCTGGCTGTCCGGCCAGTCCTCGCCGCCATGCTCGGCCGCCGCCACTCCGAGCACGCGCAGCCCCTCTCCGGCAAGACGCCCCACCTCGCCCAGCATCGCCTCGCGCGGTCCCGGCTCCAGGCGACACAACTCGGCGATCGCCTCGGGTGCACCCTTGGCCGCCACCACGTGGCGCCCCGCCTCGGCGGTGCGCCAGCCGTGAGTGTGCGCGAGCAGTTCGCTCGACAGCGGATACTCCCGGAGCAGCGTCCAGCCCCGGGGCGGGTGGACGGTACCGGGCAAGGTGCGGTCCGCCACCGAGCGGATCGCGCGGTCCATCGGATCGAACGGGTCGGGTTCACTCGCCAGTGCCGCGAACGCGAGTACCTCGTGTACCGTCTCGGGTAGCGAGGCGGTGTCCTCCGCCACCGGCACCGCCGTGCCATCGGCTCCCACCAGCCGCGCGAGTTGCATCCGGTTCTGCGTCAGCGTTCCGGTCTTGTCGACGCACAGCACGCTGGCCGCACCGAGCGTCTCGATCGCCGGCATGTGCCGGGTCAGCACGCCGGAACGCGAGATGCGCCAGGCGCCAAGCGCCAGGAACACGGTGAGCACCACCGGGAATTCCTCCGGCAGCACCGCCATCGCGAGCGTGAGGCCGGACAGCAGGCCCTCGAGCCAGCCGCCACGGGCCAGCGCCGACAGGAGCACCACGATCGCGCACAGCGCGGCCCCGATCAGCGCGAACCGGCGCACGAAGCGCGCGGTCTCCTGCTGCAGCGGCGTGGCAGCGGGAGACACGGACCGCATGGCGCCGCCGATGCGGCCGAGCTGGGTCAGGACGCCGGTTGCGGTGACCTCGATGATGCCGTGTCCCGCAGTCACCAGCGTGCCCGAGAACACCTGCGGCAGGTCATCGCCACCGGGGTCGAACGACCCGCCCTCGCCGTCGCCCGTCGCGCGCTTGCGTACCGGCACTGCTTCGCCAGTCAGCAGCGATTCGTCGATCGACAGGTCGCTTGCCTCGAGCACGCGCCCGTCCGCCGGCACCCGGTCACCCTCGCGCAGCAGCACCAGGTCACCCGGCACGACCTCGCGCCCGGCGATGCGCTCCTGCCGGCCGTCCCGGACCACGAGTGCGCGCGGGCTCGACAGGTCGCGCAGCGCGGCCAGCGCCCGCTCGCTCTTGCGTTCCTGGTAGAGCGTGATCAGCACGACCACGGTGATCGAGGCCGCGAGCACGATCGCCTCCTCCAGGTCGCCGAGCAGGAAGTACACGGCACTGGCGCCGATCAGCAGCGCGAACATCGGCTCGCGCACGACCCCCGAAAGCAGCGTCGACCAGCCGCTGTCGCCACGCGCTGGCAGCTCGTTCGGCCCGTGGGCCTGCAGGCGTCGCGCGGCCTCGGCGGAGTCCAGGCCCGCGCGCAGCGCGTCCACGCTAGAGCACGTAGCGCGCGAGGTCCTCGCTGCCGGCCAGGTCCTTCAGCCGGGCGTCGACGTAGGGGCCATCGACGACCACGCTGGCACCGGACCGGTTGGGCGCGTCGAACGAGAGGTCCTCGAGCAGTTTCTCCATCACGGTGTAGAGCCGGCGCGCGCCGATGTTCTCGACCCGCTCGTTCACCTGCCAGGCGATCTCGGCCAGGCGGCGGATGCCGTCCGGGCGGAACTCGAGCGCCACGCCCTCGGTGCGCACCAGCGCCTCGTACTGACGGGTCAGGCAGGCATCGGTCGCGGTCAGGATCTGCTCGAAGTCACCCACGGTCAGCGAATCGAGCTCGACCCGGATCGGGAACCGGCCCTGCATCTCGGGGATGAGGTCGGACGGCTTGGACAGGTGGAACGCACCGCTGGCGATGAACAGGATGTGGTCGGTGCGGATGATGCCGTGCTTGGTGGTGACCGACGTGCCCTCGACCAGCGGCAGCAGGTCGCGCTGCACGCCCTGGCGCGAGACGTCCACGCCCGAGCCTTCGCTGCGCGTGGTGATCTTGTCGAACTCGTCGATGAACACGATGCCGTTCTGCTCGACGTTGGCCAGTGCACGCTGTTTCAGCTCTTCGTCGTTGACCAGCTTGGCGGCTTCCTCGTCGGTCAGCAGCTGCATCGCCTCCCGGATGCGCAGCTTGCGCGTCTTGCGTCGACCGCCGCCCATGTTCTGGAACATCCCCTGGATCTGCGAGGTGAGGTCCTCCATGCCGGGCGGGGCGAGGAACTCCATCTGGGGCGCCGGTGCAGCCACGTCGATCTCGATCTCCTTGTCGTCGAGCTCGCCCTCGCGCAGCTTCTTGCGGAACTTCTGCCG
>CANHBC010000075.1 GCA_947458835.1 Betaproteobacteria bacterium | reverse complement strand
GCGCGCACGCCCTCGTCGATGAAGCGGTCGCGCACCGCCGCCAGCGTGCGTCCTTCGTCGAGGATGTCGTCCACCACCAGAACGGTACGGTCCTTCAACGGCACGTGCGGGGCAACCGGCCAGCGTACTTCGCCGCCAGTGGTACCGCCACGATAGCGCGTCACGTGGATGAAATCGAACTCGAGCGGGAAGTGCAGGCGCGGGAGCAACTGGCCGGCGAACACGATACCCCCGCCCATCACCGCAAGGACGAGCGGCTCGGTGTCGCGCAGCGCGGCGACGATCTGCGTGGCCACGCGGTCGACGGCCTGCGCGATCGCGGCTTCGTCGTGAAGCAGGTCTGCGCCTTCCAGGATCTTCCAGGCTTCGTGTCGATCGATCATCGGGTACCCATGGTCGGAACCAGTCTAGTCGATCGGCACACGCGACTCAATCGCCATCGGCCGCCTGTTGCAGCAGCGACTGCAAGCCCGCCTCGTCGATCACCGTCACCCCGAGTGCGCGCGCCTTCTCGAGCTTGCTGCCCGCCTCCTCACCGGCGACCACGTAGTCGGTCTTCTTGGAAACACTGCCCGCCACCTTGCCGCCAGCAGCCTCGATCCGTACGCGAGCTGCGTCACGCGACAACCCCGGCAGGGTACCCGTGAGCACGAAGGTGCGGCCCGCCACCGGCCCGACGCCCGCCTGGGCCGGTGGCGGCGCAGCGGCCTGCGGGTCCACGCCGGCGGCCAGCAGCGCATCGATCACTTCTCGGTTGTGCGGCTGGGCGAAGAAGGTGGCGATGCTCTGCGCCACTACGGGACCGACGTCAGGCACCTGCAGCAGTGCCGGCTCGGCGGCGGTCATCAGCGCATCGAGCGTACCGAAGTGGCGCGCGAGGTCGCGTGCCGTGGTCTCGCCCACGTTGCGGATGCCGAGCGCGAACACGAAGCGCGCCAGCGGCGGCCGCCGACTGACGTCGATCGCTTCGACCAGGTTTCGCGCCGACTTCTCGGCCATGCGCTCGAGCGTACCGACCTGCGTGACGGTCAGCCGGTACAGGTCGGCTGGCGTGCGCACCAGCGGCGCCCGGAGTTCCAGCACTGGCTCCACCGCTCCGTCGGATGCGGACGCCGACACGAGCTGGTCGACCAGCTTCTCGCCCAGACCCTCGATGTCCATCGCCCGCCGCGACGCGAAGTGCAGCAGCGCCTGCTTGCGCTGCGCTGCGCAGAACAATCCGCCGGTGCAGCGGCTGATCGCCTCGCCCTCCGGCTTCGCCACCGCCGATCCGCAGACCGGACAGTTCGCAGGCATCGTGAACGCGATCGTGCCCGATGGACGGCGCTCGGGCACGGTACGGGCCACTTCCGGGATCACGTCGCCGGCGCGCCGCACGACGACCGTGTCGCCAACCCGCACGTCCTTGCGCCGTACCTCGTCCTCATTGTGCAGCGTGGCGTTGGTGACCGTGACACCGCCGACGAACACCGGGCGCAGCCGTGCCACCGGCGTCAGCGCACCGGTCCGCCCGACCTGCACGTCGATGCCGACCAGTTCGGTCAGCGCCTCTTCGGCCGGGAACTTGTGCGCCAGCGCAAACCGCGGTGCGCGCGACACGAAGCCCAGTCGCTGCTGGTCGGCCAGTGCGTCCACCTTGTAGACGACGCCATCGATGTCGTAGGGCAGCGCGCTGCGTCGCTCACCGATGTCGCGGAAATAGCCCAGCAGGCCGTCGACGCCGGCCACCACCGCCCGGTCGGGCACGACCGGAAAACGCAACCCGGCGAGCCAGTCCATCAGCGCGCCATGGCAATCTGCCGGCAGGAGATCGGCCTCGCCCGCGACCACGCCATACGCGTAGAACCATAGCCGCCGCGCGGCGGTCACCGCGGGATCGAGCTGGCGCAGGGAACCGGCCGCGGCGTTGCGCGGGTTGACGAACTCGCGCTCGCCACGGGCGCGCTGCGCCTCGTTCATGCGGATGAAATCGCGCCGGCGCATCAGCACCTCGCCGCGCACCTCGAGCAGCGGCAGCGCGGTGTCGATGCGCAACGGGATCGACTGCAGCGTGCGCAGGTTGGCGGTCACGTCCTCCCCGGCCTCGCCATCGCCGCGGGTCGCGCCGGTGGCAAGCTGCCCGTCAACGTAGGTGAGGCTCACCGCCAGCCCGTCGAACTTGGGCTCGACCGCATAGGCGACTGGCTCGACCCGGCCCAGTGCCTCGCGCACGCGACGGTCGAACGCCACCACCTCGTCGTCACTGAACGCATTGTTCAGCGACAGCATCGGCACCCGGTGCGCGACGCTCGCAAAGGCCGTCGAGGGCGCCGCTCCGACCCGCTGGGTCGGCGAGTCCGGCGTTACCAGTCCCGGAGCGGTCTGTTCCAGTGCCTCCAGCTCCCTGAACAACCGGTCGTACTCGGCATCGGGCAGCGTCGGTGCGTCGAGCACGTAGTAGGCGTGGGCATGCCGCTGCAGTTCCTGCCGCAGCCAGGCCGCCCGCGCCGCCGGCTCCTGCGCGCCCGCCACGCTAGCCGAAGATGCGACGCGCGATCGCGTCCCCGGGCTCGATGCCGCGCGCGCGCATCGCCTTGAGCATCGACCCGAGCTGAGTGCGGATGCGCGCGATGCTCGGCTCGTCGAGCACGCGGCCGGAGTCATCGACGACACTGCCCGACAGAGCGTGCGCGAACTGGCGAGCCTGCGTCGCCATGCGTTCGAACTGCGAGAGCGTGCCGGGCGTGCGCGGCACGTCGAGCAGCAGGGAAATGGCACGCACGGCCTGGCTGCGAAGCGCAGCCGGATCCAGTCCCGCCCCGTTGCCATCGGTCAGCGTGCACAGGGTATTGCCCGCATCATCGGCCAGCACCCACGTCTGGTCAGGCAGCACCCGGTAGCCCGCTGCCTCGATCAGTCCGCGCAGTTTGGTTCCGGCGAAACCGCCGCTGGTGGCGGCGACGTTCAGGCCGATCGCCACGTCGACCGAACTGCAGAACTCGTGCAGCGCGGCCGCATGCGCCGCCGTGGTGGCCGGATCGGGCGCCGTGGCCAGCCCGCCCACCGCCCCCGCCGCACGATGCGCGTTGGCCAGGACGGCCTGCAGTTCCACCGCGGTGGCTGGTCCGCGCAGGTCCACCGCCTGGATGCGCAGGATGCGATCCAGGGTGGCCGGCTCACCGGGCTCGCCCGGATCGGCGGCCAGCAGGTCGGGATCGAGCCAGTCGGACAGGCGGCGCTCGCCGGACACCTCGGCGCGGATCCGCGCCAGCGCGCCGGCGTCGGACGTGGCGGGCAACCTGAACACCACCGGATACCAGAGCCCGGCCGGCCCTTCCAGCCCGGTCGACGCCTCGGAGCGCGGCTCGCTCCGGGGTTCCGCGCGTCGGTCGGACACGGGGTCCGCCGCGGGGGCCGTCGGCACCGCCGAGGCGACGGCCGGCATGTCTACCGAGGCCCGCTCATCGATTGCGGACCCGGCATCGTCAGTCGATGCATCGAAGACCGGCTCGATCCGGGCGACGTCGGCGACCGGATCTGCGAGGCTGGGCTCACGCCGCGGCTCCGGCAGGGGATCCGTGGGGGGCGCGGCGTCGCGCGCCCGGGCCGACGCTGCCTGCGGATCGCCCGCGAGCAGCGGGTCGTCTTGCGTGCCGGCCAGCAGCTTCTCGGACCGGCGCCTGAACTGGCGCTCCTGCCAGTAGTTGTAGAGGGCGACGGCTGCCACGGCCAGAACGCCCAGGACGATCAGTGCTCCCTGCAGGTCAGTCATCGTGTCGCTCAGGCCGCCTGGTCTTCGGTAAGGCGCATCGCCTGCTGCATGTCTACGGTCACCACGCGCGACACGCCCTGCTCCTGCATCGTCACCCCGACCAGCTGGTGCGCCCCCTCCATCGTGATCTTGTTGTGTGAAATGAACAGGAACTGCGTGTGTTCGGACATCTTCGTCAGCAGGTTGCGGAAGCGCTCGGTGTTGGTGTCGTCCAGCGGCGCATCGACCTCATCGAGCAGGCAGAACGGCGCCGGGTTGAGCTGGAACAGCGAGAACACGAGCGACATCGCGGTGAGCGCCTTCTCGCCGCCGGACAGGAGCTGGATGGACGCGTTCTTCTTTCCCGGTGGACGCGCGAAGATCTGCACGCCGCTGTCGAGGATCTCCTCGCCGGTGAGCACCAGCTCGGCATGGCCGCCACCGAACAGCGCCGGAAACATCTTCGACAGGTGACCGTTCGCCTCGGCGAAGGTCGCCATCAGCCGTTCGCGGGTCTCCTTGTCGATACGCCGGATCGCCGTCTCCAGCGTCTCGATCGCCTCGTTCAGGTCGGCGGCCTGGGCATCGAGCGCGTTCTTCTTCTCGCTCGCTCCGCCGAGTTCCTCGAGCGCGGCGAGGTTGACCGCCCCCAGCGCGCCGATCTCTGCCTGCAGCCGGTTGATCTCTCCGGCCAGCGTGCGCGGGCGCGGACCATCCTCGGCGCGCGCCGCGAGCGCCGTCTCGTCGGCGCCCGACTCGGCCAGCTTGGCGGCGAACTGTTCCTCGGTCAGGCGGGCTTCCTGCTCCTTCAGCTTCGCCTCGCCGATGGCGTTGCGCAGCGGGTCGTGCTTCTGCTCGGAGACCACGCGCTCCTCGTCGATCGCACGCAGCTGCGCCTCGAGCCCGGACAGCGCGTTGCGTGCATCGGACATCGCCGCCTCGCGCACCTCGCGTGTGGACAGCGCCGCCTGAAGTGCGGCCACGATGGGCGCTTCTTCGAACTGCTCGCGTTCGGCAGCCAGCCGGTCCACCTCGGACGTAAGGCCGGCCAGCTCGCGCTCGGTGCCCGCTACCGCGTTCTCGCCGTCGCGGATCCGGGTGTGCGCCGACTCGACACGGTAGCGCAACTGCTGCTGCGCCTGCGCTGCCTGCTGCGCCGAGTCACGGGCGCGGGACAGCTGGCCCTGCGCACGGCCGGCGTCCGATCGCGTGGTCGCGAGCTGGGCGCCGATCGACTGCAACTGCTCGGCAAAGCGCTGCAGGTTGCCGTCGGTCTCGGCAAGCCGCGCCACCTCGGCCGTGCGCTCGGCCTCGATCTCGGCGCTCTCGCGCTCGATCTGGGCGATCCGCTGCTCGACGCGGTCGGCCTGTTCGGTCTGGCGCACCAGTTGCATCTGCGACGAATGCTGGTTCTGCCTCAGTTCGTCGGCCATCCGCCGACGATCGGCAAGTTCACGCCGGGCACGCGCCACGCCCTCGGTCGCCTCGACGTGGTGGCCACGCGCCTCGGACAGCCGGGCTGAGAGCGCCTCGATCTGCGTCGACAGTCCGTCGATCTCGCGCTGGCGCGCGAGCACGCCATGCACCTCCGAATCGGGTGCATAGAACACGACGCTCGACCGGCTGAGCAGGTGCCCTTCACGGGTGACCATCATCGCGCCCGCAGGCAGGCGCTCGCGCAGCCGCATGCCCTCCTCGAGCGTGGCCGCGATGAACACCTGACTCAGCCAGTCGCCGAGCACCGGCTCGGTGCGCGGGTCGTCGCAGGACACCAGCTCGCGCAGCGGACGGCCGAGCACCCCGAGCGAACCGGTCGTCGAGACGCCGGCGGCGAGCTCGTAGACGGCGACCTTCGCGCCCGGCATCTCGGCCAGCCACGTCGCTTCGCCGTCGATGCGCTCGACCGAGAACGCATTCAACCGTTCGCGCAGCACGGCTTCGAGCGCGTTCTCCCAACCCTCCTCGATGCGAAGTCCCTGCCAGAGCCGGCGCGCGTTGGCGAGCCCGTGGCGCGCCGCCCAGTCCCGGGTGGCCTGTGCGTTGGCGAGGCGCCCCTGGAGTTGCTGGAGCGCATCGCGCCGCGCCTGCACCCGGGTGAGTTCACGGTTGGCCGCCTCGACCGCGGACTGCGCCTCGCGCGCGGCGATCTCACCCTGCGCAAGGGTCTGCTCGGCAGCAGACGCCGCCGCCCGCGTCTCGGCGAGCTGCGCATCGAGCCCCGCCACGCCAGCCTGCATGGCGGCCAGCGCGTCGCGGTCGGGGGGCTGCAGGCCGCCGCGCTCGGCGGCGAGCCGCTGGGCACGCTGCCCCAGTTGCTCGGCCAGCCGCTGCGACGAGCCGCGCCGAGTCTCCTCGACCTGCCAGAGCTGCTCGGCCTGCGCCAGGGCGCGCTCGGCTTCGCGTACCCGCGCATGGGCCTCACGGGCGGCGGTCTCCGCTTGCGGCAGCAGCGCGGATTCATGTTCAGCATTGGCGCGGGCCGTATCGGCCTGCTGCTCGAGCGCCGCGGCCTCCGCCTGCCACTGCGCCAGGTTCGCGGTGACGCCATCGCGCCGCTCGCGCATCTGGTCGAGGCGTGCACGCGCCTGCGCCAGCTGCGTCTCGACCCGGCTGCGGGTGTCGCGCAGGTGGGCCAGCTGCTGCTCGAGCCTCGCCACCTCGGCATTGGCCTCGTAGAGTTCACCCTGCGCCACGCGCGTGGCGTCGTTCGCGACCTGCTGTTCGTCGCGGATCGTCGTCAGCCGGTTCTCGATCTCGCGCAACCGTGCGGTCTCGGTCTCGAGTTCGATGGACAGACGCTCCACCTCGCGCTGCTGGCGCTCGCGCTGTGCGCTCGCCTCGGTGCGGCGCAGGTACCAGAGCAGGTCCTGGGCAGCGATCAGCTCGGTGGTGAGCTGCTGGAACTGCGCGGCGACCGCGGCCTGGGAGGTCAGGCGTTCGATCTGCCGCTCCAGTTCGAGCCGGATGTCGTCCACGCGCGCCAGGTTCTGGCGCGCGTCGGACAGCCGGTTCTCGGTTTCGCGGCGCCGCTCACGGTAGCGCGACACCCCGGCCGCCTCCTCCAGGAACACCCGCAGTTCCTCGGGCTTGGCGTCGATGATGCGCGAGATCGTCCCCTGCTCGATGATCGCGTAGCCGCGGCCGCCCAGACCGGTGCCAAGGAACACGTCGGAGACGTCGCGCCGCCGCACGCGCTGGTTGTTGATGTAATACGCGGACTCACCGTCGCGCTCGAGCACGCGCTTGACCGACAGTTCGGCGTAGCTCGCCCACTGGCCGCCCGCCTTCCCGAGGCTGTTGTCGAACACGAGTTCGACGCTGGCGCGGTTGGCCGGCTTGCGCGTGCCGGAACCTGCAAAGATCACATCCTGCATCGTCTCGCCGCGCAGGTGACGCGCCGAGGATTCGCCGAGCACCCAGCGCGTGGCGTCGATGACGTTCGACTTGCCGCAGCCATTGGGTCCGACCACGCCGACGATCTGGCCGGGCAGGCGAATCACCGTGGGATCGACGAAAGACTTGAATCCGGACAGGCGTATTTCAGTCAGGCGCACTTAGGTGGCTTCGCGGGTGGGATGGATCAGCGCACTAGTTTAGCCGAAGGCAACCCTGCGGGCGGCAACCCGGCGGGCCGGCGGGCCGCTTGACGGTCCGGTCCGGTCGTCGGACACTTCCGTGGCGGTCTTGCGTCCGCCCGTCCCAGCCCTGTTCCCGATACCCCGCCACCGCCCCCGCACGCCATGCCAATCCAGGCCCTGGACCACTACAACATCTGCACCGCCGACCTCGAGCGTGCACGCCGCTTCTACGCCGAGGTGGTCGGTCTGCGCGACGGCGATCGTCCGCCGTTCGGCCGCCCGGGCGCCTGGATGTACCTCGGCGACCACGCGATCCTTCACATCTCGACATCGCGCGTGCCCGACTCCAGCAAGCGCGACGCCTACGACCACGTGGCGTTCCGGGCCAGCGGCCTGGCCGACACCCGGGCGACGCTCGACCGGCTGGGCATCCGCCACCAGTCCTTCGCCGTGCCGGATCGCAATAGGGTCCAGGTTTTCTTCCGCGACCCCGACGGCGCTGAGATCGAACTGATCTTCTCCGGCGCGGAGGCCGCGGCCGACATCTCCGGCGGCGTTGCCGTCGACGCGACCAGCGGCCGCGACACCAGCCCCGGAGCCTGAGCGCCAGTCGTGCCGGTTACTCGTCGGTGCGGCCGATGAATCGCACCGACGCCTGGATGCGCTTGACCTCGCGCTGCCATAGGGCAGCGTACTCCGCACCGTCCGCATAGGCTACCGTAGACAGCGAACGGCCCATCGTCGCACGGAAATCGTCGTCCTGAACGGCTGCGCGAACGGCGTCCTGGATGACCTTCAGCGTAGCGGCGGGGGTCTTCGCCGGCGCGAACAGCGCCGTCCACAGCGTGAACTCGATGTCGATGCCGCTCTCGCGAAAGGTCGGCACGTCGGGGAACGCCTTCAGCCGCGAAGTGCCCCACTGCGCGATCGCGCGTACCCGTCCCGCCTTGACCTGCGGCATGGCCACGCTCGGGGCCGAGGCCACCGACGTGGCGTGCCCGCCCACCACCGCCGCGATCGCGGGCGCCCCGCCGGTATACGGTACGTGGCGCAGCCGGATCCCGGCCGCCTGCTCGAGAATCGCGATCGGCAGGTGCGTGGTGCCGTAGGTGCCGGACGAAGACACCAGGAAATCGGCCGGCCGGGCGCGGGCGAGCGCGACGAACTCCTTGACGGTACGCACCGGCAGCGACGGGTTCACCAGCAGCATTGCCGGGTCGGCGGTGATCTGGGCGATCGGCACCAGCTGCGACAGCTGGTAGGTCGGCGGCCGCTGGAACACCTCGTCGATCGCCGGCACCGACGCCAGCGCCGGCGATTGCAGCAGCAGCGTGTGGCCATCGGGTGCAGCGCTCGTCACCGCGATCGTGCCGATGGCGGCGTTGGCTCCGGGACGGTTCACCACCAGCACCGGCTGGCGCAGTTGCCGCTGCATCGATGCGGCCAGCCCACGCGCGACGATGTCGACGAAGCCGCCCGGCGCATTCGGGTTGACGATGGTCAGCGGGCGCGACGGGAAAGCCTCGTCCGCCGCACCGGCAACCGACGAAAGGCAGCCGAGGCAGGCGACGAAGGTCGGCAGGGCCATGCGGATACGCTTCATGTTTCACTCCTCCATGGAAGCCCGCGACCCGTACCGGTCTGCCGCCGGATGCTTCGGCACGCGGGACAGCTGCGCAGCATACCCCCTCGCCGGGACCCGCTCCAGACCCAGTGTTCCAGTACCAGTCCCCGGGGAGACTGCCTCGCCAGCCGTACTTGCACTGGCCCCGGGCACGTCGGCGGCTATACTCCGTCGCCCCGGGCGCAGGCTGCCGCCCTGCCCGCCACTCCTGCAGATCCCCACATGCCCGCACGATCCCGAAGCGCCGGCGGCAAGGCCGCCCCGACCCGTCCCGCCACCGTCGCAGGTCCCTCCCGCGAACTGGAGACCTTCCCGAACCCGGCGCCCGCACGCGACCTGCGGATCCACATGGAGATCCCGGAATTCACCTGCCTCTGCCCGAAGACCGGGCAACCCGACTTCGCGACGCTGGTGCTCGACTACGTGCCCGACCGCCTCTGCGTGGAACTCAAGAGCCTGAAGCTGTACACATGGTCCTATCGTGACGAAGGCGCCTTCCACGAGGCGGTGACGCACCGTATCCTGGACGACCTGGTCCGCGCGACCCGGCCGCGCTTCATGCGACTCAAGGCGAAGTTCTTCGTGCGGGGAGGGATCTTCACGACCGTCGTCGCGGAGCACCGCAAGCCTGGCTGGAAGCCGCCGGTCGCGGTGGTGCTCGAGGCCCTGGATTCGCAACAGAGCGTGCGGGGCTGAACGGCGCCGGGTCGACCATGGATCGCAGCGTTGCCGATGCAGCCGCTGGCGCGCGCGGTACGGCAACGCTGTGCGCGACCGCCACGGTGGCGCTGCGCTGGTGGCCGGCGGGCGACGAGGACATGGCCCGGTCCGAGACCGAGTGCGGAGCGGGCCTGCGGGCACTCGAGGCCTGCCTGGAGGCCGATGGCCGCGGCGAACCAGCGTCCGCCGCCGGCCGCCTCGAGGCCAAGCTCGACCTCCTGCTGGTGTCGCTGCAACGCATCGACGATGCGTTGGCGGCAAGGAGTGCCCCGGACGGACGCGCGCTGCATCGACCGATCGAAGTCCTGCTCCGGGCCGGATCGATCGAATGGACCGAACCGGCGCCGCCCCCGGACGGCACGGAAGTGGTGGTGGACCTGCGGGCGGCGGTCGGACAGCCGGTGTCCGCGCGGCTGCTCGCTTCGCTGTCGCGCGTAGCAGCGCCCGCAGGGGCTGCAGGGCTGGCGCTCGCCGGCGGCGTCCGGGTGGTCGCGACGCTCGCACCGATGACGACCCCGCTCCAGGATGCCTACGAGCGCTGCGTGTTCATCCTGCACCGCCGGTCATTGCGACGGGCGCAGGGTGCCGCAGGTCGCGACGCGGTCCAACCGCCCCGCTGAACACCCGGCTGACCGCCCCCGGCTCGCCCCGCGGCCGGCCGGCCACCTGCCCCGCGCTGCCCGCGGGGCGCCGATGACGCACCGTGAACCTCGGGACGCGTCGCGCACCGGCGATATACTCCCGCCCTGCCCTTCTCCGGGCCGCGCGACCGCCGACGGTTGCCGCGCGGCCATTGCCTGCCTTGAATCCTGAACTGGACCTGCTCCAACCGTACCCGTTCCAGCGCCTGGCCGGCCTGTTCGCCGGGGTGGCGCCGGAACCCGCGTTGCGCCCGATCAGCCTCGGCATCGGAGAACCGAAGCATCCGACGCCGGAGCGGATCCGTGCCGCGGTGGTGGCGAACCTCGACGGCCTGGCCTCCTACCCGGCGACCGCCGGTTCCGAGGCGCTTCGCCGGTCGATGGCCGACTGGCTGATGATGCGCCACGGGCTGCCCTCACTCGATTGGAAGACACAGGTCCTGCCGGTGAACGGCTCGCGCGAGGCGCTGTTCGCGATCGCCCAGACCCTGGTCGATCGTACGCGTCCCTCGCCGGTGGTGGTCTCACCCAATCCGTTCTACCAGATCTACGAAGGGGCGACGTTGCTGGCCGGCGCGCGCCCGGCCTACCTCAACCAGACTCAGGCGAACGGTTTCCGGCTGGACCTCGATGAACTGCCCGAGGACACCTGGCGCCGTACGCAGCTGCTGTTCGTCTGCTCGCCCGGCAACCCGGCCGGCGCCGTGCTGACGCTCGAGGACTGGCGCGCCCTGTTCGCATTGTCGGACCGCCACGGGTTCGTGATCGTGTCAGACGAGTGCTATTCCGAGATCTACTTCGACGATGCGGCGCCGCCGCTCGGCGGGCTCGGCGCAGCCATCGCGCTGGGACGACCGGGGTTCGAACGGCTCGTGGTACTGGGCAGCCTGTCGAAGCGGTCGAACTGTCCGGGGATGCGTTCCGGCCTGATCGCCGGCGATGCCGCCATCATCGAACGGTTCCTGCTCTACCGCACCTACCACGGGTGCGCGATGAGCCCGACGGTCCAGGCCGCGAGCATCGCTGCCTGGACGGACGAGGCGCATGTCGCCGAGAACCGCCGGATGTACCGCGAGAAGTTCGACGCGGTACTCAACGTGCTCGCCCCGGCCTTGCCAGTGCAGCGTCCCGACGGCGGCTTCTACCTCTGGATGGAAACACCAGGATCCGACACCGAGTTCGCTCGTGACCTGTACCGCGAGCAGGCGGTCACCGTGCTTCCGGGCAGCTACCTCGCGCGCGAGGCGCAGGGCGTCAATCCGGGCGTCGGACGGGTGCGTGCCGCGCTGGTCGCCCCGTTGGACGAATGCGTCGAAGCCGCGCGCCGGCTTGCCGAGTTCGTCCGCCGGCGCTGAACACGCCTGCCCCCTTTTTCCGTCACCCGAAAGATTGCCGAGATGTCGAACGCCGAACTGCAGACCTTGATCGAAGCCGCCTGGGAGCGCCGGGCCGAACTGTCGCCCGGATCCGATCGCAAGGTATCCGATGCCGTGGAAGCCGTGCTTTCCGGACTGGACGACGGCAGCCTCCGGGTTGCCGAGAAAACCGGTGGTGACTGGGTCGTGCACCAATGGGTGAAGAAGGCGGTGCTCCTGTCCTTCCGCCTCCAGGACAACGCAGTGATGGAGGCAGGCGCGCTGAAGTTCTACGACAAGGTGGACTCGAAGTTCGCCGGCTACGATGCCCAGGCGTTTGCCCAGGGGGGCTTTCGTGTCGTACCCGCAGCCACCGTCCGGCGCGGCGCATATCTCGGGCGGAACGTCGTGGTGATGCCGTCGTTCGTGAACATCGGCGCCTGGGTCGGCGATGGTACGATGGTCGATACCTGGGCTACCGTCGGCTCGTGCGCCCAGATCGGCCGAAACGTCCACCTTTCCGGCGGAGTGGGAATCGGCGGGGTGCTCGAGCCGCTTCAGGCGAATCCGACCATCATCGAGGACAACTGTTTCATCGGCGCCCGCTCGGAAGTCGTGGAGGGGGTTATCGTCGAGGAAGGCTCGGTGCTGTCGATGGGCGTGTTCATCAGTCAGAGCACCCGCATCTTCGACCGGGAGACGAAAACCGTGACCTACGGGCGGATTCCGGCAGGCTCGGTCGTGGTGCCCGGATCCCTGCCGGCGCCGGACGGTAGCCACAGCCTCTACTGCGCAGTGATCGTGAAGCGCGTGGATGCCCAGACCCGCGCCAAGACCAGCATCAACGAACTGCTGCGCGGCGTCTGACGCCGTCGCCGTGTGCGCGTCTCAGACCCGCACACGGCATGTCGACCGCATGTTGCTATGCAAAGCCGGCGGGGCTTGGCACAATCCGGTCGATCCGCAACCAATGCTCGGTCCTTCCACGGCATGTCGCTGCTCGACGACCTCAAGAACCAGGCTGAAGTGCTACGCAAGCGGCAGCAGTCGGGCTCCGCGCTGCACGATCACTACTTCCGCGAGATCCACGAACGGCTCAAGCTGGTCTACCAGCACATGAACGAGCTGGCGAAGTCGCTGAACACGATCCGTCCCGAAGTCATCCGTTACTTCTACATCGATGGCTCGACGGTGCTCGAAGGCCTGCGCCAGGCCGACTACCAGGTCTCAGCCCGTCGCAAGACGATCGACCACGCCGACTACTTCGAGGCACTGCTGGTACGCACGCGGTGCGTCGGTACCGAGAAGCTGCGCTTCGCAAAGGAATCCGAGCCGCTGGTCACGCGCATGCGCGAGTTCCTCTGGGGCAATTCGCTCAAGTTCGACCTTCGTGAGTCCCGCAGCGAGCGCGGCTACGTGCAGAGCGGCACGTTCACGGTCGAGCCCGAGGTGCCGGTATCGATCACCGTGTCTGGCGTGCCGGAGCGCGGGCACATCCTGATCGTCACCCGCAACCTCGAGAACCTCGGCGAAGTCACCTACACCTACGAGATCGACGAAGTCGACATCCCGCTGCTCGAGGAACTGACCCGGCTGCTGATCGGCAAGCCGAACCAGTTCCGCAGGATGGGAAAGCACCAGCAGCCGATGCGCCCCGCGCAGCGCGCCCGCCCGGTGACGGAAACGCCCGAGCCTGAACCGTCGGTGATCGACGACCTGCCTGCGGACGACTCGCCGAAGTCGATCCTCGGCAGCCTGAGGTCGCTGCTCAGGCGCAGGCCTGACTGACCGTCCCTCAACGTTCCATCCCGATTCCACCGCCTCAGGGCGGCCACGACCCCAGAAGCCCTCGGCGATGTTGCGATGTTCCTGACCCCGCTGTTCCACCTGATGGCCGAGAAGCAGGCATCCGACCTGTTCTTCACGGCGGGGGCACCGATCTGCATCAAGATCGGAGGTAACGTGGTACCGATCAATTCTCAGGCACTCGACACCGCGGCCGTGCAGCAGATCGCCTGGGAAATCATGACCGAGGCACAGACGAAGGTGTTCGAGGAAGCCCTCGAACTCAACTTCTCCTTCGCGGTAAAGGAGGTCGGCAGCTTCCGCGTGAACGTATTCAGGCAACGCGGTGCGGTCGGCATGGTGATCCGGTACATCAAGGACCGCATCCCGACGATCGCCGACCTGCGACTGCCCCCATCCCTCGGTGAACTGGCCCTGGAGAAGCGCGGGCTGGTGCTGATCGTCGGCTCCACCGGGTCCGGCAAGTCGAGCACGCTGGCGGCGATGATCGACCATCGCAACCAGTCGTGCGGCGGCCACATCCTCACCATCGAAGACCCGATCGAGTACAACTTCAGCCACCGCAAGAGCATCGTCAGCCAGCGCGAAGTCGGCGTCGATACCCATTCGTACGGCAATGCGCTGGCAAGCGCGATGCGGGAGGCCCCCGACGTGTTGATGATCGGCGAGATCCGCGACCGCGACACGCTGCAGCATGCCATCACCTATGCGCAGACCGGCCACCTGTGCATCTCCACGCTGCACGCCAGCAACAGCTACCACGCGCTCAACCGCATCGTCACCTTCTTCCCCCCTGACGTGCGGGCTGCGCTGCTGATGGATCTCGCGATGACGCTGCGTGCGGTGATCTCGCAGCGGCTGCTGAAGGCGACGGACGGTTCACTCGTGCCGGCGGTCGAGGCACTGATGAATACGATGTCGATCCAGGACCTGATCCGCAAGGGCGACTTCGACCAGATCCGCGACATGATGGAACAGAGCCTGACACCGGGCTCGCAGACCTTCGAACGCTCGCTGTTCCATCTGTTCTCCGCCGGCCAGGTCACCTTGGAAGAGGCACTTGCCCAGGCCGATTCCCCGACCAACCTGTCCTGGCTGCTCGACAATGCGCGCAGGCAGGCCGGCAGGCCGAGCCTGGACGACACCCAGGCGTTTCCCGGATCCGATGGACGTCGATCGCCACTGGCGGCACCGTCCGGGATACCGATCCGCACCGAGGGCACTGACCTCGGCAATTTCAAGTTCAACCTGGACGTCGTATGACAGAAGCCACCGCCCACCCCGCGTTCGCGCTCTCGTGCGAACTGATCGCTCGCGCCTCGGTCACGCCCGAGGATGCAGGCTGCCAGGCGCTGCTCATGGACCGGCTGCGCGCCGCCGGCTTCACCATCGAACCGCTCGCCTGGGGCAAGGTCAACAACCTCTGGGCGCGGCGCGGCACGCGCGGTCCGCTGTTCTGCTTCGCCGGCCATACCGACGTGGTACCGACCGGTCCGCTGGAGTCCTGGCGCACGCCGCCGTTCGAACCCACGGTGGTCGACGGCGAACTGGTCGGCCGGGGCACCTGCGACATGAAGTGCGCAATCGCGGCGATGGTCGTCGCCTGCGAGCGGTTCCTCGCGCGGCATCCGGATCCGGATGGCTCCATCGCCTTCCTGCTCACCTCGGACGAAGAAGGCCCGGCCGTCGACGGATCCGTGCGGGTGGTCGAGCACCTGCGTGCACGCGGCGAACACCTCGACTGGTGCGTGATCGGCGAGCCCACCTCGGTCGACGCGGTCGGGGACATGCTGAAGAACGGCCGGCGTGGCTCCCTGTCAGGCCGGTTGGTGGTCAAGGGCAGGCAGGGGCATATCGCCTATCCCCACCTCGCAGCGAACCCGGTGCACCTGCTGGCGCCGGCGCTGGCCGAACTCACCACGACCCGCTGGGACGATGGTAACGAGGATTTCCAACCCACCGCCTGGCAGGTGTCCAACATCCATGCCGGCACCGGCGCGGGCAACATCATCCCGGGCACGGTCGAGGTCCTGTTCAACTTCCGCTTCGCACCGACCAGCACTGCTGCGTCGCTGCGCGAGCACCTCGAGTCGATCCTTCACCGTCACGGGCTGACGTTCGACCTGCACTGGACGCTCGGCGGGGAGCCGTTCCACACCGGGCGCGGCGAACTGGTGCAGGTCGCCATCGAGGCCATCCACGCCCAGACCGGGCGCGTACCGGAGGTGTCCACGACCGGGGGCACCTCCGACGGACGCTTCATCAAGGACATCTGTGGCCAGCTGATCGAGTTCGGGGCGCGCAACGCGACCGCCCACGCAGTCGACGAGCGGGTCTCGGTCGATACGCCGGCGCTGCTCGCCGGCATCTACGAAGGCATGCTCGAAAGGTTGCTCGCACGATGACTCCCGAAGATGCCTCCCCGCCGCCACGGGTCCCGGGCGACGACATCCACCGCGTGCGCGACCTCAACGCGCTGGTTTCACTCTACGGAGAGCCCGTCGGCGCCGCGGTGGCGAAGGAACTCCCCTACGTCCACCCGCACTACCGGCGCTTCATCGAAGCCGCGCCGTTCGTCTCGATCGCCACCAGCGGGCCGGGCGGGCTGGACAACTCGCCGCGTGGCGATGCCCCCGGGTTCGTGCGTGTGGTCGACGAGCGCACGCTGATGCTTCCCGACCGGCGTGGCAACAACCGACTGGACAGCCTGCGCAACCTGATCGCGGATCCGCGCATCGCGCTGCTGTTCCTGGTCCCGGGCGTGGGCGAGACCCTTCGGGTGAACGGCCGTGCGGTGATATCGGTCGACCCGGCGCTGCTCGACGCGTTCGCGGTCGATGGCCGGCCGCCGCGCTCGGTGCTGGTGGTGAGCGTGGAGCGCGTGTACTACCAGTGCTCGAAGGCCCTGGTGCGCTCGAAACTGTGGGACCCTGCGTCGCGCATCGAACGCACGGCGCTGCCCAGCACCGGTACGATGATCGGCGACATCAGCGGCGGCGCGATCGACGCGGCCACCTACGACCGCGAGCTTCCTGCGCGCGTCATCGCACAGCTCTACTGAACCCGCAGGCCCGACGTATGACACCTGGATCCCGCCGTGCCCCCGGCGACCCCTTCGACGCCGCGGTCCGCGAGCTTTCGACCCTTCGCGACTTCCTGCGCTTCGCGGTGACGCGGTTCGAGCAGTCCGGCGTGTTCTTCGGACACGGCAACGCCAGCGCCTGGGATGAGGCGGTCTATCTGTGCCAGCGCACGCTGGGGCTGCCGCTCGACCTGCTCGAGCCTTTCCTGGACGCCCGGCTGCTGGAGGCGGAGCGGCGGACGCTGGCCGCCATCCTGCGCCGCCGGATCGACGAGCGCATCCCCGCGGCCTACCTGACCGGCGAGGCCTGGCTGGGCGACCTGCGGTTCCGGGTCGACCCGCGCGTGATCGTGCCGCGTTCGTACATCGCCGAGGTGCTGCGCGAGGACCTCGCGCCGCTGGGCATCGACGAGGACCACGTCGTGCGGGTGCTCGACCTCTGCACCGGCTCGGCCTGCCTGGCCATCGTCGCCGCGCTGCGCTTCCCGCAGGCACAGGTCGATGCGGTCGAACTCAGCCCGGATGCCCTGGCCGTCGCGAGACTCAACGTCGACGACTACGGGCTCGGCGAGCGGCTGGCACTGTTCGAAGGTGATCTCTACCGGCCACTCGGCGACCGCACCTACGACCTGATCCTCACCAACCCGCCCTACGTGGACGCACCGGCGATGGCCGCGCTGCCGGCGGAGTACCGGCATGAACCGGTGGGCGCGCTCGCCGGTGGCGAGGACGGCCTCAACCTGGTACGTACCATCCTCGCCGAGGCGCCCCTGCACCTGCGGCCTGGCGGCCGCCTCGTGATGGAGGTCGGCCACAGCCGCGATGCACTCGAGGCAGCGTTCCCGCGACTGCCGTTCACCTGGATCGAGACGACCGCGCCGGTGTCTTCGGTCTGCCTGCTGGCGCGCGAGGACCTCGTCCCGGCGAAGCGCCGCGCCGCACCGCCGGCGCGATCCGCGCCGGCGCGCCCTCGTGCGGGGAAGGTACCGCCTCGCCGCTAGCAGGGCCGCGTTCCATGTGCGCCCGCAGCGCGGCCACCTCCTCGTCGGTGAGCGCGAGGTACTGCCCGCGGCGCAGCCGGGAGGGCAGTTCGATCGGGCCGAAACGCACTCGCATCAGCCGGCTCACGGTGAGCCGGCATGCTTCGAACAACCGGCGCACCAGGCGGTTGCGGCCTTCGGTCACGACCACGCGATACCAGTGGTTCACGCCCTCGCCGCCACCATCGTCGATCGCGTCGAACCGCGCGAGCCCGTCCGACAGTTCGATGCCGGCGGTGAGCGCGCGTACCTGTTCGGGCGCCAGCGAACCGAGCACCCGAACTGCGTACTCCCGCTCGTTGCCGAAGCTCGGGTGCATCAGCGCGTTGGCGAAGTCGCCGGAATCGGTGAACACCAGCAGCCCGCTGGTGTTGTAGTCAAGGCGCCCGACCGACAGCCACTTTCCGCTGCGCAGCCGCGGCAGTGCATCGAACACCGAGGCACGGCCGGCCGGATCATCGTGCGAGACGATCTCGCCCTCGGGCTTGTGGTAGAGCAGGACCTTCGGCAGCACGTCGGCCCGGGCACGCACACGGCGTCCGTCGATCGCGATCACATCGCCCGGGTACGTGCCATGCGCGACCGCAACCCGGGTGCCGATCGTCGCTGGCCGGCCGTTGACCGTGACCGCACCTCGTCCGATCAGGGTCTCCATCGCTCGCCGCGAACCCACGCCGGCATCCGCCAGCACCTTCTGCAGTTTCTGCGTCGGTGCATCGGGCGGCGGCCCGGCATGCTCGAACGCTGCGGATTCCGATGCCGGCGTGCGAAGGCCGGACGCCGCGGGCCGGGCGACGCGGCCGGCTGCTGGCGATCGACGGGAACGGCCTGCGCCACCCTCCGCTCTGACCTGGAGCCCCTCCTCGCCTGCCGGTCGGCCAGCTCGCCCGGCGGCGTTGCCCGGCCCGCCGCGTGAACCCTGCGGT
>CANHBC010000074.1 GCA_947458835.1 Betaproteobacteria bacterium | reverse complement strand
GTACTGGCGCCCCGAAGACGAATCGAACGTCCGACCTGCCCCTTAGGAGGGGGCTGCTCTATCCACTGAGCTACCGGGGCGTGTACCGTCGCGCAGTACCACGCGAGGATTCTACCGCGACCGGGCCTTGGCGGGCCGTTCCACGCCTCCGCGGGCGCGGCCCGTCACCGGTCACTCCGCGGTGATCTTCAACCGCCGTATGGTCTCGCCGTAGCTGCGCACGTCCGAGCGCACCAGATCGGCCAGCTGCTTCGGCGTGCCGCCGACCGGGTTGATACCCTGTGCGAGCAGCGCGGTACGGACTTCGGGCGCGCGCACCACCTCGGTGGCGTCCCGGGCGATCTTCTCGATCAGTCGGGAAGAGGTGCTCGCCGGCGCGAACAGCGCGAACCAGCTCACCACGCGGAAGCCGCGATGCGTCTCGGCGACCGCCGGGGCCGCGGGCAACTGGGGGTTGCGCTTGACGCCGCCGGTGGCCACCGCGAACACGCGGCCGTTGGTGATGAAGCCGGTCGCGGCGGCCGGGGACACGAACATCGCATCGACGTTGCCGGCCGCGACCTCGGCGGCACCGGGCGGGCCACCCTTGAACGGCACGTGCACCATCGCCACGCCGAGGAACTGGTTCAACTGCTCGAAGCCGAGGTGGTGTACCGAGCCCACGCCGGCCGAGGCAAACGTGCGCTGGCCAGGCTGCTTCAGCGCGAGCGTACGCAGGTCGTCGAGCGTGCGGATGCCCGACTTCGCCGATGCGATCAGCACGTAGTCGGTGTCGGCCAGGTTGACCACCGGCGCGAGCGACTTCTGCGGGTCGACGCTCAGGTTGCGCTGGATCACCGGTGCGATGACGATCGCGCCTTCCTGGGCAAGCATCAGGGTCTGGCCGTCGGGCTCGGCCTTGGCGACGATCTCCGCCGCGAGCAGCCCGCCGACGCCACCGCGGTTGTCGACGACCACCGACTCTTTCCAGGCCTCCGAGAGGCCACGCGCGACGATGCGCGCGGCGAGGTCCGCGCCGCTGCCAGCGGTGTTGCCGACGATGAAGCGTACTGGCCGGGTCGGGTAGCGGATCTCGTTGGCGTCGACAGTCGTGGGCATCAGCGTCGAGGCGAGGCCGATCGCCAGCGTGCAGAAGAGGGCGGTGGCGCGGCGCGCCGGGGCAGGTGTTGCATGCATCCAGGTCTTCCGGTTCCCGAGGGGCCGCAAGGGTAACGCGCCGCGACGCGGGGCTGAACGTCTTTCTCGTAGCATGGATATTCGCCGAACGACTGAGCCGGCCGCGCGGCGGCCCGCGTCAGGAGGCGAGCGGCACCCGCGGGCTCTCGATGCCGCCCACGCCCGAGACGATCGCCCGGCCGTTGCGGAACCCGACATGGCCCTGTGCGCCGTAATGGGGCGCGCGCCGGTGCAGGTCGATCAGCGCTGCCGTGTCCTCGACCGAGGCCAGCACCCGAGGTGCGCCGCCGGCGCTGCGTACGGCCCACAGCGCGGCATCGACCTGGCGCGGCAGCGACGTCGGCCGGGCGAGCCGCGGGTCGCGGCGGGCGAGGCGGGCGATGTCCTCGTGGCGGCCGATGACCAGCAGCGGCACCGGCGCGTCGAGGTCGGCCACGCGGGCCGATGCAGGCCTGGCAGCCTCGAGCATGCGTGCGGCGAGCTCGGTCGCAGCCGACCGCCATCTGTCATCGCCGTCGCTGGCGACGAGCACGCGTACATCTGGCGCCAGCATGGCATCGCGCAGCAGCGGCGGCGACTCGCCGGGTGCGAGCCTGCGCCAGCTCGCGAAGCCGGGGTCGAACTGCAGCGCGTCCGGCATCCAGCCGCCGGGCGGCGGCCAGGTGGTGCTGCGCTCGCCGCGGCGCAGCTCGAGCGTGCCTGGCTCCGCACGCTCGCCGGTCCAGGCGAGGACCGGCAGCCTGAACGTATAGGGCAGTGGCTCGGCGAAGGTCACCCGCACGGTGGCGCCGTCGGGCTCCGGCCGCACCGACAGCGGCATCAGCGATGGTGCGCCAGTGCCCGAGACCATCGGACCGAAGAGGGCGGACAGCGATCGTCCTGCCCGGCGCTCGAAGGCGGCCTGCAGGTCGTTCCAGCCGGCCGTGCGCCCGGCGTGGCTGCGCCAGAGGTCGCGCAGCGCATCGCTGAACGCCGCCTCGCCGAGTTCGCCCTGCACCATGTGGAACAGCATCGCCGACCTGCCGTAGCCCACCGCCGAGGCCGCGCCGTGCGTGCGCGCGGTGAAGCGCTCGAGCGGCGCGTCACGCCCCGGGGCGATCGCCGCGAAGTCGCGCAGCCAGCCCCAGCGCATCAGCCGGGCCGCCTCCGGTGACTGGGCCGCGCGCAGCGCGTGGTCGGCCATCAGCGTGGTGAGCCCCTCGCTCCAGTTGCCGCTGCGCCAGTCGGGACGTACGCCGTTGCCCCACCAGTTGTGCAGCACTTCGTGCGCGAGCGACTGTCCGCGCATGAACGGCAGGCCGAGCACCGCTTCGCCGATGTAGGTGGCGCCAGGCAGGCCGAAGCCGGTGGGCAGCGGTGATGAGATCACGCTGAAGCCGTCGAACGGGTAGGGCCCGATCTCGCGGTCATGGCGCTCGATCGGCACGGCCGCGGCGGCCAGGTAGTCCTGCGCGAGCGGATGCACCGACTCGACGAACCAGGTACGCAGGCGCACGGTGCGGTTGCCCGGTAGCGCCAGCATCCGCTCATCGACGCGGTAGGGCCCGGCCATCAGCGTGAGGCCCTCGGCCGGCAGCATCGACTCGAACACTGCGCTTGCGCCATCGGCGTCGACTGACTCGGCGATCAGCCGCCCGGGCGCGACGGCGCGCTGCCCGGCAGATACCGACACGCGCAGCCGGTAGTGCATCGGCCCTGCGGCTTCGGGGTACCAGGCGGATCCGGCGGGCAGGTAGCTGCCGCGCACGGCTGCCATCGGCGGCAGGGACGCGATGACGCCGCGATGGTCGATCGAGCGATCCAGTGGTGCCAGCTCGCCGCGCCACCGCAACTGCACGTTCCGAACCCGCGGGGCAGCCGGGACCGCGATCCGCTGGCGTGCGTCGGCGGGCGGTGCCGCAGGCGCGGACGACAGCGCCCAACGGCGGCCGTCGACCGACACGGTTTCGAGCGTGAACCGCTGGTCCAGCGACAGCTCCAGAGGCATGCCCGCCGGTACGCTCCAGGTGGCCTCACCCTGCAGCAGGCGGGTGGCGGGATCGAGGCGCACGTCCATCGACACCTTCGGCAGGGCGTCGGTCGATGCCGCGCCGGTCGAGCCCTCGCGGGCGGTGGCGGTGGTACTGGCGGAGGCATGGGCTGCGCCGATGCGCGGCATCCACCCGGTCAGCACCAGCATCGCCAGCCGTGCGGCGGCCGATCGTCGTGGCATGCCCGAGGCCTGCGCCAGGCCGGCCTGCCGTCGACGCATCACCCGGTGCCGCCGTTTGTCATCGCTCCGTCGCTCAAGGTGTGCGCACCGGGAAGCGCACCAGCACCTCGACCTCGCGTCCATCGCGCTGCACGACGATCGGCAGGATCGTTCCCGCCGGCTGTGCCCGGATGGCGGCGGTGACCTCGGCGGCGCTGGCCACTGCGTGGCCGGCCACGCGTGCGATCCGGTCGCCCACGCGCAGACCGCTGCGTTCGGCCAGGCTACCCGCGCCTACCTGGTCGATGCGCGGCGCGCCCTCGCCGGCGCCGAGCGCTACGCCGAGTCGCACCGGCGGAGGTACGGCCATGGCCGGCGGCACCACGAACACTCCCTGAGCGATCGCGGCGGGCGGCTTCGCGCACGCATCCAGGGCCGATGCATCGAAGGGCATCATCACGTACGGATCGGCGATGCCCAGTGCAGCCAGCTGGTGCGGTACCCCGTGGCCGAACTGCAGGTGGCCGCTGCCCATCACGCCCACCACCAGCGGCCCGCCCGTGCTGCGAACGTGGCGGGCGAGCGCCTCGGCCATCGCGCGGTCCCAGGTGAGCTGCGCCTCGAGAAAGCGGCCGAAGGACGCCTCGCCGTCGGTGCGGGACCTGCCCGGAGGCGCGGTGGCGCCCGCGGTCGGCGTGGGCAGGTGCAGTTCGAACGTGCTGCGCAGCTGTGCCACATACGCATCCGGCGGGGGCGCCGGCCGGCCGACGCCCTCGCGCCGGTCCGCGGGGACGCTGTCCCAGCCGCCCACGGCAACCGCGCGCACGAGGGCGCGCTCGACGTTCAGCGCCACCATCGGGATGCGGTTGAGCCGGGCGAAGTGGAACATCGGCAGGTAGAGCTGCGGATCGAAGCCCCAGACCTGGTCCCATTCCGAGAGCCGGAGGAAGTCCGCCTCGGACAGTTCGCCCGCCACCCAGCGGTCGAGCACCGGCTGCACCCGCCGGGGGAACATCTCGAAGCCGATGACCATCGATGGCCGGCGCGCGTGCAGCGCGGCCAGCACCTGCAGCTGCCAGCGGTGATGGTCTGCGCTGTCGTGCCGCTCGCCGAGCAGCACCACCGGCCGCGTGGCCGCCTGCGCGATCACCTGCGATGCATCGCGCGCCGAGAGGGGGGCGCCCGATGCGCCAGACGCGGAACCCAGCCAGCTACCCGGGACGGCGCAGGCGGGGGGCGTGGCGCGGGGCGCGGGCACAGCTGCATCGCCGCCGGACAGCGAAGCAGCAAGCGCGATGGCGGCCGTGGCCGGCATCAGCAGGACGAGCAGCAGGGGGCGCCAGTTCATCGGGGGAGGGTAACGCAGCGATCTCCGTGCGGCCGTGCCGTGCGCGGTGTCTGTACCGAGGGGCGGGCCGGCGGCCCTCCGTCGCCGCCGGCCCGCTCGCGTCAGCCCTCGCGGGAGAACGCTTCCGCAGTGGCGCGCAGTGCGAGCACCTGGTTCGACAGGCGCTCGCCGATCGTGGCGATCACATCGGGGTCGATCGACAGCAGTGCCGCGGTGCGCGGGGCTACGCCGTCGAGCATGATCGCCTCGAGCGGGAACGGCGATGCGACCCCGGAATACACAGCGCCCATCACGACCTCCGAACGGGCCAGTTCATCGGCCACCGCCAGGATCGCCGACAGCGAATCGGGCTCGATCAGGTCGAACTCGCGTTCGGCCACGGCGGCGGTGATGTCCTCGGGCAGGCTCCACTTGTGCAGCAGCGCGTTCGACACGGCCCGCCCGGCCTTGCCGAGCATCACCCGCTCGACGTGGCCGAGCTTCATGTCGCGCGCCACGGCGGTCTCGAGCAGCAGGTCGAGCGTGCCCGGCTGCAGGCATTCGATCACCAGCGTGCCGATATCGTAGATCATCCCGGCGAGGTAGGCGTTGGCCCGCTCCGCCGGCGCGGCCTTGACCGCGATCAGGCTGGCACCGTGCGCGACGGCCATCGCATGCAGCCAGAGGAACTCCCGCCACTGCGGCGTCAGGCCCTTGTTCAGCGCCTGGCCGCAGAGCATGCCGAAGGCGGTCTGCGCGGCCCGCTCCAGGCCGATCCGGTTCACGGCCTGGTCCAGCGTGTTGAACTTCTTCCCGGGGATGCCGAAGGCCACCGAGTTGGCCAGCCCGATCAGCCGCGCGACGCAGATCGGCTCCTGCTCGATGATCGCGCACAAGACCTTGGTCGACTCCAGTTCGGAGGGCTCGAGCGCAGCGAGCTTGCCGGCCACTGGCGACACCCGTGGCAGGGCGTTGAGATCGAGGGTGTCGAGCCGGGCTGACAGCCGTCCCATCGCGCCGGAGGAGGCAGCGGGCGCCGGGGACGACGCCACGACGTGGGCAGGAGAAGTGAAGTCGAGCGAATCATCCATCAGCGAGGGGCGGTGTATCCAGGAACCGGACAGTGTTGCCCCTCTAACGGCCGTAGCCGCCCGACCTTTAGCTGTCGGCGCGCAGGCCGGTCAGCTGGCTGCGCTCTCCGCGGCTGCGGCTGGCTTGCGCCGGCTTTCCGGCTCGATGTAATGCGCCTCTTCCGGCTTGCGCCGGTCGCCGCGCAGATACCGCGTGAAGCGGTCCAGGCTCACGAAGAAGGTCGGCGTGACGTAGAGCGTCAGCAGCTGCGAGAAGAGCAGCCCCCCGACCACCGCGAGCCCGATCGGTGCCCGTGACTCCGCGCCTTCGCCGCTGGCCATCGCGATCGGCAGCGTGGCGAACACCGCCGCGAAGCTGGTCATCATGATCGGCCGGAAGCGGACCACGCAGGCTTCGACGATCGCATCCACCGGGGTCAGGCTGCGTTCGCGCTGCAACTGCAGCGCGAAGTCGACCATCATGATGCCGTTCTTCTTGACCAGGCCCACCAGCAGGATGATCCCCACGAAGCTGAACACGTTGAGCTCGTAGCCGAACAGGATCAGGGTGAGCAGGGCGCCGAAGCCGGCCAGGGGCAGCGCGGTCAGGATGGTGATCGGGTGGCCGAAGTGCTCGTAGAGGATCGCCAACACGCCGTAGATCACCAGGATGGTGATCAGCAGCAGGATCGGCAGCGCCTTGGTGGAGTCCTGGAAGAACTTCGCGCTGCCGGCCAGATTGACCGAGATGTCCGCCGGTACCGTCTCGAAGGCCACGCGCAGGGCGTCGTCCACGGCCTCTCCGACCGACACGCCGGCCGATGCGTTGAACGACAGCGTGACCGAGGCCAGCTGGCCGAAGTGCTGCACCGTCATCGGGCCCACGCCGCGCCGGATCGTCGCCACGCTCGACAGCGGAACGGTGACCCCGCCCGGGCTCTGCACGTAGATCGCCGACAGGGCATTGATGTCCTGCTGGAACGGCTTGTCGACCTGCAGCAGCACGTCGTACTGGTCGGTGTCGCCGTACAGCGTACTGATCTGCCGCCCGCCGAACGCGTTGTACATCGCCGCCTCGATCTGCTGCGGGGTGATGCCCAGCGCCGCCGCGCGGTCGCGGTGGATCTGCACCTGGAGCTGCGGGTTGCGCAGCTCCAGCGAGGTGTTCACGTCGCGTAGCGTGCTCAATTCACGCAACCGGGACTCGAGCTCCTGGGCCGGACCATACAACCCCTGCAGGTCGGAGCCTGCGAGGATCAGCTGGTAGTCGGCGTTGGTGACGCCGCCGCCGAGGTTGATCGCCGGCGGGTTGGAGAAGAACAGGCGCAGGCCCTGGCTGGCCGGCCCGCGGAAGGATTCGCGCAACTGCTCGATCACCCCGTCGACGCGCAGTTCCCGGTCCTTCATCGGGATCAGCCGTACGGTCATCGAACCGACGTTCGGTTGCTGCACGCCGCCGAAGCCCTGACCGGCGCTGGAGCGTACCGCGGCGACGTTCGGGTTCTTCAGCACGGTCGCGGTCACGAGCGCCTGGCGGCGACCCATCTCCTCGAAGGTCAGCCCTTCAGGCCCTCGCGTGGTGATGTTGATCACTCCGGTGTCCTGGCGCGGAATGAAGCCCTTCGGGATGGTCACCAGAAGCAGGTACGTGCCGTACATGACGAGCGCCGAGACCAGTAGCATCAGGCCGCGGTGGCGCATCGACCAGCGCAGCGAGGTCTCGTAACCGCGCTTGCTGGCCTCGAACGCCGCCTCGAACCATTCGAAGATGAACAGGTGGCTGTGCGAGGTGGTCAGGTAGCGGCTGCACAGCATCGGGGTCAGCGACAGCGAGATCACGCCCGACAGCGCGACGGCGATGCCCACGGTGACCGCGAACTCGGTGAACAGGCGGCCGAGCAGCCCGCCCATGAACAGGATCGGCAGGAACACCGCGCACAGCGACACGGTCATGGACAGGATGGTGAAGCCGATTTCCTTCGCGCCGTCGAAGGCCGCCTGCATGCGGGTCTTGCCCATCTCCATGTGACGGGCGATGTTCTCCAGCACGACGATCGCGTCGTCCACGACGAAGCCCACCGCCAGGATGATCGCGATCAGCGACAGGTTGTTGATCGAGAACCCGAGCAGATGCATGATCCCGAAGGTGCCCATCATCGCGGTGGGCAGCACCGCGGCGGTGATCACGGTGGCGCGCAGGTTGCGCAGGAAGAACAGGATCACCAGCACGACGAAGCTCGTCGCGACGAACAGCTTCCAGTAGACCTCGTTGATCGACGCCTTGATGAACACCGAGCGGTCGTAGATCACGTCCATCTTTGCGCCGGCGGGCAGCGAGGTGGTCAGCTCGGGCAGGATCTCGTTGATCCGGCGCACCACCTCGACAGTGTTAGAGCCGGGCTGCCGCTGGATCGCGAGCACGATGGCGCGATCGTTGTTGAACCAGGTCCACGACCGTTCGTTCTGCACGCTCTCCACCACCCGGCCGATGTCGCCGAAGCGCACTGGTGCGCCGTCGCGGTAGGCCACGATCACGTTGCGGAACTCGGCCGCGGTGTCGATCGAGCCATCGACGCGCACCGAATAGTTGCGCACGCCGCCGTCGATGGAGCCCGAGGGCAGGTTGCTGTTGCCCTGCTGCACTGCGGCCACCACCTGCTCCAGGCCGAGGTTGCGCTTGGCGAGCTTGGACGGGTCGACGTAGAGGCGCAGCGCATACTTCTGGGCACCGAAGATCTGCACCTGGGCCACGCCCTGGATCATCGACAGCCGCTGCGCGATACGGGTGTCGGCGAACTCGTTCAGCCGCGAGAGGGTGAGGTTCTCACCCGTGAAGCCGAGGAACAGGATCGGCGAGTCGGCCGGGTTCAGCTTGCGCATCGTCGGCGGCTCCATGCCGTCGGGCAGCCGCCGCTGAACGGCCGCGATCGCCGACTGCACGTCCTGCGCCGCGGCGTCGATGTCGCGGTTGATGCTGAACTGGAGCGTGATCCGCGTGTTGCCGTCGCGCGACACCGAGTTCATGGAGTCGACGCCGGCGATCGTGCTGAACTGTCGCTCCAGCACGGTGGCCACGGTGGTCGCCATGATCTCCGGGTTGGCGCCGGGCAGGTCGGCGGTGACCAGGATGTTCGGGAAGTCGACGTTGGGCAGTTCGTTCACCGGCAGCTTCTGGAAGCCGATGAAGCCGAAGAAGACCATCGCGATCATCAGCGTCGCCGTCGCCACCGGGCGCTCGATGAACAGCCTCGAAATGGAACTGTTGCTCATGTCCGACTCCCGTCCGTACCGATGCATCCCGGCGGTCACCGGGGCCGCGGAATGGCCGCCCCGGTCCTGCCTGGGAGGTTACTTCGACTGCTCGGCCTTGCGCGGCGCGCCGCTGCCGTCTGCCGCCTTGCCGGCCTTCGCGGCCTCGCCGGCCGGCGCGGCGCCGGGCTCGCCGCCCTTCGCTTCGCCTTTCTTCGCGGCTCCCTTGCCATCGCCCTTGGACGGCAGGCGCACCGGCGCACCGGGTGCCAGGCCTGGCGGTACCTCGGTGATCACCAGCTCGCCGCCCTTCAGGCCGGTGGCGACCACCACGCGATCGCCGAGCTGCCGGTCGATCCTGATCGGCTGCACGCGCGCGCGACCGGGGGCATCGCCCTCACCAGGCTGGAACACATAGACGAACGAGCCCTGCTGGCCGGGCTGGACCGCGGCCTCCGGGATCACCACCGCTTCGGGCTCGGTGGTCAGGACCATCCGCACGGCCACGAACTGGCCCGGCCAGAGCGTTTCCTTGTCGTTGTCGAGCCGCGCCTTCATGATGATGGTGCCGGTCTGGGCGTTCACCGTGTTGTCGACGAACACCAGCTTGCCCTGGGCAAGGACTTCCTGGCCCTGTTCGCGCAGCACCTGCACGGTCAGCTCGCCGCTCTGCTGGAAGCGGCGCACCGCGGGCAGGGCTTCCTGGGCCACGTTGAAGCTCACCAGCACCGGGTTGGTGCGGTTGATGGTGACCAGCGGAACGCTGGTCGATCCGGTGGAGGCCGATACCAGGTTGCCGGCGCGCACCGAAAGGGCGCCCAGGCGGCCATCGATGGTCGCGCGGATGAAGGTGTAGTCGAGCTGCACCTGCACCTGTTCGAGCTGTGCCTTGTTCGACGCGACCTGGGCTTCGAGCGCGGCGACGTTGGCGACCACCGTCTCGTATTCGGCGCGGGTGATGAAGTCGCGGTCGAGCAGCGGCTTGAGCCGGCGTTCGTTGGCGCGGGCGAGTTCCAGGTTCGCCTGGTCGCGTGCCACGGCCGCCTTGGCCTGGTTGACCGAGGCGTCGAACGAGCGGGAATCGATCCGGAACAGGACCTGTCCGGCCTTCACCCGGTCGCCTTCCTTCACCATCACCTGGGTGAGCAGCCCGGAGACCTGTGGCCGTACCGCCACCACGTGTTCCGATTCGATCGTGCCGACCACGTCGATCACCACCGGCATCGGCTGCACCACGACAGGCGCGGTGCGCACCACCGTGGCCGGCCGGTTGCCCTTGCCGGCCTTGCCATCCTTGGAGGCGACTTTTTTCGCGTCCTTGCCGTCGGCGGTGTCGCCAAACGGGTTCCAACGCCCGGTCTGCCACGCTCCCAGCCCCAGCGCGGCGCCAATGATCAGCAGGCCCACCAGCAGTACGACGATTCGCTTCATGTCTATTTCTGCACCGGAAGTGACGGGGAGGAGGCGGCCGCGGCCGGCGTCGGAACCGGCGCGGCCGGACCGGTGGCGGCGCCGGGAACGAGCGGTAGCGAGCCGAGCGCGAAGTTCAGCTGGGAGAACGCCGTGTACCAGTTGACCTGGGCTGTGATCCGCTGCACCCGCGCATTGACGTCGTCGGCCTGGGCAGTGATGACGTCGAGCAGGTTGCCCACGCCACCCTTGTAACGGGCTTCGGCGACCTCCAGCGACTGTGCGGCGGTGCGCACCAGCGATTCGGCGGTGGTCAGCGCGGTGTTGGCGGTCTGCAGGTTGAAATAGCCCTGCCAGACGTCCAGTTCGACCTGATTCGCGAGCTGGTCGCGGATGGCGAGCTGGCGCTGGGTATTGGCTTCTGCGAGCCGCGTGTTGTAGGTGTCCCGAAACCCGGTGAACAGCGGAATGCTCACCGCCAGGCCGACGGCCCACGTCGGCCGGTCAGGCCTGCCCACGAAGTAGTTGTCCGCATAGGTAGAGGTGGCCGCGATCGACGGCAGGCCGGCCGCGGCGGTCGCGCGCGCGTTCGCCGAGAGCGACCGGGCGGTGGCTTCGGCCGCCACCAGGTCCGGACGGCCGATCTTCGCCCGCTCGACCAGCTCGCCGACCGATTCGCTCAGCTTGCTTGCCTCCAGCCGGGGCGGCACCGGTGCGAGCGCGAAGCGGGTGGTGACTGGCAGGCCCGCGGCGAACGCCAGTCGTCCACGCGCCTGTGCCAGCTGGCCCTCTGCCTGCTGGACCGCCAGCCTGGCCTGGGCGACTGCAGTCTCGGCACGATAAACGTCGCCGATCGTCGCCAGGCCGCTCTGGCGGCGGCGTTCAGTCGCCTCGAACGTAGTCTGGGCGTTGCGCAGCGAGACCTCGCCGGAGCGCACCAGCTGCTGCGACCCTAGCAGCGCGTAGTACGCCTGCTCGACGTTGAAAGCCACCGTCTGCAGCGTGCGGTTCTGGGAGAGGTTGGCGGCGAGCAGGTTGAAGCGCGCGGCCTCGACCTGGTTGGATCGGACGCCGAAATCGAACAGGGCATAGGACAGCGTGACGCTGGGCGTGTAGCGCTCGACCAGAGGCTGCAGTACGCCGGTCTGGCTGATCTGACGGGTGCGCGTGTAGGCGAGTGCGCCGGACGCCTGCACCGAATAGTCGGCCAGCTCGATCCCGACCTGAGCGGCGGCCGCTCGCGCGGCCGCCCAGCTGGCGCGCGTTTGCGGGTTGTTGCGCAGCGCGAGGTCGGTGAGTTCGGCCAGCGTCAGTGGTCGCTCCGGGTGCGGAATCTCGACCGCCGTCCGGTTGCTCGCGGGCAGGCGGTCACCGGCCCAAGGCTGGTGCGGATGCTGGGTGATCAGGCTTTCCACGTTGCGGGGATCGTGCCACCAGCCCTCCGCAGCGAGCGCACTGCCCGACAGTGCTGTCGATGTCGACAAGATTGCGGTGAGGGTGAGCTTGACCACGGTGCTGATTTCCGGTCGCAATGCCGGTCCCTGGCGCCGCAGCGCCTGCCGCCGTCTCGTTGAATGCATCGACTGCCGACTCGCCTCTGTGTTCTGTGGTCCGCTGATCCCCGACACGGCGCGGGCTGCTCGCACACCGTGGTCATGCAAAGCCGGAGTTCCCCCAAGCAAAAACCGGGCAGGGTCTCGCCGGAAAGGCTGCCCCCTGCCACCGCGGCCCGCCGGGCGCACCCCCGCCCCACGCGCTCCGCATCACTCTTAATAAAACTATAACCGATCGAACGGCGCTGCGGCGGTCGGAATGCCGATGGGTGTCGAATTCGCGCCTGCAAGCCGGCTGTCACAAGATGTTGTGCGCGATCAGGGGCAGGACGCGATTGCTGGGGCCGTGGTCGATGTGTATGCTGCAATCGTTGGCAGGACTGCACGAGAGGCATCCTCGACCCGTGAACGGAATCCGAACGCCAGCCTCGAATCCCCAGCCTCGCGAAGGGTTGCGTCGCGGCGGGTCTTCGATGTTGCCGTCCATCCGTCACCGGCCCGGTCTGACCGAGCGTTCCGTGCCGGCGCGCCGCACCGGCACGATGCGTTGCGTGCACCTCGCTGGCACGCATCCTTCGGCATCGTGCGTGTTTGCATGCCGGATCAGGATAAATCGGGTCAATGCCTCCGACGCGCCGGCTTATCGATCGCGGGCGCCGGCTCGTTCAGCGGACGGGGTAAACCCGCGCGTGGTCGCTGCCGTTATTGGATCCATGACGGCATATCGGCGAGAGACATCGGCAGCGGTGCCCGTGGGCACCGATCGGTGGACAGCGCAACGCGTCGGAGCGGAGGACCGACTGCAACGTATGGTGGCAGGGGAGTAACGCGACAGGCCTGCTTCTTGTGAATCCCGAGTCGACGGAGGTACCGCATGACGGATCTGTTCAGCCAGTATCGCGAGCGCTACGAGGCGGCCCAGGAAGACGAGCTGTCCCTGCATGAGTACCTCGACCTGTGTCGAGCCGATCCGCTGACCTATGCGAGCCCGGCCGAGCGCATGCTCGCGGCGATCGGCGAACCCGAGGTGGTGGACACGCGCAACGACCTTCGCCTGTCCCGGCTGTTCTCCAACCGGATGATTCGTCGCTATCCGGCGTTCGACGAGTTCTATGGCATGGAAGAGGTGATCGAGCAGATCGTCTCGTTCTTCCGCCATGCGGCGCAGGGTCTCGAGGAGCGCAAGCAGGTGCTCTACCTGCTGGGGCCAGTCGGCGGCGGGAAGTCCTCGATCGCCGAGCGGCTCAAGCTGCTGATGGAAGCGCGCCCGATCTACGCGCTGCAGGGCTCGCCGGTGAACGAGTCGCCGCTGGGCCTGTTCAACGTCGACCGCGACGGTCCCATCCTCGAGCAGGAATACGGGATCGCCCGGCGCTACCTGTCGGGCATCATGAGCCCATGGGCGGTCAAGCGGCTGCAGGAGTTCCAGGGCGACATCACCCGCTTCAAGGTGGTGCGCCTGCAGCCATCGGTGCTGCGGCAGGTAGCGATCTCGAAGACCGAGCCGGGGGACGAGAACAACCAGGACATCTCGACGCTCGTGGGCAAGGTCGACATCCGGATGCTCGACCGCTATTCGCAGAACGACCCGGATGCCTACAGCTACTCCGGCGGCCTGTGCCTGGCCAACCAGGGGCTGCTCGAGTTCGTCGAGATGTTCAAGGCTCCGATCAAGATGCTCCACCCGCTGCTCACCGCCACGCAGGAGGGCAACTACAAGGGGACGGAAGGGTTCTCGGCGATCCCGTTCAACGGCCTGATCCTTGCGCACTCGAACGAGGCAGAGTGGCAGACCTTCCGCAACAACCGGCACAACGAAGCCTTTCTCGACCGTGTGTACATCGTCAAGGTGCCGTATTGCCTGCGCGTGTCCGAGGAGGTGAAGATCTACCAGAAGCTGCTTACCCACAGCTCGCTCGCCGCCGCCCCCTGCGCACCAGGCACGCTCGACATGATGGCGCAGTTCGCGGTGCTGTCGCGGCTGAAGGACCCGGAGAACTCGAGCATCTTCTCCAAGATGCGCGTCTACGACGGCGAGAGCCTCAAGGACATCGATCCGAAGGCCAAGTCCTACCAGGAGTACCGTGACTACGCCGGCCTGGACGAGGGCATGAACGGGGTGTCGACCCGGTTCTCGTACAAGATCCTGTCGGCGGTGTTCAATTACGATCAGGTCGAGGTGGCCGCCAATCCGGTGCACCTGATGTATGTGCTCGAGCAGAAGCTCTCGCGCGAGGATCTTCCGGAGGACAGTAAGCGACGCTACCTGGACTTCATCAAGGGCTACCTCTCGCCGCGCTACGCCGAGTTCATCGGCAAGGAGATCCAGACCGCCTACCTCGAGTCGTACTCGGAGTACGGACAGAACATCTTCGATCGCTACGTGACCTATGCCGACTGCTGGATCCAGGACGAGGAGTTCCGGGATCCCGAGACCGGCGAGATCTTCGACCGCGGGGCGCTGAACGCCGAGCTCGAGAAGATCGAGAAGCCGGCCGGGATCGCGAATCCGAAGGACTTCCGCAACGAGATCGTCAATTTCGTGCTCCGCGCGCGCGCGGGCAACGCCGGGCGCAACCCGGCGTGGAACAGCTTCGAGAAGATGCGCGAGGTGATCGAGAAGAAGATGTTCTCGAACACCGAAGACCTGCTGCCGGTCATCTCGTTCAACGCAAAGGCCTCGGCCGACGAGAGACAGAAGCACCAGAGCTTCGTTGAGCGCATGGTCGCCAAGGGCTATACCGACAAGCAGGTGCGCCTGCTCTGCGAGTGGTATCTCCGGGTGCGCAAATCACAGTAGGCGGGATCCCATGGCCGGCAGCGTCCACCTGATCGATCGCCGACTGAACGGCGGGAACAAGAGCGCCACCAACCGCCAGCGGTTCATCCGTCGCTACAAGGAACAGCTCAAGCGTGCCGTCGGCGACCTGGTCGACAAGCGGTCGATCACCGACATCGACGGCGGTGGCGAGGTGAACCTGCCGGCGCGCGACATCTCCGAGCCGTCGTTCCGGCACGGGCCGGGCGGCAACCGCGAGACCGTGCACCCGGGCAACCGCGAGTTCTCCCCGGGGGATACCATCCAGCGACCGCAGGGTGGCGAGGGCGGTGGCGGCGGCGAGCCGGGCGAGGGCGAATCCACCGACGCCTTCGTGTTCACGCTCTCGCGCGAGGAGTTCCTGAGCATCTTCTTCGACGACCTCGAGCTGCCCAACCTGGTCCGCAACTATCTGGGTGCCGTGCAGCAGCGGAAGATGGTGCGGGCCGGCTACGTGGTCGAGGGCTCGCCGACCAACCTGTCCGTGCCGCGCACGATGACGCGTTCGCTCGGGCGACGGATGGCCCTGTCGGCACCGATCCGGCGGGAACTCGAGGCGGCCGGCCACGCGCTGGCCGAGGCGCAGGCCCGGGGCGCGCCGGCCGACGAACTCGCGCGCCTGGAGGCCGTGGTCGCCGACATCGAGGCCCGGCTCATGCGGGTGCCCTTCCTCGACGACCTCGACCTGCGCTACCGCCACCGCGTGTTCGTGCCCCAGCCGGTCGCGCGGGCGGTGATGTTCTGCCTGATGGACGTCTCGGCCTCCATGGATGAGCGCAAGAAGGACGTAGCGAAGCGTTTCTTCACGCTGCTCTACCTGTTCCTGTCGCGCAAGTACGAGAAGGTGGAGATCGTCTTCGTGCGCCACACCGACAACGCCGAGGAGGTCGACGAGGCCACCTTCTTCCATGATCCGAAGTCAGGTGGCACGGTCGTGCTCTCCGCCCTGGAACTGATGCACCAGATCCAGGCGGAGCGCTTCCCGGTCGGGCAGTGGAACATCTACGCCGCGCAGGCCTCCGACGGCGATGCCTTCGGCAGCGATGCGGGCAAGAGTGCCCGCTTCCTCGGCGAGAAGATCATCCCGGCCTGCCGCTACTTCGCCTACGTCGAGGTGCCCGACGGGAAGGATGCGCGCCAGAGCAGCCTGTGGGTGGAGTACGACACGCTGACCTCGACCGCGCCGAACTTCGCGATGCGGCGGGTGTGCGAGCGCGACGAGATCTATCCGGTGTTCCACGAGCTGTTCAAGAAAGAGGCCACCTGAGATGAGCGCCGGCATTCAGGTTCGTGGCAAGCGGTTGCCCCAGGGGCCCGACTGGACGTTCGAACTGATCGACGAGTACGAACGCGAGATCCGCGCCACCGCCGCGGAGTTCGGGCTGGACACCTACCCGAACCAGATCGAGGTGATCACCTCGGAGCAGATGCTCGACGCCTATGCGAGCGTCGGCCTGCCGATCGGCTACCCGCACTGGTCGTTCGGCAAAGAGTTCATCCGCAACGAGCAGGCCTACCGCAAGGGGGCACAGGGACTCGCCTACGAGATCGTCATCAACTCGAACCCGTGCATCGCCTACCTCATGGAGGAGAACTCCATGATGATGCAGGCACTGGTGGTCGCGCATGCGAGCTACGGGCACAACTCCTTCTTCAAGGGAAACTACCTGTTCAGGCAGTGGACCGCCGCCGACGCGATCCTCGACTACCTGGTGTTCGCCCGGCGCTACGTGATGGAATGCGAGGAGCGCCATGGCATCGGCGCGGTGGAGGAGGTGCTCGATTCCTGCCACGCGCTGATGAGCTATGGCGTCGACCGCTACCGGCGTCCGCAACCGCTGTCGGCGCGCGAAGAAGAGGCGCGCATGTCCGAGCGCAACGAGTACATCCAGCGCCAGTTCAACGACCTCTGGCGCACGGTACCCACGTCGGGCTCCGGCAAGGCCGGGGCCAGGAAACGCAGCGTGTTTCCGGCCGAGCCGGAGGAGAATATCCTCTACTTCATCGAGAAGCACTCCCCGAAGCTCGCGCCGTGGCAGCGCGAGATCGTGCGCATCGTGCGCAAGGTGTCGCAGTACTTCTATCCCCAGGGCCTGACCAAGGTGATGAACGAGGGCTGGGCCACCTTCTGGCACTACACGCTGCTCAACCGGATGTACGACAAGGGTCAGCTCGAGGATGGCTTCATGATCGAGTTCCTTCAGGTGCACACGAACGTGGTCACCCAGCGCGGGTTCGACGAGCGGGGCTACGGTGGCATCAACCCGTACGCGCTCGGCTTCGCCATGATGCGCGACATCCGGCGCATCTGCGAGACGCCCACCGACGAGGACCGGCACTGGTTCCCGGACATCGCCGGTGGCGACTGGCTGAAGGTGCTGGACTTCGCGATGCGCAACTTCAAGGACGAGTCGTTCATCGCCCAGTACCTGTCTCCGAAGCTGATCCGTGAATTCCGGCTGTTTACCGTGGCCGACCATGAATCGAAGTCCTACCTCGAGATCGACAGCATCCACAACGAGGAAGGCTACCGGCGCGTGCGCCGCCTGCTCGCCCAGCACTTCAACCGGGACGTCTCGATGCCCGACGTGCAGGTCGTGCGCTACGAGCGCGACACCGACCGGTCGCTCGTCCTGCGCCACCAGATCCACCGCAACCGGCCGCTGGTGTCCTCCGAGGCGACCGAAGTGCTCAAGCATCTGGTGCGTCTGTGGGGTTTCACCGTCCGTCTGGAGGCGGTGGATGCCGAGGGTCGGCTCGACCACTATCGGGAGTGCACGGCATGAGGCCAACGGCAGCGCTGGCGGTACGCAACGCCGAGGCCGCCGCTCGCCTGCAGCGGCTGGTCGAATCGAACGCGGCGGCGGGCAGCCTCGCCGAGGGCGCGCTGCTGATCGCCCAGGAGCACTACCCGGACCTTGACGTCGCGCGCTATCTCGCGCGGCTGGACACGATGGGCGCGGTGCTTCGGGCGCGACTGTCCGAGGAGGCGGGCGACGTCGAGCGCATCCGGGCCCTCAACCGGTTCCTGTTCGAGGAGCAGGGGTTCGGGCCCAACGCGTCGGATTTCGCCGACCCGCGCAACAGCTTCCTGAACGAGGTGCTGGAGCGCCGGGTGGGCATCCCGATCACGCTGTCGATCGTCTACATCGAGGTGGGACGGCGGATCGGCCTGGCGCTGGACGGGCTCTCGTTTCCCCAGCACTTCCTGGTCCGGTGCGCGCTGGCCGACGGTGCTGCCGTGCTCGATCCGTTCCTCGGCGGCGCGTCCCTGTCGATCGACGAACTGCAGCGCCGGCTCGGTGCGCTGCGACTGGGCCACCGTCCGTCGCGCGCCGAGGTGTCCGCGCTGCTGACCGCAGCTTCGCGCCGCGAGATCCTGGCGCGGATGCTGCGCAACCTGAAGGCGGTCTACCTCGAAGCCGAGCGGTTCGGGGATGCGCTGGTTGCCGTCGACCGGATCGTGATGCTCACGCCCACCGCGGCCACCGAACTGCGTGACCGGGGCTGGCTGTACCACCGGCTCGACTGCTTCGGCGCGGCGCTTGCAGACTACCGCCGCTACCTCGAACTGGCGCCGCTGGCGGCCGACGCCGACGAGGTGCGTTCGCGCGTGGTGGAACTCCAGATCCTGGCCTCGCGCTTGAACTGACGGCCGCGCGGTATGATCCGGCGGATGCCGTCGCCGTCTGGCGGCGCGGTAGTGGCCGCGTCTGGCCAGCGGTCGGTCCCCGCCGGACGTGCCGCAAGACCGTCCCTCCGCCGTCGTCCTCCGGTTTCCCTCGATGAGTCCCTACCTGTACTGGATCCTGGCCGGCTTCCTCCTGCTGATCGTCGAGATGACGAGCGGGACGTTCTACCTGCTGGTGCTCGGCCTGGCCGCCTTCGCGGGTTCGCTCGCCGCCTGGGCCGGTGCGTCCTTTGGCGCGCAGGCTGGCATC
>CANHBC010000073.1 GCA_947458835.1 Betaproteobacteria bacterium | reverse complement strand
GACCGGGTTGCCTTCAGGAAGTCCATCAGCCCCCTGGCAGGACTCGCCGAATGCACCGCGAAGATCGTCGGCGTGCTGGCCGCGTTGACGATCGGCGTGAGCCCGGTCGAGGGATCGATCGTGTCCTTGCCGACGTTCGCGTTCACCGACACCGCGGCGGTAGTCACCAGAAGGGTGTGTCCATCGGGCTGCGCCTGGCCGACGATCCGCGCGCCGAGCGCGCCGCCGGCACCCGGACGGTTGTCGACGATCACCGGCTGGCCCAGCCGCTCGGACAGACGATGGCTCAGGGTGCGTGCGATCGTGTCGGCGATCCCGCCGGCACCGAAGGCGACGACCAGCCGAACCGGCCGCGACGGATAGGCCGGCTGCGCGAACAGCGGCCCGGCCACGCCGGAGGCAACGGCACCTGCGGCCGCACCGATCAGCCGGCGACGGCCATCCGGGCGCCCGGTGCGCGGGGACACGCGTCGCGGGCTCATGACTGCCGCCCCTGCTCGATCAGCGCATACAGCTGCGCCGGGGTGATCGGTGTCTGGCTGATCCGGACATTGAACGGCGACAGCGCGTCCTCGATCGCCGACATGATGGCCGGGGTCATCGGGATCACGCCGCACTCGCCCACGCCCTTCACGCCCAGCGGATTGCCCGGGGTGGGCGACTCGCGGTGGTGCAGTTCCATGCGCGGCATCTCGGTCGAGGTGACCAGCAGGTATTCGCCCAGGTTGGTCGTCACCGGCTGGGCGTTTTCGTCGAAGCCCATCCATTCGAACAGCGCATTGCCGATGCCGTGGGCGATGCCGCCGGCCAGCTGGCCGTCGATCACCATCGGGTTGATCATGCGCCCGGCATCGTGCACGAACACCAGGCGGCGGATCGTGACCCCGCCGGTTTCGGGATCGACCTCGACCTCGACCACCGCCGAACCGCTGGAGAACGCCATCTCGTCGATCAGCACCTGCTCGGTCGCCTCCAGGCCGGCATCGACGCCGCCCGGCAGCGAATAGCCCGCGGTGCCCACCAGCGAGCGCGCGATGGTACCCAGCCCGACCCGGCGCGCGGTCTGTCCGTTGACCACGACCTCGGCTCCGACGATCTCCAGCTCGGCCTCGGCGGCCTGGAGCAGCACCGCCGCGACCTTGAGCACCTTCGCGCGCACCTTCTGCGCGGCCACGTGCGCCGACGACCCGGCAACCACCGTCTGCCGGCTGTTCGACCCGCCCAGTCCCATCGCGGTGGCCGCGGTGTCGCCGGTGGTGACGGTGATGTTCGACAGGTCGCGGCCGAGCTGTTCGGCGACCAACTGCGACAGCATCGTGCGGGTGCCCTGCCCCATGGCGGCGGCGCCCGCGTACACGTGCACCTTGCCCGAGGGGCCGATGCGCACGGTCACTGATTCGAACGGCCCGCGGCCGGTACCCTTGACGAAGTTCGACAGCCCGATGCCGAGGTACCGCCCCTCGGCCCTGGCCTGCGCCTGGCGCGCCGGGAAACCGTTCCAGTCGGCGCGCGCGAGCGCCTCGGCGAAGCAGGCCGGGAAGTCACCGCTGTCCAGAGTCACCCACTCGCCGCCACGCGCCTTGAGCTGCGTGCGGTAGGGCATCTTCGCCGCCGGGATCATGTTGCGCCGGCGGACCTCGGCGCGGTCGAGCTTCAACTCCCGCGCGACCCGGTCGAGCAGCCGTTCCATCACGAACGTGCCCTGGGGATGGCCGGCGCCGCGCACCGGCGTGACCGGCACCTTGTTGGTGAGCGCGACCTTCACGTTCATCGCGTAGTGCGGCACCTCGTAGCCCAGCGGCACGTTCTCGGCCGAGTTGTGCGCGAGGTTGATGCCGCGGGCGGTGTATGCGCCGTGGTCGTGCACGATCGTGCCGCGGATGCCGAGCACGCGACCCTGGTCGTCCACCGCGACCTCGGTGTCCCAGTACTGGTCGCGCTCCTGGGTGGTCGCGATGAAGTGCTCGCGGCGGTCCTCGATCCACTTGACCGGGCGGCCGCACAGCCGCGCAGCGAGCGTCACGCAGATCTCCTCGGGATAGGTGACCAGCTTCGGCCCGAAACCGCCGCCCACGTCGGGCGTGGCCACGCGCACCTGGTTCTCGTGCAGGCCGAGGACCTCGCAGATCACGCGCGCGGCCGCGTGCGGCATCTGGGTGGACGTCCAGAGCGTGGTGCGATCCTCGAGCGCATCGTGGCGGGCGACGCAGCCGCGACATTCGATCGAATGGCTGCCGCCGCGGTGCTGCCAGAACGAGTCACGGAACACGTGCTCCGCCTCGGAGAACACCCGCGCGGCCTCGCCGTAGTTCATGTCGAACTCGGCCAGCAGATTGTGCGGCGACTCGCGATGCACCAGCGGCGCGTCGGCGGCCAGCGCTGCACGGCAGTCCGACACCGCCGGCAGCGGATCGAAGTCCACCTCGACCAGCGTCGCCGCGTCCTCGGCCAGGTAGCGGCTGTCGGCCAGCACGATCGCGACCGGCTCACCGACATGGACTGCCTCGTCCGCGGCGAGCACCTGCCGATGGTGGTCCTGCTTGTAGTGCGAGCTGGGCAGGCCGACCACCAGCCGGTCGGTGGCGAGATACGGTCGGAAATCCTCGCAGGTGTACACCGCATGTACACCGGGCAGCGCGAGCGCCGCCGATGCGTCGATGCGGCGGATCGCCGCGTGCGCATGCGGGCTGCGCACGAAGGCCGCCTGCAGCAGGCCGGGCATGTGGATATCGTCGACGAACCGGCCGCGGCCGGTGACCAGCGCGTCGTCCTCGAGCCGCGGGACGCTGGCGCCGATCAGGCTGTCGCCGGGACGCGCGGGGTCCACGATCGGCGCCTGCCCCGACACGGCCGGGGCACTCATCGCGCCGCTCCGGACGCGCGCATCGACTTCGCGGCGGCGAGCGTGGCGTCGACGATCGACTGGTAGCCGGTGCAGCGGCACAGGTTGCCGGAGATCGCCACCCGAACCTGCGCCTCGCTCGGGTCCGGGTTGTCGGCCAGCAGCTCCGACAGCGTGGTCAGCATGCCCGGCGTGCAGAAGCCGCACTGTAATCCGTGGTGGTCCTTGAACGCCTGCTGCAGCGGATGCAGCCGGCCATCGGCACCGGCGAGGCCCTCGACGGTGGTGACCTCGCGGCCGTGGGCCTGCACCGCGAGCATCAGGCAGCCACGCGCGGAACGACCGTCGACCAGCACCGTGCAGGCCCCGCACACGCCGTGTTCGCAGCCGAGGTGGGTGCCGGTGAGTTCGAGCTGGTGGCGCAGGAAGTCGGCGAGCGTGTGCCGCACGTCGACCGTCGCCTGCACCGCGCTGCCATTGACCTTCAGCGATATCGTTCGGGAAAGCGTGGTGTCCATCGCAGGCCTCGGGTTCGGCTCGGGTTCAGTGGGCGGTGCCGCGGGACGGCGCAAGGCTGGCCAGCGCCGCGTCGAGCGCCCGGCGGGCCATCACCACCGCGAGCTGCTGCCGGTACGAGGCAGGTGCGTGCACGTCCTCCATGGCCTCGAGCCCGCGGCAGGCCTCGGCGGCCTCGCGGAACAGGCCGGCCGCGGCGACCTGCCCGACCAGCGCCTGCTCGACCGCGCGCACGCGCACCGGTGCCGGGCCGATGCCACCCAGCGTGACCGAGACCCGCGTGATGCGGCCGCCGGCATCCACCGCCAGCAGCGCCGCAGCGAGCACGATCGCGTAGTCGCCATGGCGGCGGGCGAATTCGACGAAGCCATGGCCATGGCCCTGCGGCCAATCGGGCAGTTCGATCGCGGTGAGCAGTTCGTCGGGCTCGAGCGAGGGCGTCATGTAGCCGGCCGGGAACTCGGCGAACGGCATCGAACGTGTTCCGCGCGCGCTCTGCACGGTGAGCGTGGCATCGAGCGCGGCGCAGACCGCCGGCAGCTCGGCCGCCGGGTCGAGCTGGCAGAGCGAACCGCCGATCGTGCCGCGGTTGCGCGTCTGGCGGTGCCCGACCCACTGGATCGCGTCGACGAGCAGCGGGCAGCGGCGGGCCACCACCGGCGAATGCTCGAGGTCGCGCTGGCGAACCATGGCACCGATGCGCAACGCCTCCTGCCCTTCCTCGATCGCAGCCAGCGAGGCGATACGGCCGAGGTCGACCACATGGTCGGGCAGCACGAAGCGCATGTTGAGCATCGGCATCATCGACTGGCCGCCAGCGAGCGCCCTGGCGTTGTCGAGCGTCGACATCAGCCGGCAGGCTTCATCGACGGTGCCGGGATCATGGTAGGCGAAGGCAGGCGGCTTCATCGTGCGGTCGTCGCGGCGCGCGGGCCGGCGGTCATTGCTGGTCGAGACGGATGTTCGCTTCGCGCGTGACCTTCACCCAGCGGGCATGGTCGGCGCGCAGGAACGCGGTGAACGGCTCCAGCGGCGAGAAGTTGGCCTCGGAGCCGAGCTTCGACAGCGCCTCGCGGGTGTCGGCCTGCGCCAGGGCACCCTCGGTCTCGCGGCCGAGCAGTGCGACCACATCCTTCGGGGTGCCGGTCGGTGCGAACAGCCCGGTCCACAGTGTCACCTCATAGCCGGGGACGCCGGACTCGGCCACCGTCGGCACGTCGGGCAGCAGCGGCGAGCGGCGCGGGGTGGTGATCGCCAGCGCACGCAGCCGGCCGCTCTTCACGAACGGCAGCGCCGCCGGCATCGTGTTGGTGCCGGCCTGGAGCATCCCGGCCACCAGATCGGTGGTGGCCTGCACGCTGCCCTTGTACGGCACGTGCACCATCTTCGTGCCGGTGATCGAGTTGAACAGGGCCATCGACAGGTGCGAGGTTGAGCCATTGCCGGCCGAACCGTAGTTGATGTCGCCCGGCCGCTTGCGGGCGAGTTCGACCAGCTCGCGGGCGTTCTTCACCGGCAGCGCCGGGTGAGTGACCAGCAGCAGCGGCACATCTGCGACGCGGCCGATGGCGACGAAATCCTTCAGCGGATCGAAGCTCAGCTTGTTCGCCACCGCCGGCAGCATCACGATCTCGGAGGCCGACCCGAGCAGCAGCGTGTAGCCGTCGGGGGCTGCGCGGGCCGCGTACTCGGTGCCGATCGCACCGCCAGCGCCGGTGCGGTTCTCGACGATGATCTGCTGCTTCAGCCGGTCCTGCAGGCGCTGCGCCAGGATGCGCGCGGTGGAGTCCGATCCGCCGCCGACCGGGAACGGCACCACCATCCGGATCGGCTTGACCGGCCAGGCCTGCGCCTGGGCCACCACCGGACCGGTGGCGAGCACCCCAGCCAGCAGGGCCGACCCCAGCATCGATACCTGCATCTTCGACCTCGTCATCTTCGACCTCCGGTGAACGTCGGGCGCAGGGCCCGGACAACAGGGAAAATCCGTGCCGCGACTGACGCGCGGCCTCAGGTCCTGCCGGCGCGCTGCTCCTGCAACAGTGCCTTGAGACGCTGCGGCGTCACCGGCAGGCGCGTGATCGCGTTGGGGATGCCGATCGCATCGTCAATCGCCGCGGCGATCGCCGCGCCCACGCCGGTGATGCCAGCCTCGCCAGCACCTTTCATGCCAAGCGCGTTGTTCGGGCTGGGCGCATCCTCGGTCAGCAGCACGTCCACCGTCGGCATCTCGCCGATGGTGGGCATCAGGTAGTCGGCGAAGGTCACCGACAGCGGCTCGCCGCGCTCGTCGTACACGAACTCCTCGTACAAGGCGCCGCCCAGACCCTGCGCCACGCCACCGACGATCTGCCCCTCGACCAGCATCGGGTTGATCGCGCAGCCGATGTCGTAGGCCACGTGGAATCGCTCGACCTTCACCTGACCGGTCTCGGGATCGACCTTCACCAGCGCGGTGTGGATGCCGTACGGATGGGTCATGCCGGCGGTCTCGAACCATCCCTCAGCGGTCAGGCCGGGATTGCCGAAGGCGACCGTCTCGGGGCTGGGGGCGAGTGCCGCCGCGACCTTGCCGAGCGGGATGCCCGGCTCTCCGGGACGGTCGACGCGCACCACCTGGCCCTCGACGATGTCGAGCAGTTCGACCGGTGCCTCGACCATGTGCCGCGCCGCGAACTCGAGTGCCTTGCGCCGAACGTTGAGCGCGGCCATGCGGGTCGCGCCACCGGTCATCACCGTGGCGCGCGAGGCATGCGAGCCGATGCCGTATTCCAGCAGGTCGGTGCGTCCGTGGATCACCTTGACGTCACGGTACTCGACGCCCAGGGCATCGGCGGCGATCTGTGCCATCACCGTCTCCACGCCCTGGCCGATCGAGGAGGCTCCGGTGATCACCTGCACCTTGCCGCGGGTGTCGACGGTCACCTTCGCGCCGTCGACCGGCCCCAGCCCGCTCTTCTCCATGAAGAAGCCCATGCCGAGGCCGACGCATTCACCCCCGGCGCGCCGCGCCGCGACCTCGGCCTGCATCTGCTCCCAGCCCATGTGCACCAGGGCCTTGTCGAGCAGGCCGGCGAAGTCGCCGGAGTCGAGTTCGACCGGGTGGTCGAGGATGTCCATCGCGCGCGCGTACGGGTATGCGTCCTTCGGGATCAGGTTGCGCCGGCGGATCTCGATGCGCGACAACCCGAACGCCTCGGCCGCGGCATCCATCAGCCGCTCGCAGGCGTAGGTGGATTCGAACCGTCCCGGCGAGCGGTAGGTGGCCGCCGGCGTCTTGTGAGTCATGCGTATGTAGCCGACCGTGCGGTAGGCCGGCACGTGGTAGGTGCCGATCAGCGTGCCCATCGCCATGTCGGGCACGCGCGCGCCGTGGGTGCGCACGTAGGCCCCCTGGTCGTGCCACAGCTTCGCGTCGATGCCGAGCAGGCGGCCGTCGCGATCGAAGGCACCGCGCACCACGTGGTGCTGCTCGCGCGAATGGTTGCAGGCGAGCAGGTTCTCGCGCCGGTCCTCCACCCATTTCACCGGGCGGTCGAAACGCTGCGCCGCCAGGCAGGTCAGGACATCTTCAGGGTAGATCTCGCCGCGCACGCCGAAGCCGCCGCCGATGTGACCTTCGTAGAAGTGCATGCTCGCCGGGCTGCGCCCGATCAGGGCGGCCACCGCGTCGCGGTGCGCGTGCGGGCGCTTGCCCTGACCGTAGCATTCGAGCACGTCGCGCGAGTGGTCGATGCGCGCGAGCGCGCCGCGGTTCTCCATCGGCACGCCGGAATGCCGGCCGACGCGGACGTCGACCTCGACCACCTTGCAGGCGTCGCGCAGCGCGGCCTCGATGTCCCCGAACGCCTTGCGCATCACGACCGCCTCGGTCGAGAGCCCGGGCGCGAACTCGCCGGGCGGCGCATCGGCGGAGAGGATCACCGGCAGCGGTTCGGCGTCCATCGTGACCAGATCAGCGAGGTCCTCGGCGACGTAGGGATCCTCGGCGAACACCACTGCGATGGGCTCGCCAACGTAGCGCACGCGGTCGCGCGCGAGAATGTACTGGCGGTACGGTTCCAGCCCCTTGACGCTGGTCGGGCGGAAGGTGATCGGCGGGATGTCGGCGACGTCCGCGCCGGTCCACACACCGCGGCAGCCGGGGTGGGCCAGCGCGGCGGAGACATCGATCGAGCGGATGATCGCGTGCGCCCAGGTCGAGCGCACCACCCGCATGTGCAGCTGGTGCGGGAAGTTCAGGTTGCCGACGTAGGTGCCGCGGCCAGTGACCAGGGGCGGGTCCTCAAGCCGGGTTACGCTCTGGCCGACGAACCGGCGGCGCGGGTTGGCGTCGCCGTTGTGGCGCTCGCCGGGCTTCAGGCTGCTCGGGCCGTGCGCGCTCATCGGGCCGCTTCCTTGCCGGCATCGCGCACCTGGCGTACCGCACGCAGGATGTTCTGGTAGCCAGTGCACCGGCACAGGTTGGAGGACAGCACCTCGCGCAGCGCCTCGTCGTCGATGTCCGGCTGCTGCTCCAGCGTCCCGGCCGACAGCATCAGAAAGCCGGAGGTGCAGAAGCCGCACTGCAGCGCATGGTTGTCGATGAACGCCTGCTGCAGCGGATGCAGCGCGCCGTCACTGGCCAGGCCCTCGACCGTGCGCAGCTCATGCCCCTGCGCCTGCACGGCGAAGATCAGGCAGGAGCGCACGGGCACGCCATCCATCAGCACGGTGCAGGCGCCACAGACGCCATGTTCGCAGCCGACGTTGGTGCCGGTGAGCCCGCAGTCGGTGCGCAGCGCATCGGACAGGGTCCTGCGCGGCTCGACCCGTACCTCGTGCTCGGTGCCGTTCACGTGGAGCGTGATCGCCATCTTCGTTGCCATCGGGTCAGTCCCCTGCCTGTTCGAACGCTCGACGTACCGCGGTGCCGATCAGGTCGCGGCGGTAGCCGGCGCTGGTGTGGAAGTCCTCGAGCGGATCGACCGCTGCCGACACGGCTGCAGCCGCCTCCGCGAACGCCTCGGCCGACGCTGGCCGGCCGTCGAGCAGCGCCTCGGCGGTGGCGATGCGGCGCGGCTGCACCTCGATGCTGCCGGTGCCGATGCGTCCCTCGCGCATCCGGCCGCCGTCGTCGCGCCAGGCGACCAGCGCCATCGCCAGCGCATAGTCGCCCGCGCGCCGGCTGAACTCGTAGAAGCCGGCCCTGCTGCCCGTGGGCAGCAGCGGGATGCGCACCTCGGCCAGCAGTTCGTCATCCGCCAGGGCGGTGGTCATGATGCCGTGGAACCAATCGGCCGCCTCGATCACCCGCGTGCCGCGCACGCTGCGCGCGACCATGCGTGCGCCGAGCGTCGCCGCGACCAGGCACCACTCCGACGCAGGATCGGCATTGGCGAGGCTGCCGCAGAAGGTGCCGCGCTGACGGATGGGCCAGTGGGCGATGTCGTGCACCACCCGGGAGAGCAGGCGCCCGAGCGGGCCCGGCTCGACCGGCTGGTGGAAGGCCGCGTGGCGCACGCAGGCGCCCACCACCAGTTCGCCCGCCTCGACCCGTACCCGCGAGAACTCCTCGACGCCGTTGATGTCGATGAGGTGCGCCGGGAATGCCAGGCGCAAAGCCATGCTTGGCACCAGGCTCTGGCCGCCGGCGATCACGCGCCCGTCCTGCGGTGCGTACTCGGCCAGCAGGGCGACTGCCTCATCGGCGCTGCGCGCCGGATGCCACTCGAACGATCCTGCCTTCATGGTTTCTTCCCGCCGAACAGGTTGCGCAACGACGCGAGCAGGGCACGCAACAGCAGCGAGAAGCCGGAGATCGGCTTCGCCGGCGCGGCGGTCGTCCCGCGCGCTGCCCTGTCGGCCTGCCCCACCGCCCCGGACGCCGCACCGCCAGGGGTCGCGGCAGCCTCCGTCGGTGCACCGGGCACCGCCGCAGGCGCTGCCGCGGCACCCGCCTCGGTGATCCGGCCCCGCAGGCATTCGCCGAACTGCCCGATCAGCTGCGCGGCGACGCTCTGGATCATGCCCGACCCGCGTCCGTACTGCGCGACCGATCCGGTCAGCGTGACGTTGCTGTGGATGTTCACGCGCGTGGTCCCGCCATCGCCCAGCGGCTCGAGGGCGAAGTCGATCAGCGCCGAAGTGCTGCCGCGCCCCTTGGAGTCGGCACCGGTGGCACGCATCCGTGCGCGACGGGCCGCATCGTCGACCGCCTCGAGCTTCGCCTGGCCGACGAACGACAGCGCGACCGGGCCGAGCCGCACGCCCACCCTGCCCTTGTAGGTCTGGGCATCCACCACTTCGGTCAGCTCGGCACCGGGCAGGCAGGTGGCGATGCGCTCGATGTCGAGCAGCCAGGTCCAGGCCTCGGCCGGTGGCAGGGGTACGTCGAAGGCGTTGTCGAATTCCATCGGGAGGCGGTGGGTCAGTTGGGGGGCGGAGTCAGCCGACCACTCGCCATTCGATCTGTTCGCCGCCGCGGTAGACCAGTGCACGTCCGTCGGGGCCGTCGACCTTGACCTCCTCGGGCGCGGTCCAGCTGCTGCGCTCGAGGGTGATCGTCTCGGCATTGGCGGGCAGGCCGTAGTGCCTCGGCCCGTTGAGCGAGGTGAACCCTTCGAGCTTGTCGAGCGCGCCCGCCTGCTCGAACACGCGGGTGTACTGCTCGATCGCCACCGGCGCATTGAACAGGCCGGCGGAGCCGACCACGGCCAGCTTGCGCTCGACCGGATGGGGCGCGGAGTCAGTGCCGAGGAAGAAGCTGGGATCTCCCGAGGTCGCGGCCTCGACCAGCGCGCGCCGGTCGGCTTCGGTCTTGATCACCGGCATGCAGTACAGATACGGACGGTTGCCCCAGCCGAGCCAGTCGGTGCGGTTGTGCGTGAGGTGGTAGGGCGTGATCGTGGCGCCGACCTGAGGCGCCGCGCTGCGGATGTAGTCGACGGCGATCTTCGAGCTGATGTGCTCGAGCACGAACTTCAGTCCCGGGAAATCCTTCGTCCAGGGCTGCAGCCGGCGCTCGATCCAGACCGCCTCGCGGTCGAATACGTCGACCTCGGGATCGACTTCCTCACCATGCATCAGCAACGGGATGCCGATCTTCTCCATGCGCGCCATCACCGGCCGGATCTTCCGGTAGTCGGTGACGCCCGCCGCCGAGTTCGTGGTGGCATTGGCGGGATAGAGCTTCACCGCGGTGAACACGCCATCGCGGAAGCCTGCCTCGACGTCGTCCGGATCGGTCTGGTCGTGCAGGTAGCAGGTCATCAGCGGCTGGAACCGCGAACCTTCCGGCAGCGCCTGGTGGATGCGCTCGCGGTAGGCGATGGCGTCCTTCACCGTGGTCACCGGTGGCAGCAGGTTCGGCATGATGATCGCGCGGCCGAAGTTGCGCGCGGTGAACGGCAGCGATGCCCTGAGCATCGCGCCGTCGCGCACGTGCAGGTGCCAGTCGTCCGGCTTGCGGATCGTGATGCGGTCGACGGCGGGTGAAGGGGTCTCGGTGGGCATCGCAGGCCTCTTGCGTTCAGCTGATGCCCATCATACCGGCCTCGTACGTGTCGCGCGGCGGATGATCGACCATCGAACCGGTGAGCTCGGACACCTTCGCCACGCCGTGGGCCTCGCACCACTTCTCGATGCCCTCGATCATCGCGATCATCGCGGTCGGGTTGCGGAAGCTCGCGTAGCCGACCTGCACCGCGGTGGCGCCGGCCATCAGGTACTCGATCACATCTTCGGCGCGCGAGATGCCGCCCACGCCGATGATCGGGATCTTCACGCACTTCGAGCACTGGTGGACCATGCGCATGATGATCGGCTTCACGCCCGGGCCGGAGATGCCGCCGTAGCCGTTGCCGATGTACGACAGCCGGGTGTCGATGTTGATCTTCAGCCCGAGGATGGTGTTGGACACGGTGATCGCGTTGGCACCACCCTTCTCGGCCGCCTCGGCCACCGCGCCGATCTCGCCGGCATTGGGCGAGAGTTTCGCCCAGATGGGCAGCTGCGTCGCCTCGCGGCAGAGCTTCACCACCTTGTAGGTGTGCTCCTCGTTCAGCGCGAAGTTGCCGCCGCCAGGTGCACGGGTCGGGCACGAGATGTTGATCTCGATCGCATCGACACCCGGCACCGACACGTCGCGCGCCATCGCCGCGAAGTCCTCGATGCTCTCGGCCGAGATCGAGCACACCAGCGGCGGCGTGAAGCGCTTGTACTCGGCGACCTGCACGTCCTGGAAGTACTTCAGCCCCTTGGTCGGCAGGCCGATCGAGTTGATCATGCCGGAGTCGATCTCCGACACCCGTGGCGGCGGATTGCCCGCGCGATAGCCGCGCGACACGGTCTTGGCCACCAGCGCGCCGAGGCGGTTGAGGTCGATGATCTGCGAGAACTCGACCGAGAAGGTGCCCGAGGCGGGCATCACCGGGTTGGCCAGCTTCACGCTGCCGATGTTGACCGAGAGATCTACCATCCCAGGCACTCCTGCAGGTCGAACACAGGACCTTCCACACACACCCGGCGCATCTCCTTCTGGCCGTTGCGCTCGAAGGTGCGCACGCAGATGTAGCAGGGGCCGAGGCCGCAGGCCATGATCTGCTCCATCGCCATCTGCCCGGGGATGCCGAACTCCTTGCCGAGCTTCTTCATGAGCTGCATCAGCCGGTTCGAGCCGCAGGTGAAGAACGCATCGGCGCGCTTCTCGGCGATCAGCTGGCGCAGGATCTTCTCGACGTTGGCGATGTCGCTCGTGCCGTCGGTGTCGAGCACCTTCACCACGCTGCCCACGCTCTCGAACAGGTCGGCAGCCAGCGCGAGTTCCGGGCTGCGCGCCGAGAGGATCGCGGTGACCCGCATGCCCTTCTCGCCGGCGAACTGCGAGATCGGCGCCATGGTGGCGAGGCCGACGCCGCGGCCCAGCACCACGACGTTCTTCCACTCGGGCTTGAGGTGGAAGCCAACGCCCAGCGGCCCGACCATGTTGAGGTCGTCTCCCGGCTTGAGCGTGGCCAGGCCCTGAGTGCCACGGCCGACCACCTTGTAGAGGAACTCCAGCCGGCCGCTGGAGCGCTGGATGCGATAGACCGACTGCGGACGGCGGAACCAGAGCTGGCCCTCGTCCGGCGACGGACAGAGCAGGTGGAAGAACTGGCCGGGCTGGGCGGCGAGCGCCTTCGGCGTGGCCGTCACCACCAGGTGCTTGTACTCGTCGTTGACCCACTCATGGGAGACGACCTTCACCACCGACTCCTCGGCGGGACACTGCGGCGGCGAGTGGCCGGTGTCCGGCGACCCGACCGTGACGGCCGCGGATGCGAACGAATGGGCTGACATCGACGATACCTCCTCAGGCGGTCCGGAGCGGCCGCGACAGCCAACGACTCTAATCGCGCGAGTGTCCCAAAAGCAAGCCGATTCCAAAAAAAGAGACGGCCGACGTCCTCATGGCCGGTAGCGCGCGAGCAGACCGCGCAGGAACCGGCCCGCCGCCGCGCCCTTCAGCGCCCGGCCCCACATCTCCTCGGCCGCCTTCTGGTGCAGCGCCAGCGCCTCGGGCGCCGAGGTGATCATCGCCACGCCGATGCGCACGTTCGGCTGCTCGCCGAGCCGGAACGGCGAGAGCACGAGTACCTGCCGGTCCGGCTGGCGGAGGATCTGGAAGCTCGCATGTGGCAGCGTGTCCGGCACGATGCCGACCTGGATGCCGATCGGCTGGTCCTCGGTGAGCTTCGCGAACCGGCTCACCTCGCGGGCCGCCTGCGCTCGGCGCTCGGCCCGCACCGCCTCGTCGAGGTCGAGCCGCCCGACCAGCCCGTTGTGCAGGAAGCGTTCGATCTCGCTCGCCGAGATCAGGTTGACTACGGCCGGCTGGCGGCGCAGGTACTGCGCCTTGCGCGCCTTCAGGATCGCCATGATCTCGGCGACTTCGGCGATCGCCCGGTCGCGGGCCGGCAGGTCCGCCGGGATGCTCTCGGCCAGCACCTGCTGGAGCGTCTCGTCGAACGCCCCGGACGCCAGCAGGTAGGAGATCGGACCGGCGAGCACGATGATCTGCTCGGCCGTCTCCTCGATCTGGCGCAGCCGCTCGAAGTAGGCGACCGCCGAGGCGATGTACTCGACGCCCACGCCGAGCAGCGTGGGCACCGAGACGCCGAGCAGCTCCGACAGCCGGCCGAGGGTCTCGATCTTCGCCACCTCGCCCTTCTCGAAGCGGTAGAGCGCGGCGCGCGAGATGTCCAGGCGGCGTGCGATCTCGTCGGCGGACAGGCCCGATCCGAGGCGGAATGCGCGCAGCCGGTTGCCGATATCGTCGAATCGAATCGCCATCGTGCCGGGCCGGTTTTGGACGCGCCGATGGTACTCGATCGGGCCCGGCGCTGGCCCGCCTTCAGGAGCAGGGGCGGAACAGGACCCCGCGATCGGGCGTCAGCGCAGTCGGCATCGGCTTTCTGATACCGTTCTGTCGACAGTGACCGATCGATCAGGGTGCCGCAATCGGCCGCCAGTGCGGCCCGGCGCCCTGCTCGGGCCACGGAACCAGGAGAGGCGACGATGGAAAACCAGGACCTCCGGAGCTGGCTTGCGCGAATGGAAGCCGCCGGCGAACTGCAGCACGTAAGTGGCGCCGAGCGCATGGAAGAGATCGGCGGCATCGTCGATATCTACCAGCGGAAGATGGGCCGCCAGGCACTGCTGTTCGACGAGGTGCCCGGGTTCCAGCGCGGCTACCGGGTGCTGGCCAACGTGCTCACCTCCGTGCGGCGCATCGCCATGACGCTCGGCCTGCCCGAGAACGCGACCGAGATGGACCTGGTGCGCTACTGGCGCAACTACATCGGCGGTGCCGACACGCACAAGCCCGAGGTGGTGAAGACCGGCAAGCTGCTCGAGAACGTGCTCTACGGCAAGGACATCGACCTGCTCAAGATCCCGACGCCCCGGTGGCACGAGGGCGACGGCGGCCCGTACATCGGCACCGGCTGCATGGTGATCATGAAGGACCCGGATTCGGGCTGGATCAACTACGGGGCGTACCGCGGGCAGGTGTTCGACCGCGACATCGCGACGGTGATGTGCTCGAAGGGCAAGCACGGCGACCTGCTGATGCAGAAGTATTTCCAGCGGGGCGAGCGCTGCCCGATCGCGGTGGTGGTCGGCGTGCACCCGGCGCTGTTCATGGTGGCCGGCCTGGAGATCCCGTACGGCAAGAACGAGTACGAGGCAGCCGGCGCGCTGATCGGCGAACCGGTGCAGGTGATCGAGGGGCCGATCACCGGGCTGCCGATCCCGGCCCATGCCGAGATCGCCTACGAGGGCTTCATCTCACCGGACGACCGCATCGACGAGGGCCCGCTCGGCGAGTGGACGGGCTACTACTGCAGCGGCAAGTCGCCTCAGCCGGTCATCCGCGTGGCTTCCATGCTCCACCGCAACGACCCGGTGCTGCTCGGCGTGGTGCCGGCGGTGCCACCTAACGACGACAGCTACTATCGCGGCCACTTCCGGGCGGGCGCGGTGTGGCGCCAGCTCGAAGGCGCCGGCATCCCGGGCGTGACCGGTGTCTGGTCGCACGAGGCCGGCGGTGGCCGCTACTGGCTCACCGTGTCGGTGAAGCAGATGTATCCCGGCCACTCGAAGCAGGTCGGGCTGGTCGCCGGGCAGGTGCATGCGGCGGCGTACTGCAACCGCTACGTGGTCGTGGTCGACGACGACATCAACCCCGCCGACATGGACCAGGTCGTCTGGGCGATGTGCACGCGCGTCGACCCGCGCGAGGACGTCGAGATCCTGAAGGGCTGCTGGAGCACCCGCCTCGACCCGATGGCCTATCCCGAGGAACAGCCGGTACTCAACTCGCGCATGGTGATCGACGCCTGCCGGCCGTGGATCCGGCGCGACAGCTTCCCGGCCGTCGCGCGCTCCAGTGCCGGGCTGGACGCACGCATCCGCGAGAAGTTCGCGCACGTCCTGCCGACGGGCGCATGAGCGGGATGCGCCGCGCGATGGTCTGGGCACTGGGGGCACTGGGTGCGTTGCCCGCGGCACTGCTCGTCGCTACACCGGTCGCCGCCAGCGACTGGCCGGCCTGCGTGAAGGAACTGCGCACGATCGCGACCGGCAAGGGCGTGACGGCGCAGGTATTCGACACCGCGCTCGCTGGCGTGCAGCCCGACCCGGACATCCTCAAGGCGTTCGACAGCCAGCCGGAGTTCACCATCCCGATCTGGGATTACCTGTCCGGCCTGGTCGACGACGAGCGCGTTGCCGATGGGCGGCGCCTGATGGATCAGTGGGCTGCAGTACTGGCCCAGGCCGAACAGAAGTTCGGCGTCGACCGTTTCGTGATCGCGGCGGTCTGGGGCGTCGAATCGGACTACGGGCGGATCATGGGCCGGCGCGAGCTGGTGCGCTCGCTCACCACGCTGTCGTGCTCTGGCCGGCGACAGGCGTTCTTCAGGGCAGAGCTGCTGGAGACGCTGCGCATCCTGCAGAGCGGCGACATCCCGGCTGCCGCGCTGGTCGGGTCGTGGGCCGGCGCGTTCGGCCAGACGCAGTTCATGCCTTCGACCTACCAGCGGCTGGCCATCGACTTCGACGGCGATGGCCGGCGCGACATCATCGGTTCGGTCCCCGACGCGCTAGGGTCCACCGCGAACTACCTGCGCCGGGCCGGATGGGTCACCGGCCAGCCCTGGGGCTACGAGGTCCGGCTGCCACCGGGCTACGGCGGCCCTGCCGGGCGGCGCACGAAGCAGTCGATCGCCCAGTGGAGCGAACTGGGCATCCGCCAGCTCGACGGCAGCCCGCTGTCAGGCAACGGCCCGGCAGGGCTGCTGCTGCCGGCCGGTGCAAAGGGCCCGGCGTTCATCGTGTTCCGCAACTTCGACGCGATCTTCGCCTATAACGCGGCCGAGTCCTACGCGCTCTCGATCGCCCACCTGGCCGACCGGCTGCGCGGAGGAGGCTCGTTCGCCACACCCTGGCCCACCGACGATCCGGGCATCGGCCGCGCCGAGCGACGCGAGGTGCAGCAGCGCCTGCTCGACCGCGGCTTCGACATCGGCACGCCCGACGGGATCATCGGCGCCCGGACCCGCGCGGCGATCAGCGCGTTTCAGGCCAGTGCCGGGCTGCCGCAGGACGGACGGGCCGGCCGGCGTGTGCTGCAGGCGCTGCGGGCAGCAACGCCAGCCAGCGGTCAGGCACCGGCTGCCGTGCCACCGCCCAAGGGCTGAGATGGCGGAGCCAACCATGGTCATCGATGGCGTGTCGAACGCGATCCAGCTCGCCGTGGCGCCAGTGTTCATGCTGACTGCGATCGGCGGGCTGATCGGCGCGCTGGCGACCCGGCTGGGGCGGATCATCGACCGGGCCCGCGACCTCGAGGAACGCATCCACGAGGGCCGACTGGTGGACCAGCCGGCGGTCGAGGCCATCTACTGGGAGCTGGGGCGCCTGAAGCTTCGTGGGCGCGTGGTGAACGCCTCGGTGGGCCTGCTCACGCTGTCGGCGATGATGATCGGCGCGACCGTGCTGTCGCTGTTCCTCGGCGAGACCACCGCATCGAAGGTCAGCCCGCTGGTGGCGATCTGCTTCCTGTCGGGCGTGGTCTGCTTCGTGCTGGCGCTGGTGTGCTTCCTGTGGGAGACGCTGCTCGCCGGCTACACGCTGCGCTTCCGCGAACGGCCCGAGACCCCGCGCGACTGACGCCGCCGGGTCAGCGGTCGACCTTCACGCCGGCCTCCTTGATCACCGTACCCCAGCGCGCGATCTCGTCCTTGATGAACGCCCGGAACTGCTCCGGTGTCGAGGAACGTGCCTCCCCGCCGGCGGCGGCAATGCGTTCGCGCACGTCGGCCGACTCGACCGCGGCGATCAGCTCCTTGCTCAGCCGTGCGACGATCGGCCGGGGCAGCGCTGATGGTCCGCCGACGCCGGCCCAGCTGGTCGAACGGAAGCCCTTGTAGCCCGACTCCTGCATGGTGGGCACCTCGGACAGCAGCGGCGTGCGCTGCTCGCTGCCGACCGCCAGCGCCTGGATACGCCCGCCCTTGATGTGGCCGAGCGCGGCGGGCATGTTCACGAACATGAAGTCGAGCCGCCCGCCGAGCATGTCAGCGATCGCCGGGCCGCTGCCGTTGAACGGCACGTGCGTCGGGTCGATCCCCGCCACCCGCTTGAACAGCTCGAGCGTGAGGTGGGGCGTCGAACCGATGCCGGTCGAGGCGGCATTCGTGGCGTTGGGCTTCATCTTCACCATCGCCACCAGGTCGGCGACCGTCTTCGGGCCCTTCGCCGACGTCACCAGGACGTTCGGGGTGGTACCGATCAGGCCGATCGCGATGAAGTCGCGATCGGTGTCGAAGGGAAGCCTGGAAACCAGGTTCAGGTTGAGCGAGAAACCGGTGGACAGGGTCACCAGCGTGTAGCCGTCCGGCACCGCCTTGGCGACGATGCTGTAGGCGAGGGCACCGGCAGCGCCTGGACGGTTGTCCATCACCATCGGCTGGCCGAGCGCCTCGCTCATCCGCGGCGCGACCGCCCGCACCAGTTGGTCGGACAGCCCGCCGGCGGAGAAGTCGACGATCATCCGGATCGGCCGGTTCGGATAGCCCTCCCCCGTACGGGACTGCGCCAGGGCGCTCCCCCAGGGCAATGACCCGGCCACCGCCGCGAGCGTCGAGAGGACGGCCAGGTGGTAGCCGTGACTGGGTCGGGTTGCGCGCATCCGGAGCATGGCCTTGTCCTACCGCACGAAAGAACCGTCAGCTTAGCGGAACACGGCCAGGAATGGTCGAGTGGCAGACGGCACTGCGAATGAAGGACGCGCGTCGCTACCTGCCTTCAGGCAGCAGGCCTGCCTGCTCAGGCAGGCCGTCGCGCTAGAACGGGATGTCGTCCTCGAAATCGTCGAACCCGCCGCCCTTGTTCGCGGCCGGTGCCGGCTTGCCACGCGCGGCGCCACCGCCACCGGAGGCGCGCGGTGCATCGCTCTCGCCCATCGCATCACCGCCCATGCGGTCGCCACCCGGCGCGCCAGAGCCGCCGCGGCTGCCCAGCAGTTGCATGCTGTCGGCGATGATCTCGGTGGTGTAGCGCTCGATGTTCTCCTTGTCGGTCCACTTGCGGGTACGCAGGCGTCCCTCGATGTACACCGGCGAACCCTTCTTGAGGTACTCGCCCGCGACCTCGGCGAGCCGGTTGCGCAGCGTGACCCGATGCCATTCGGTCTCTTCCTTGCGCTCGCCAGAGGCCTTGTCCTTCCAGTTGAAGGTGGTGGCGACGCTGAGGTTGCACAGCGCATTGCCATCGGGCATGTAGCGCGTGTCGGGGTCGCGACCGAGGTTGCCGACCAGGATGACCTTGTTCACAGATGCCATTCGATACCTCCGCTACGGGCGTGGTGTTGGATGCTCAAGCATTGCCGGGGTGGGCTGTTCGGGGCTGCTCGCTGCAGGACTGCGGGTCGGCTGCGCCGCGCGCGCCGTCGGCCGGCACGGCGGCCGGCCGGGCCG
>CANHBC010000072.1 GCA_947458835.1 Betaproteobacteria bacterium | reverse complement strand
CTTTGCCTTCGCCGAGCCCGCGCGGCTCGCCGCCGCCTTCGGCCTGCCCGCCCTGCCGGACAAGCCCGGCCACATCGTCATCTGGACCACCACGCCCTGGACGCTGCCGGCCAACCAGGCGCTCAACGTGCATCCCGAGTTCTCCTACGCGCTGGTCGACGCCGGTGACCGGCTGCTCATCCTCGCCACCGATCGCGTCGAGGCGAACCTGCAGCGCTACGGACTGGCGGGCGAGGTGCTGGCGACCACCGAAGGCGCGAAGCTGGAGGGCATCGCGTTCGCGCATCCGTTCGCCGACCGGCACTCGCCGGTCTACCTGGCCGACTACGTGACGCTCGAGACCGGCACCGGCATCGTGCACGCCGCACCGGCCTATGGTGTTGAGGACTTCCAGTCCTGCCGCCGCTACGGCATGAAGGACGACGAGATCCTCACGCCGGTGATGGGCGACGGCAAGTACGTGTCGACGCTCGCCGAGTTCGGCGGTCTGATGATCTGGAAGGCCAACCCGCTGATCGTCGAGCGCCTGCGCACCAACGGCGCCCTGCTGCACGAGGACCGCAGGCACGTGCACAGCTACATGCACTGCTGGCGGCACAAGACGCCGGTGATCCTGCGCGCGACCACCCAGTGGTTCGCGGCGATGGACGAGGCGCCAGGCTTCAGCGGGGCGAAGCCGGCCGAGCCGCTGCGCGCCACCGCGCTGCGCGGCATCGAGGGCACCCGCTTCTTCCCGGCCTGGGGCAAGGCACGCCTGCACGCGATGATCGCCAACCGTCCCGACTGGACGCTGTCGCGCCAGCGGCAGTGGGGCGTGCCCATGCCGTTCTTCGTCCATCGCGAGACGGGCGCGCTGCACCCGCGAACGCCGGAACTGCTCGAGAAGGTTGCGCAGGCGGTCGAGCAGGGCGGCATCGAGGCCTGGCAGCGGCTGGATGCGTCCGACCTGCTGGGGACCGACGCGGCGGCGTACGAGAAGATCAAGGACACGCTCGACGTCTGGTTCGACTCCGGTTCGACGCACCAGACCGTGCTCGGCGGCCCGCGCACCGCCGCCGCTGCCGCGGGATCGCATGGTGGCGAAACCTCGTTCCCCGCCGACCTCTACCTCGAAGGCTCTGACCAGCACCGGGGCTGGTTCCACTCGTCGCTGCTGGTGTCGTGCATGATGAACGGCACGCCGCCCTACAAGGCGCTGCTCACCCACGGCTTCGTGGTCGACGGCGCCGGCCGCAAGATGAGCAAGTCGAAGGGCAACGTGGTCGCGCCGCAGCAGGTGGTCGACTCTCTCGGCGCCGACGTGCTCCGGCTGTGGATCGCCGCCACCGACTATTCCGGCGAACTGTCGATCTCCCAGGAGATCCTCAAGCGCGTCGTCGAGTCCTATCGCCGGGTGCGCAACACGCTGCGGTTCCTGCTCGCCAACGTCGACGACTTCGACCCGGCGCTGCATGCGGTGCCGATGGCGCAGCGTGTGGAGATCGACCGCTATGCCGCGGTGATGCTCGAGCGGCTGCGCGTGGCGGTGGCCGCCGACTACGACCGCTACGAGTTCCACCTCGCGGTGCAGCGACTGCATCATTTCTGTTCGGAAGACCTCGGGGCGTTCTACCTCGACATCCTGAAGGACCGCCTGTACACGACCGCGCCGGGCTCGCACGCGCGCCGGTCCGCACAGAGCGCGCTGCACGAGATCGCCCGCACGCTGCTGCAACTGTTCTCGCCGGTGCTCACGTTCACGGCGGACGAGGCATGGGCCGTGCTGATGCGCGACTCCGAGTCCACGGTGTTCACCACCACCTGGGCGCCGGTGGCCGCCACGCCGGACGATCCCGCGCTGGAGGCGCGATGGGCGGCCGTGCGCGAGGTGCGGGCGCTGGTGCTCAAGGAACTGGAGGCGCTGCGGGGCGCGGGCAGCATCGGCTCGGGGCTGGCTGCCGAGGTGGAGGTGAGCGCCGCCGGCGATGCTTTCCACGCCCTGTCCGAACTGGGTGATGACCTGCGCTTCGTCTTCATTACCTCGGGCGCGCGCGTGGTACTCGCCGCCGACGGCAGCGCCACGACGGTGTCGGCGCGGCCCAGCAGCGGCGCGAAATGCGCCCGCTGCTGGCACTATCGCGTCGACATCGGCAGCCATGCGGACCACCCGGAGGTGTGCGGGCGCTGCGCCGGCAACCTCACCGGCGCAGCCGAGACACGCGTCCATGCATGAGCCGCAGGCACGGTTGCCGGGCGTGCCGGGATGGCGCGGTCGTATGGCCGGGACGCTCGCGCACTGGACGCTGAAGGACTGGCTCGGCAGCGCGGCGGCGCTGGTCGTGGTCGACCAGATCGTGAAGGTGCTGGTGCTGCAGTCGCTCAGCAGCGGCCGGGTGGTCGAGGTGACCCCGTTCTTCAACCTCGTGCTGGTCTACAACCCGGGTGCGGCGTTCAGCTTCCTGGCCGGGGCGTCGGGCTGGCAGCGCGAATTCTTCGTCGCGGTCGCGCTGCTCGCCTCCGGCTGGATCACCTGGATGCTGTACCGGCATCCGGGTCGGGTGCTGTTCAGTGTCGCGCTGACGCTGGTCCTGGGTGGTGCACTCGGCAACCTGATCGACCGGCTGTGGCTGGGGGCGGTGATCGACTTCCTCGATTTCCACCTGTTCGGCTACCACTGGCCCGCGTTCAATGTCGCCGATTCGGCGATCAGCATCGGGGCGGTGCTGCTCGTGTGGGATGCATTCCGGCCGGAAGCGCCCGCCCCGCAGCTGTCTGCGGCAGGCCCTGCTGAAGGTGGCGTGCCGGGCCCGGACGCCGGCCAGCCGAAGCTATAATCCGTCGATCGACGCTGAGGAGTCCCGAACGTGCCCAAGCAGGTGATCCTGGCCAACCCCCGCGGCTTCTGTGCCGGCGTCGACCGGGCGATCGAGATCGTCGAGCAGGCGCTGGTCGCCCACGGCGCGCCGGTGTATGTCCGGCACGAAGTCGTGCACAACAAGTACGTGGTCGACGACCTGCGTACCAAGGGTGCAGTGTTCGTCGAGGACCTCGAGGCAGTGCCCCGTGGCAGTACCGTCGTGTTCAGCGCGCACGGCGTGTCGATCGAGGTGCGCCGCGAGGCAGAGACGCTCGGGCTGAACGTGTTCGACGCGACCTGTCCGCTGGTCACCAAGGTCCACGTCGAGGTCGCGAAGATGCGCGCCCAGGGCCGCGAGATCGTGATGATCGGGCATCGGGGCCACCCTGAGGTCGAGGGTACGATGGGCCAGTCCAGCGGCGGCATGCACCTGGTCGAGTCGGTCGATGACGTCGCGCGGCTGTCCGTGGCCGACCCCGACAACCTCGCGTACGTGACCCAGACCACGCTGTCGGTGGACGACGCGCGCGGCATCACGCTGGCACTGGCCGAGCGCTTCCCGAAGATCGTCGGTCCCAAGAAGGACGACATCTGCTACGCGACGCAGAACCGTCAGGACGCGGTGAAGAAGCTGTCCGCACGCTGCGACCTGATGATCGTCGTGGGTTCGCCGAACAGCTCGAACTCGAACCGGCTGCGCGAAGTCGCGGCCAACGCCGGGATTCCCGCCTACCTGGTCGACCGCGCGAGCGAAGTCAAGGCCGAGTGGCTGGTCGGCCGCGACCGGATCGGCGTGACCGCGGGCGCGTCCGCACCGGAGGTGCTGGTGCGCGAAGTGGTCGAACAGCTGCGCTCGTTCGGCGGCGTCGAAGTGCTCGAGCAGGACGGCATCGAGGAGAACGTGACGTTCCCGCTGCCGAAGAACCTCACCGCCGCGGCCGACGCGGTGCGCGCCTCGCGCGGCTGACCACCACTCGCGGTAATCGGGGGGCTGGTGGGACTCGCCGCGCCACGGACGCGGCAGGTCGCCGGCAGCGTGCTGCATGCTGCGTGATGCGTGCCGTACGGACGGGACCGCGCGGCAACGCGATCCCGTCCTTCGTGCCTGAGGTGCGTCAGATCTGCGGCTGCGTGTACCAGTAAACCCGGGTGGCATTGCCGAAGGTCGCCTGCTGCCGTCCGAACAGCCGTGAATCGGACACCGACAGGAAGAACGCCCTGCGCCCGGCCGAGGTGCTGCCCGGGAGCACCACCAGCTGTCCGGTGGAACTGTAGCTGCGCGTGACGAAGCCCGGGTAGTAGCGGACGGTACCGCTGTTGTACGGGATGGTATAGCCGCCGAGCAGGTCGAGTTCGTTGATCCGGCCCTCGCCAGGCGGCACGCAGGCGTTGGACTGCGCGATCGGCGAGTAGGTACCGAAGCGGATGCGGTCGAAGAATACGGTCGGGGCGTTGATCACCTTCTCGCCAGTGTCCAACTCGCGGTACCAGCCCTTGGTCGCCGGATTGTCGATCAGTGCCGAGTCGGTGGCGCCTGCGGCCGACGCCGCCAGGTTCAGGAAGTCACCGGCCGAGATCGATGCGACCGTGGTGGAGGTCGCGTAGAGCCCGGGATCGGGATCCTTGATCATCGCGATCACGTCGCTCGAGGTCGCCTTCAGCGGATCCTCGCGGTTGCCGGTGCCGACGATCACCGCGTCGTAGCGCACGCCGCGCCGCAACTGCTTGACCGCCGAGGGCTGGAAGAAGATGCGCCGGTCGGTAGGCGTGGTGGTGGACAGGTTCGCCAGCAGGCGGCCTGCCCAGAGCGTCTTGTCGGCGTTGTCGATGTCGAATCGCCAGACCTGGCCGCCCATGTCGCCGACGTAGATGCGGTCGAGGAAGCCCCTGCCGTCGAGGTCGGTGTCCAGCGCGGCGAGGTCGGACGGGATGCTGAAGGTCATCCTGCCGCCACCGGTCACCCGTGGATTGGTGGCAGTGAACGACGCTTCCAGTGCGCCGGTGCGCGCGTTGGTCACGAACACCGCACGGCCCATCGAATCGTTGGCGGCGACCGGGCGGCTGTCCTGGTTCGGATCGTAGCCGGCGCCGAACAGCAGCACCGGATCGGTGATCGCTCGCACGCGGCCGAGCGTTGGCGTCGACCAGCTCTGCCCCAGCTCGGCATAGGCGGTGGACGCGCTGCAGGCGGCCGCGCTGCAGAACTGCGTGGGCGTGATCTTCCACATGAAGCGCGGCGCATCGATGCTGGTGATGTCGAGCGCGTAGTACGCGCGCCCACCACGGCGCAGGCCGAAGAACAGCCAGACCGTATCGGCGCCGTCGACGATGCCGTTCTGGTTCGCGTCGTTGATCTGCACCACCGGCGAGCCATCGGCGACGTAGATCTGCGCACCGGCATTGTTGGCCATCAGGGCGGCGAGCTGCGGCAGCGCCTCCTCGACCAGGAACGCCCACTTCTCGCGACCGGTGTTGCTGTCGACCGCGTGGAGGTAGCCGGTGCTGGACAGGTATAACAGGTACTGCGCCGCAGGCGAGGTGGTCGGGTCGTAGGTGACCAGCGCTGGCCGGGAATGCTGGACGTCTCCGTGCGCCCACGAGCGCCAGGCGGTGCACGCGGTCGAGGCGCTCGCATCCGAGCAGGCGGCATCGCCGGGATTGCCCCCGCGCGACCAGTTGAGCAGGGTGGCGCGCTGGGCGTCGCTCATCGATGCATTGCCGAGCAGCGCCTTGGTCAGCGCGGCGTTGCCTTCGTTCACCGCGTTCGCCGAATGGGTGAGGTCTGCCTGGTTGCCCGACGACAGGCGCGTGTACAGCCTGCGCGTGGACGGGTTGTAGCCGCTGGTGTTGATCAGCTGGTACCCCGTTCCGCCGTTGTCCGGTGCCGCGCCATCGCGTAGCGTGGAGGGACCCCAGAAACTCGACGCGTCCGGATTCACCGACGTCGACTGAGTGCCGGTGGTCGAATCGACCTCTACCCGCTCGATGTTCTTGTTGTTCGGCGCGGAGAGTACCGTCTGGCCGATCAGGCACAGGTCGGTGATGCCGGGGCCACAGATGCCAGGCTCCGCCAGGGGGTCGCCAAGCATGAACTTCTTGAGCGTGCCGATCCAGGTCTGGCTCATGGTGGGCCGGAAGAAGGCGAGGAACACGTCGGTGGAATTCTGCGTCCGGTTGAGCGAGGAGATCGGCACCGTGGGCGCCGATATGGTCGGGCTCCATTCGCGGATCGCGACCAGCGCGTTGGTCAGTGCCAGCGCGAGCTGGGTACTGTTCTCGGCCAGGTAGAACTGGCCACCGGATCGTTGCGCCGCGTTCTGCAGCACCGGGGAATTGGCACCGGCGAAGCCGATCGTGTAGGTCACCACGGACTGTCGGCCCTGCAGCAGGTCGGGGCTGGTCTCGCCGCTGAAGTTGGCCGCGCCGGGACTGATGTCGGCGCGCGACATGAAGTAGGCGAGCTCGTCCAGCCAGACATATCCGCCATCGACGGCCGTGCTGGCCAGGTCGGTCGGGCCGAAGGGTACGCCGGGCGTGGTCTCGAACTGCTGGGTCGTGGTGTCGGCGTTGGTCTCGTCGGGCACGGTGCGTGGCGAGACGACGCCGCCGGGCAGGCCGAACCAGGCCAGGTTGCGCACGCCACGTCCTCCGGTGATCGTGTTCGCGCTCGAATCATCTTCCGGACCACCGTCGGTGAGCAGGATCACGAAGTTCTTCTGGCAGCCGGCCGGCGAGGTCGTGTTCGGGTTGCTCATCATCGGCGAGCGGTAGACGCCGATGGCCGTACAACCCGGGCCGATGGCGGTGCACACGGCAGTGGTGTCGCGACCGGCGGTCACCGTGCCGCCACCCAGCGCAGTTGCCGTGCTGGTACCCCATTGGGGTGTCCGGCCGGCGAAATAGAGATACGCCTCGTACAGGGATTCGGTCAGTGGCGTGCGCGCCGCGGCCGTGGTGGCGAGGATCGCGTTGCTCAGCGCAGTGCGGTTGGCCGCGTCCGGGTCGCTCGTGTTCGAGCCCATCCGGCGCACGGCATAGGCGACGTTGGCACCGTCATTGGTCAGCGTGTCGCTGGTACGGTTGAACACCATGAGTCCAAAGCGCACGCCGTCCGTGGTTGTGACCAGTTCGGTCAGCGCGTCCTTGGCAACCTGCAGCCGCGTCTTGCGGCCGATCGGATGGCCGTTCGGGCCCTTGGGCCCGAATTTCCAGTTCAGGTAGTTGACCGAGTAGACATCGATGTTCTTCGTACTGTCGGCCGCGAGTGCATCGACTGGGGCAGGCGTGTACGAAGCGGTATTGCTGGCTGCGGTCGACGTGGTGTTCCATGTCGTGTTCCAGGTCCGCGCAGCCGCGCGCATGTAGCCAGTGCCGGGATTCGCGGTCGGCTCGTCAGCCTTGCAGTCGTGAACCAGGTTGTTCTGCGAATCCCCGCGGTTGTACACCGTGTAGAACCGGCTGGCGCCGGTGCCGCCTGCGCATCCCGGCCTTGTACTTACCTGGTTCGCGCAGGAAGCCGAGGTGTTGGTCTGCGGGCAAGGTAGCCCGTAGCGCGTGCCGCAGGTCTGGTCGGTGTTGCCGACCGGGTTGCAGCCGCCTGTGTTGCCCACGACGTTGGAGTAGGACGTGCCGCGGATGGAAAGGCTCGGCGTGGCCGCGATCGAGCAGTTGGCCGCAGCCGGACCGGTCGTACGGCGTGCGTCGCCCGTGCCCACCGTGGCCGGCACCGTGGTCAGGTTGCCCTGGCAGGTGCCACCGTGCCAGTAGGTACCGGCGGCGATTGCATTGGTGCAGCCTTCGGTTGCGTACGAGCCTGCAAACGGCTGAGGGCGGGGACCAGTGACGTTGCTCTGGCTGGTGCCATTGAGGGTCCGGGTCACGCCGCCAGCGGTACAGCTCGCGGTCGAACCGTTCTCCTGGCAGGTACCTCCGTAGTGGTACCAGCCCTGGCCTTCCACGAAGACGCCCGTGCGTCCCGACCACGCACAGGTTCCTACCGAGACGGTCATCCGGCCGCTCCATGCACAGCTGTTGCGGTTCTGACTAAAGAAGTTGTTGGTGGTCGCAAACCCGCAGTTCGGGGGTACGGTGCAGCCGCCGATGTTGGACGGATCGTTGCAGGGACCCAGCGTGCCGTTGGTGCAGCTGCCGCCTCGCCAGCGGGTCGTGCCACTGGCATCGACCTCGCCCAGCATCCCGGCGGCACTGAAGTTGCAGCTGCGCGTCTGGGTCGATGTTGCGGAGACGCAGTTGGATACGTTGATGCAGGTGGCCGATGCCGGGCCGATCAACGCGTCGCAGGTCGCCGGTGTCGTGTTGTAGTAGGCCGGGGTGCCGGTGACCATGCCGAAGGCGGCCGAGCCGTCGCGGTTGCCCTTCCACGCGCTGAACCGCTCGTCGGCGCCGAGGAGGGGGTAGCCGTAGATGCCGCGCAGGGAGGTCAGCACCGAGGTGGCCGTGTTGGTCACTACCGTCAGGAACTCGTAGCCGCCGAGGTCCGCCTTCAGGTCGGTCCAGCCGGCAACGCTTCCGCCCAGATTGCGGATGCGGATCGGCTGGCCGGAACTGCCGGTGGGGCTGCCGCCGACGTTGTCGCGGATCGCGGTATTCGGTGGGGCGACCGTGGAATCGAGGTAGCCGCGGGCGTAACCGGAGGCAGCGGTGCCGCTGCCCGGATAAAGTCCATTGTTCACCGTGTCGAGCGACAGCCAGCGCTCGTAGCGCGCCCACTGCTGGTTTGCGAAGTACCCATCGTTGCGCGCGAAGGCCGTAGGCATGAACACCGTCGATGGGGTCAGCGCGGACAGGCTGGTCGAGCACTGGTTGTTGCTGGTGAAATCGGTGGTCGCCGTGTAGGTGATGCCGCCACGCGTGCCGCCCAGCACTGCACGCGCCGCGCGGAAGCGGTTGAAGCTCGGCGAACGCAGGCGGCTGTCGCCCAGGCTCGCGGTCGCCGGCGATTGGGCGGGCGCCCAGTAGACCCAGGACGCGTCGCTGTAGTTCCGCCAGGTCGAGCGCAGCCCCGGATCGCCGGGCTCGGTGGCGTTGGCGTGGTTGCGTGCAGCGGTCCACAGCGCCTGGCGCTCGGCCAGGGTGGCGCCTGCCCAGGTGCCCCAGACGCTGAACGGTGTGGCCGGTGCCGACGCGGTGGAGATCCAGGACGCGTTCTCCGTGGTGGCCTCGCTGTTCCGGATGATGTTGATGTCGTTCCAAAGGTACTCGACATGCGAATCGTAGGCGCCCGGATACTCCCGCCACGGCTCCGGGATGTTCATCGAGTCGGAGGTATCGAGCACCACCAGCACGTTCGGCTCGGCGGTCGTGCCGCTGATCGTCGTCGCCAGGAAGATGTCGGTGTCGCGCGCGAACGCTGGCGAGATTGCGGCGAAGGGGTTCGCCAGGGTCGCGATCAGTACCCAGGCAAGCGTCTTCCGGAGTCGAAGGGTCGGGGTCATGCAGTGCCTCGCTTCAGATCGGTCGGGGCCAGGTCAGCAGGAGCCGGGCGGTGCCAGTGCCTCGACGCCCTGGTGCACCGTCGAGCGGCCCCCGCGGGCCACCGTGGCGGTCGCGGCAATGTTGAACTGCGCGGCCTGCAGGGCGTTGCTCCCCATCTGACTGTTGAACGTGGCCGCGGGGTTGCATCCGACCTGGGTGACCACCAGCTCCACCCGGCTGTCGTTGAGTTCGGTGTTCGGATAGAGCACACCACCCGCCGCGCCGGGCAAGGTCAGGAAGCCGGGTGCGAAGCGGCCCACGTTCGCATCGAGGAAGTCTGCGATCGCGACCTCGGCGTTGGCCAGATTGACCGAAAGCGTCTCGGTGCTGCCGCTGATGCGCAGTTGCAGGATGGACGTGCGCATCGTCGAGACGACCAGGATGGTCATCACCGCCAGCAGGATCAGGCTCACCACCAGCGCGGCACCCCGCTGCGGGATCGCCGCAGTCATTCGAATCTCACCCATGTCAGCCTCCGCGCCGCTGTGCGACGTTACGAACCTGGAAGTTCTGCGCGAACACGTGCCGGCGGAACTGGCAGTCCACGTTGGCCGTGCAGGTGAAGTCGGCTACGCCGTCACCGTCGAGGTCGTACTGCTTGCCGGTGTCGTTGTAACCGGCGGTGCCGATGGTGTCGCGCACGAGCAGCGACACCCGTATCACCACAACGCCAGCCCAGTCGCCGCCGGCCGGCGCCGCCGTGAAGCGATCGGGCACGCCGTCGCCGTCGGTGTCCACGCCATACAGAAAGCGCATCCGCTCGATGCCCTGTACCAGCGGGCGTTCCACCATCACGTTGCCTTCGAGCTCCTGCCGCACGAGGGTCGGGATCGGACGGCCGTTGTCGTCGGCCGCCTGGCAGCCAGGCGGCGTGCCCGGCCGGCTGCAGGGACGGATGTAGTACAGGTGTGCCTGGTACTCGAAGATCGGCGCGTCGCCGCCGCCGAGCAGGCGCCGGGTCGCGGCTGCCGCCCGCAGCGTCCCGTAGTCGCTGCCCCGGAACAGGATGGCGCCGGTCGCATTGCCCTGCGCGTAGATCCGGTTGGCGACGAACGCAGCGTCGGAGAGGTTTCCGTCGCCGTTCGGGTCGCGCAGCGGGTCGCCGGTGGCGAGCCTCAGCGCGAGTACCTGCCCGGCCTGGAAGTTGGTGGCGAGCACGCAGGGCAGCGTGGCGTTCACGTTGACCGGCGTGAGCCCGTCGAACCCGACCATCGGCGCCAGCGCGTTCAGCGCCCAGTCGATCGCAGGCGGGTTGGCGGCCGAGCCACAGTCCGTCGCGGTGCTGACTGCGCCGATGGTGGCATCGACCGGGGTGGCTGCATTGCCGATCCCGTAGAAGCCGGCGAGTCGGATCGAGTCGCCGATGATCGCCAGCGCGGTCATGCCGTTTTCCTGCAGCCGTGCGAAATCGTCCTGCGTCTTGTAGCCGCGCGAGGCACCCATGATCAGCACCATCAGGCCGAAGGTCAGTACCAGCGCGATCGTGATGCCGATCATCAGTTCCACCAGCGACACGCCGCGCTGCCTCGGATGCATGCGCATCTTCAGACCCTCACGTCCAGCGATACCGCGCGGCGCAACGTCTCGGCACCGTAGAGACCCGTACCGCAGTTGGAGGTGGTCGGGGTGACCGTCGGCTCGCGACCCTGCCACGCAACAGTCACCCGATAGGTCGCCTGCGTGCTCGGCGCGACCGGTGCGACCACCACCTCGACGCAGCCGCGCGCATTGAGGACGCCGCCCGCGTTGTTGCCCCCCTCATTGAACGTCTCGGTCGCGCCCAGGAGCAGGCCGTCCCAGTAGGCTGCGTCATAGGTGGCGAGCAGGTCGGGCGCGCACGCGGTGGTGGCGCAGTTGGTGATCGTGCCGGTGGTCAGGTCTTTGAAGCGCAGGCCCTCGCCCAGGGGCGTCGCCACCGGCGCCGCCGCGACGTAATCCGCGGCGCGTGCACGGTTGGCCCTGATCTTCTCGAGCATGTCGTTCGCGATCGAGATCGCCTGCTGGCGCTGGTAGGCCTCGAACGAGGCCCGCTGGCCCTTGACGATCAGCTGGGCAAGCCCCAGCAGGCCCACCGCGATCAGCGTCAGGGACACCAGGATCTCGATGAGCGTGAAGCCGAGGTCGCGGTGGGACACTGATGTTCTGTTCTGTGCCATGGTTCGGTTACGACGGCATGCTGCCGAACTTGAGTATGTTTCTCAACATGTGACGAAGAGCGGCACCCCAGCCACCGCGACCTGCCCGCTCGACGGCGACGGTGGTCATGGGCAAGGGACCTGCGCCATCACGTCCAGGGTGACCACCCGGCGCAGCGACTCGTCGCCGTACTGGCCTGCACCACAGGCCGATTTGACCGGGGCGGCGGACGCGTCGCGCCCCTGCCAGGCCACGCTCACGATATAGCGCTGGCCGAAGAAGAAGCGACCTGCCGGCGTGGCGGGTGCGGCGGGGCAGGCACCGATCGGCGCGCCCGCGGCAGCCACGCAGCCGTTCGCGCGCACGATGCTGCCGATGCGGGCAGCACCGGCCATGTCGGACTCGCCCGCACCGGACAGTGCACCGTCCCACAGGGCGATGTCGTAGGCCACGGTCTCGGCCGGGCTACAGGTGTTGTTGCCGCAGTTGGGCACGCCGGCGCCGATCTGCGCAAAGCGCAGGCCTGCGCCCACCGGCGCGGCAAGCGGCGCGGCAGAGGCGTACTCGGCGGCCAGCGTCTGGTGGGTGCGGATACGCTCGGCAATATCGGTCGCGTAGGAGAGTGCCTGCTGCCGCTGGTAGGCCTCGAACGACGCGCGCTGGCCCTTGGCCATCAGTCCAGCGAGGCCGAGCAGGCCGAACATCAGGACCACCAGCGTGATCAGTACTTCGACCAGCGTGAAGCCGCGGTTCAGCATGCCGGTGTGGCGTTGTTCTGGTTGACCGTAGCGATTCGCCCGACCAGGCCAAACATCAGCACGCGGGTACGCGAGTTCGCCGGACCGGTGGTGTCGTCGGTGATCGTCATGCCGTCATCAGCGCCGATCGCGGCGGTGCGCACCACCTGTCCGCGCGGGCCGAAGATGATCGTGTTGGCGAAATCGGCGACCGCGGAACAGATGCGCACCTGCCCCCCGACCGCCTGCTGCACCTTCAGCAACTCGCCGGCGTCCATGGCGTTGTTGCCGTTGAGGTCGGCGAAGATGCACCAGCCCTGCTGCCAGTTATTGCCGCCCACGGGACAGCCGCCGAAGCCTGCGCGGGCGATCACCACCCGGCCGCTGTAGCGCACGGCCTCGGCGCGCGCCAGCGCGAAGTCGCCGACCATGTCCGAGGCGATCGAGCGCACGCGCTGGTCGCGGATGAACTCCTGGAAACTGGGCAGACCGATGGCCAGGAGGATGGCGGCGATCACGATTACCACCAGCAGTTCGATCAGCGTGAATCCACTGGCTTGCGCCCTGGCCGCCCCGCGCCCGGCCAGGGCGGGGCGCGACCGGGGTGCTAGCCTCGTCGGGGGCACGGCAGTGAGGTCTTCCATCAGCGCCTACCGATCGGTCCACTGCCGGTCGGTGCCAGGCTCGAACGTGCCGTTCGTGTTCATGTCTCGCCAGCGCAGCCCGGCCGAGTCCAGGCACAGCCCGCCGTCTTCGGCGGCGGCGATCGGCCCGTTGGTGCGCGGCTGGATGCAAGCGATGTAGCCGGGCGGCGGGCCGGGGACCGGAGTGATGTTCGGCGGGTCGTAGCGCTGGTCGGTCGAGGTGCCCGGCTCCGGGAATCGCATCGGCAACTGGTTCGCGCCATTGCCCAGGCCAGCGGTGGCGTAGGCGCGCCGGTCGAGGAAGTACTGCTCCTGGCGCTGGGCGAAGTCCTGCAGCCACTGCTGGCCCTCGGAGCGGTGGCCGCGCACCACGTAGGCCACGTAGGACGGATAGGCGAGCGAGGCAAGGATCGCCACGATCACCACCACCACCATCAGCTCGACCAGCGTGAATCCATCGGCACGCGACGGTGCGCGCGTGCCGGACGGGCACAGGCGGTCCGGACGACCTTCGCCGGGACGGTAGAGGCTGCCCAAAGGACTCTGTCGGATCATCACTACCTCTTTTTTTTCAGCATGTTATCGACGCTCGGCCGGTGCATGCCAACCGTGACTGACGAGCGGCAGGGTTCGGCGCCTGAGTGGTCGAAGGTGTGATGTCTTCCCACGCCGCGAGCGTGGAAAATGTCACGGTTGCGGCGCTGCTCCGGCGCCGCCGGGTCCCCAGGGTCGCGGTCCGGTGCCGGCGGGGCGCCGTGCCCCGCGGTCGATCAGCCGCATCGGGCTGCCGGAGCCGAGGACGCCTGCGTGCGCTTGCGGCGGCCAGGCTCGCCGAGCGACGGGAAACGGGACATCCGGCCGCCGCATTGATATCATTCGGCCCTCGGAAACGCCGAGGCAGGAAACCCGTGCTGATGTAGCTCAGTTGGTAGAGCAACTGATTCGTAATCAGTAGGTCGGAGGTTCGATTCCTCTCATCAGCACCATGAAATCAAAGGCCTGGCTCAGGACGCGCCAGGCCTTTCCTGTCTTGGGGCTCGCCGTTTCCTGATCGCCGTCCCGTTGCCGACGAACGTCCCGTGCTCCGGGGTCCTGCGGATACCCGGGACGCCCGGACCACCCAGCCGACCTCGTCGCGACCGTTGGCACACCGGTGTGCCCGCATCGTTCTGTCTGACCATGGTCGCCAGAATGGTATAAGTGGTCAGTCGAATGTTCAGTGTTGGCGACCGGGATGCAGGCGTGGGCATTCTGCGGGCCCGGCGATAGAGCCGGCCTCGAAAATCCGGACACCAGAACGTGTACCGGAACGGTCGGACGACCTGCCTGGCCTGCGTCCGTGACGGCTTTCCCCGGGGCACGCCCGGTCCCGACACGCGCAGCAACCGAAGTTGTGAGTACTCAACAGGGAGCACCAAATTGAGCGAGGAATCGGGTGACCGGCGCAGGTTCTTGATCGACGCCTTGGCTGTCGCGGCGGCGACGCCTGCCGCGATCGGAGCAGCGACTGCGGAGGCGAACACGCGGACCGGGACGCGCGGCAGGCCGGGTGCGTCGGCGAAGCCTCAGCGTCCCAACATACTGATCATCCTGACGGATGAGGAACGCTACCCGCCGCCCTATGAGACCGGGGCGCTGCGCCAGTGGCGCGAGACCCAGTTGCCCGGGCGGGCCTTGATCCGGAAGAACGGGCTGGAGCTCAATCGCCACTACATCGCCTCGGCGGCCTGCGTGCCTTCGCGGGCCTCGTTCTTCACCGGCCAGTATCCGTCCCTGCACGGCACCTCGCAGACCGATGGTGCTGCCAAGAGCGCCTTCGAGTCGAACATGTACTGGCTCGATCCCAACACCGTGCCGACGCTCGGCCACTATTTCCGGGCGGCCGGCTACAGGACGTACTACAAGGGCAAGTGGCACGCCTCCGAGTCCGATATCCTGACACCTGGCACCAAGACGCCACTGGCCAGTTACGATTCCGCGGGCTATCCCGACCGCGCGCTGGAACAGAAATACCTGCAGGCCGACCGTCTCGATCCGTTCGGGTTCACCGGCTACATCGGGCCCACGCCGCACGGCCAGGACCCGCGCAACAGCGGCTCTTCCGCGCTGACTGGCCCGGGCGGGCGTGACATCGCCTATGCCGACCAGGTCATCGGGCTGCTCGACGAACTGGAACGCGGCCCCGACACGCCGTGGCTCACGGTCCTGGGGTTGGTGAACCCGCATGACATCGTGCTGCGCGGCGTGCTGTCGACCCTCGGCCAGGGATTCAATTTCAGCGTCGATCCGACCGTACCGCACGTGCCCCCGGCCCCGACCGCCGACGAGCAGCTGTTGCCGACCAAGCCCATTGCCCAGGCCAGCTACAGGAACACCTACCAGGAGGCCTTTCAGCCGACCTTCGGCGTCGAGGACTTCCGCCGTTTCTACTACCAGCTGCACAAGAACGTGGACGCGCAGATCCTGCGAGTCATGCAGCGCCTGCAGGCTTCGCGGTTCTACGAGGACACCATCGTGGTGTTCACCTCGGATCATGGCGAGCTGCTAGGTGCGCATGGCGGCCTGTACCAGAAATGGCACTGCGCCTACGAGGAGGTGGTCCGTGTGCCCTGCGTGATCCACAATCCGCGGCTGTTCCGCGAGGCGCAACGCAGTCACGAAGTCACCAGTCACATCGATATCGTGCCGACGCTGCTCGGGCTGGCAGGGCTCAATCCTGACCAGCTGCGCCAGGCGCTGGGGCCCAGGTTCACCGAGGCGCAGCCGCTGGTCGGCCGGGACTTGTCGAAGATGGTGCTGGGCGAGCAGGCGTGGCCCCGCAAGGGCGAGCCCGCGTTCTTCATGACCGATGACGAACCGACCTCGGGCTCGAACCAGCAGAACTTCACCGGCTTTGCCTACAACTCGGTCATCCAGCCGAACCACGTCGAGACCATCGTGGTCCGACTCGATGGCATCGGCGGTGGCAAGCTGTGGAAATACTCCCGGTACTTCGACAACCCGCAGTTCTGGACGACGCCGGGTACATCCGACGTCGTACAGCCGGAGATCGGCAAGCCGGGTGGGGCGTGCGAGCAGTCGATCGTGCGTACCCAGCCGACGCCCGAGCAACGCGAGATGTACGACCTGGAAACCGACCCGATGGAAACGCGCAACCTCGCGTTCGAAGGCCACCAGACGACCGCGAGCAAGGCCATCCAGGCGCTGCTCGAGCGGCTGCTCGATGAGCAGCGCGCCCGGAAGCGGCTGGTGGCGAAGGGCTCGGTGACCAGCGCCAGCACCTGAGCCGTCAGCGACCCCGTCGAACCGGACAGCGAGGCCGCGGAGGGCTCATTCCCCTTGGCCTATACTGGGCCTGCCTCATGTCCGCACCGATCGTCTCTGCCCGGAATGGCATCCGTGGCTCCACAGGGGTGAGCGGGTCGCGGGCGCCCCATGCCCCCTGCGCGAACGGGTGCCTGCCGCCCTCGCAGGCAATGCATTCCTGAAGGAGATGTCATGTTCGTCAAACGTTGCCTGCTGCCCACCCTGTTGGGCTTGTCCGTGGTCGCTCCTGCCTTCGCGGCAGACTATCCGTCCGCCCTGCGCGGCCGCTATGCCTATTCCGGCGGTGATTGTTCCGCACCAGGGCTGGTGATCGAGCAGTCTCGGCGGTTCAACGACGTGGATGCTACGTGCACCGCACGCTCGGCCACGGGAACCGCCAGCCGGCTGGTCGTTGAGGAGCGCTGCAACCGCGAAGGCCGCGAATGGTCGCAGAAGGCGGTGTTCGAACTCGACGGAGGCACGCTCCGGCTGACCGAAGGGCGGGATACCGCGACGTTCAGGTCGTGCACGGCCGGTGCTGGATCGGCGGCAAAGGTGCCTGCGACCCCCGCTGCGACGCCCTCCCGCCCGCCGGCACCCGCGAAGGGCGCAGCGGTCGTCAACTGCAAGGTGTCGCCGGGACAGGCGGGCGTGACCACCTTCCTCGACAGTGGCCTCGTTCGTTCCGGCAATGCCGTCCGTGACTTCGACGGGTACACGTTCCGTGCCACCGGGCGAATCCAGGTGAAGAAGATGGAGGTCCTCGTCGGGCAACTCGTCCGCGCTGACGGGACGGTGTCGGAACCGAAATCGTGGGCGATGGCCGACGAGTGGGACTGTCGCTGACCGATTGACCTCGCCTGGCTGCCGGCGCGCGATCCCGCCCGGAACCGGGCGGGGTTTTGCGTCGTTTCCCGCGTGAACAGGTGCGCAGCGCGCATCCATCGATCTGCTAGAGTGTGACCTCCGAAGCCTTCCGTGCCCACTGTTTGCCACGGTGGGCGAAGTCCGCGCATCCGCGGCCTGATGACCTCTCCGGACGAACACCTCCACGTGGTAGCCCCAGGCGACATCGCCAACATCGCCCTGCGTCGCATGGTCGACCTCGGCATCCCGCCCACGCCCGAGAACTTCGAGCGCTTCTACCGGGATACCGAGTCGACGCTCAAGCTGGCAGCGCCGCTGGCTGATGGGTTCCACGCACGCAGCGATGTTCCGGTGGCTGACGCGGCACGGGCGCCCTGGAGCGGCACACTCGACCCCTTCGGGCAGCACCTCGAGCAGGGCGTGGGCATGCTCGCTTCGCTGCTCGAGCGCACCACGCCCGCCACCGCGCTCCCGCCGGCTCCGGAGGCGCCAGCCGTGGGGTCGTCTTCGCCGCTGCCGTCCATCGTCGCGCTGCCGCGAGAGGTACGCAGGCTCATCGAGCGCATGGACGCAGCCACCAACGAGATCCGTGCCGAACTGCAGGCCTCCCGCGCCGAATTGGGCGAGACGCGTGGCGAATTGAAGTCCATCCGCGAGCAGCTGAGCGAGGCGCGCGAGGCGGTCCAGCACGATCCGCTCACCGGCGTGCTCAACCGTCGAGGCATGGACATCGCGCTCCCGCGCGAGGTCGCGCGTGCGCGCCGCGTCAATGCAACGCTGTCGGTCGGCATGGTCGACCTGGACCACTTCAAGCACATCAACGACACCTTCGGCCACCAGGCGGGTGATCACGTGCTGGTCCACATGATCGAGCTGATGCGCTCGGTGCTGCGCGAGACCGACCTGATCGTGCGCTATGGCGGCGAGGAGTTCCTGGTGATCCTCCCCGACACCGACATGCAGGGCGCCCGGCTGGTACTCGACCGCCTGCAGGACATCGTGGTGAAGAGCCCGGTGATCCACGAAGGCCGGCGCATTTCCGTTGGTTTCTCCGCGGGCGTCGCACAGTTCCGCAACGACGACAACGGCGCGACGCTGGTGCTGCGCGCCGACCGTGCGCTGCAGAGTGCCAAGCGTGGGGGACGCAGCCAGGTGGCGCTGGCCGAGGCCTGAACCAGGCCGCGATATCTCAGCGCGCCCGCTGGATGCCGGGCGTCTGCGCGATGTAGCGGCGGATGCCGTCCAGGATTGCCTGCGCGATGCGCTCCTGTTCGTTCTCGTCGGCCAGTCGCCGCTCTTCCTCCGGGTTTGAGATGAACGCGGTCTCGATCAGGATGGACGGGATATCCGGAGCCTTCAGCACCGCGAAGCCTGCCTGCTCGACCTGCTTGCGGTGCAGCCGGTTGATGCGGCCGAACTCTCCCAGCACGCTGCGCCCCAGGCGCAGGCTCTCGTTGATGGACGCCGTCTGCGACAGGTCGAGCAGGGTCTGCTTGAGGATGGGGTCCGACACGTTGAGGTTCACGCCGCCGATCAGGTCGGCCTCGTTCTCGCGCGAGGCCAGCCAGCGCGCTGCGACCGACGTGGCGCCGGACAGCGACAGGGCATACACCGACGACCCGCGCGCGGTCGGCTGCATCCAGGCATCGGCGTGGACCGAGATGAACAGGTCGGCCTTGAGTGCGCGCGCCTTCACCACGCGCATCTGCAGCGGCACGAAGTAGTCGCCATCACGCACCAGGTGGGCGCGCATGCCAGGCTGTGCGTCCACCAGCCGGGCCAGGCGACGGCTGATGGCCAGCACGACGTCCTTCTCGCGCAGGCCGGTCGGGCCGATCGCTCCCGGGTCCTCGCCGCCGTGGCCGGGGTCGATCGCGATCACCAGTGGCCGCTTGCCCGGGGGCAGGCGGGTGTTGCGTGCGGACGGATCGGGACCCTGCGAGGCAAACGCGCCAGGCGGCCCCGCGGGTGCCGGTCTGGCGGCGGCGGGGGCCGCAG
>CANHBC010000071.1 GCA_947458835.1 Betaproteobacteria bacterium | reverse complement strand
GGGCGCCTGGTCGGCAGCGTGCCGGGCGGGGCCGTGCGCCCCCGGATCCCGCGCGCACGGTGCCGCGCCGCCCGTGCGCCTCGGGTAGACTAGCGGGCTTTACACAACGCGTGGCCAGCCCGGCGCCGAGCCGACAGGTCCCTGAGCCGATGGAAGAATTCGCCCGCATCCGACGCCTGCCGCCGTACGTGTTCAACATCACGGCGGAACTGAAGATGGCCGCCCGCCGCCGGGGGGAGGACATCATCGACCTGTCGATGGGCAACCCCGACGGTCCTACCCCACCGCACATCGTCGCCAAGCTGGTCGAGGCCGCGCAGCGCCCGGACACCCACGGCTACTCGGTATCCAAGGGCATCCCGCGGCTGCGCAAGGCGATCTGCAACTGGTACCGGTCGCGCTACGGCGTCGAACTCGACCCGGACAGCGAGGCGATCGTCACCATCGGCTCGAAGGAAGGCATCGCGCACCTCGCGCTGGCCACGCTCGACCGCGGCGACATCGTGCTGGTGCCCAACCCCAGTTATCCGATCCACATCTACGGCCCGGTGATCGCCGGTGCCGACATCCGGCACGTGCGCATGACGCCCGGGGTGGACTTCTTCGACGAGCTCGATCGGGCGATGAAGGAGTCCTATCCGAAGCCGAAGATGCTGATCCTGAACTTCCCGTCGAACCCGACCAGCCAGTGCGTCGACCTGCCGTTCTTCGAGAAGATCATCGACATCGCGCGCCGCCACGACATCTACGTCGTGCACGACCTTGCCTACGCCGACATCACCTTCGACGGCTACCGCGCCCCCTCGATCATGGAGGTGCCGGGCGCGCGCGACGTGGCCGTCGAGTTCTTCACGATGTCCAAGAGCTACAACATGGCCGGCTGGCGCGTCGGCTTCATGGTCGGCAACCGCGACCTGGTGGCTGCGCTCGCCCGCATGAAGAGCTACCACGACTACGGCACGTTCACCCCCATCCAGGTCGCATCGATCCTCGCCCTCGAAGGCCCGCAGGACTGCGTACGCGAGATCGCGATGACGTACCAGAAACGGCGCGACGTGATGGTCCAGGGGCTGCACGCGGCCGGCTGGATGGTCGAGTCGCCGAAGGCGGCGATGTACATCTGGGCAAAGATACCCGAGCCCTACGCGAAGATGGGCTCGCTCGAGTTCTCGAAGAAGTTGCTCGAGGATGCGAAGCTCGCCGCCTCGCCCGGGATCGGCTTCGGTGAATACGGCGACGACCACGTGCGGCTGGCGCTGATCGAGAACGAGTCGCGCATCCGCCAGGCCACGCGCGGCGTGAAGGAAATGTTCCGCAAGGATGGATTGCTCTGATGAAACCGATCAACGTGGGTCTGCTGGGCATCGGCACCGTGGGCGGCGGCACCTTCGGCGTGCTCGCGCGCAATCGTGACGAGATCGAACGGCGCGCCGGGCGCGGCATCCGCATCACCCGCGTCGCGGACAAGGACCTGGCGCGCGCGCGTGCGCTGGTCGAGTCGGCCACCCCGGCGGGCGAGCCGCCGGCCGTGGTGTGCGACGACGCGTTCGCGGTGGTGCGCGACCCTGACGTCGACATCGTGGTCGAACTCATCGGCGGCTACGGGATCGCTAAGGATCTGGTCCTTGAGGCGATCGCCCATGGCAAGCACGTGGTCACCGCGAACAAGGCCCTGCTCGCGCTGCACGGCAACGAGATCTTCGGCGCGGCGCAGGCCCGGGGCGTGATGGTCGCGTTCGAGGCGGCGGTGGGCGGCGGCATCCCGATCATCAAGGCGCTGCGCGAGGGCCTGACCGCCAACCGCATCGAGTGGATCGCCGGCATCATCAACGGCACCAGCAACTTCATCCTGTCCGAGATGCGCGACAAGGGCCTCGCCTTCGACACGGTGCTGGCCCAGGCGCAGAAACTCGGCTACGCCGAGGCCGACCCGACCTTCGACATCGAGGGCATCGATGCCGGCCACAAGCTGACCATCATGTCGGCGATCGCCTTCGGGGTGCCGATGCGCTTCGAACGAGCCTACACCGAGGGCATCACCCGTCTCACCGCCGAGGACATCCGCTACGCCGAGGAACTGGGCTACCGGATCAAGCTGCTTGGCATCACGCGCCGCGTCGGCGAGGGCGAGTCCGCCGGCATCGAACTGCGCGTGCACCCGACGCTGGTGCCTGCGAGCCGCCTGATCGCCAACGTCGAGGGCGTGATGAACGCGGTCCTGGTCAAGGGCGACGCCGTCGGCCAGACCATGTACTACGGTGCCGGTGCCGGCTCGGAGCCCACCGCCTCTGCGGTGGTGGCCGACCTGGTCGACATCACTCGCCTCGCCACCGTCGATCCCGAGAACCGCGTGCCGCATCTGGCCTTCCAGCCCGACCGTATCTCCAGCGTGCCGGTGCTGCCGATCGCCGACATCGAGTCGGCGTACTACCTGCGCATGCGCGTGCAGGACCGTCCCGGGGTGCTGGCGGACATCACCCGCGTCCTGGCCGACCGGACGATCTCGATCGACGCGATGGTGCAGAAGGAGCCCGCCGCCGGCGAGAGCGAGGCCGACATCATCCTGCTCACGCACCGCACGATCGAGCGCAACATGGACGCGGCGATCGCCAGCATCGAGGCGCTGGCCACCGTCTCCGGCCGGGTCACCCGACTGCGGCTGGAAGAACTCTAGGCATGCGGTACCTCAGCACCCGCGGCGGCATGGCGCCGGCGAGCTTCCGCGAGATCCTGCTCGAGGGTCTTGCGCCCGACGGTGGCCTGGCGATGCCCGAGCGCTATCCGCAGGTCGACCGTGCGACGCTCGCGCGCTGGCGCGGCCTGGACTACCGCGGGCTGGCGTTCGAGGTCCTGTCGCTGTTCATCGACGACATCGCGCCGGCGACGCTGCGCGACATCGTCGAGCGCACCTACCGGGCCGAGGTGTTCGGTTCGGACGCGGTCACGCCACTGTCCACGCTGCAGCCCGGTCTGCACCTGCTGCAGCTGTCCAACGGCCCGACGCTTGCGTTCAAGGACGTCGCGATGCAGCTGCTCGGCAACCTGTTCGAGCATGTGCTGGCCGAGCGGGGCGAGTCGCTGAACATCCTCGGTGCGACTTCCGGCGACACCGGCTCGGCGGCGGAGTACGCGATGCGCGGCAAGCACGGCATACGGGTGTTCATGCTGTCCCCGCATGGCGCGATGAGTCCGTTCCAGACGGCGCAGATGTTCTCGCTGATGGACCCGAACATCTACAACATCGCGATCCGCGGCGTGTTCGACGACTGCCAGGACATCGTCAAGGCAGTCAGCGCAGACCTCGCGTTCAAGGCACGCCATCGCATCGGCACCGTGAACTCGATCAACTGGGCGCGGATGGTCGCGCAGGTGGTGTACTACTTCAAGGGCTGGTTCGCGGCCACGCGTTCGGACGACGAGGTGGTGTCGTTCTGCGTGCCTTCGGGCAACTTCGGCAACATCTGCGCCGGCCATGTCGCGCGCCGCATGGGCCTGCCGATCCACCGGCTCATCCTCGCGACCAACGAGAACAACGTGCTCGACGAGTTCTTCCGCACCGGCACCTACAGGCCGCGCAGCTCGGCCGAGACCCGGCAGACCTCCAGCCCGTCGATGGACATCTCGAAGGCGTCGAACTTCGAGCGCTACGTCTACGACCTGGTCGGTGGCGACGGTGCCCGGGTGCGTGCGCTGTGGCGGGAGATCGAGGAGCGGGGCGCATTCGACCTCGCCGCGACCGGCGAGTTCGCACGGCTGGCGGAGACCGGCTTCGCGTCGGGCCACAGCACCCACGCCGATCGCCTGCGCACGATCCGCAGCGTGTTCGAGGGCAGCGGTCGCATCGTCGACACCCATACGGCCGACGGCATCAAGGTGGCGCTCGAGCTGCGCGAGCGGGGCGAGACGGTCGTCTGCCTCGAGACCGCGCTGCCCGCGAAGTTCGAGGCCACGATCGTCGAGGCGCTCGGCCGTCCGCCGTCGCGCCCGGCCGGCTTCGAGTCGATCGAATCGGCGCCGAGGCGGTTCGAGGTGATGGATGCGGACACCGCCGCGGTGAAGCGCTACATCGAGGCGCACTGCGCCGGCTGAGTGCCGGCGCTGCGGTCCCTGACCAGGAGCATGCAGATGGACGATCCCGCGGGCGATCTGGCGCGGCTGCTCGGCGAGCGCTTTCAGGATGCCGATGGGCTGGATACCCGCTTCGCGCATGAGAGCCACGTGCGGATGGCAGCCCATGCATCGATGCGCGACTGGGCAGACCGCCCGCTGCCCGATGCTCTGCTGCATGCGCTGGCCGCCGTCGCGCTCTGCTCGCCGACCAAGAGCGACATGCAGAGCCGTGACATCCTCGTGGTCACCGATCCGGAACGCAAGGCGGGACTGGCTGCGCTGATCGGCCCGGATGCCTGGATCGCGGCGGCACCGGCCTTGCTGGTGTTCTGCGGCAACCACCGTCGGCAGCGCCAGGTCGGCGAATGGCGCGGCATCCCGTTCGCGAACGATCACCTCGACTGGTTCTTCAATGCCGCCGTCGATGCCAGCATCGTGCTCGGCTCGTTCATCGTCGCCGCCGAGGCGGCCGGCCTTGGGTGCTGCCCGATCAGCCAGATCCGTAACCGGGCGGAGCCAGTCAGCGAGTTCCTCGGGCTGCCCGAGCGCGTGTTCCCGGTGGCAGGGTTGGCGGTGGGCTGGCCTGGCGCCCCTGGCCGGATCAGCCCGCGGCTGCCGCTCGCGCTGACCGTCCACCAGGACCGCTACCAGGACGGCGGTGACGAGGCCACGCGCGCCGCGGTCGAGGGCTACGACCGCTGGCGCGACGAACGGCAGCCGTACCGGCGCCAGCGACGGGTTCGCGACCTCGGGGTCGCGCCGTTCTACGGGTGGTCGGAGGACAAGGCACGACAGTACTCCGTGCCTGAGCGCGCCGATTTCGGCGCCTATGTCCGCGCGCGCGGGTTCAGCCTCGACTGACCGCGGTCCCGGCAGCGGTGTTCCGCCGGTGCTGCGCCGCGCGTACGCTCCGGCAAGGGGGCGGCGTGCCGCGTGGCACCCTTCGGTCGCATCCCGTGTGCAGCCGATCGGCACCGGGGCCAGAAGATCCGGCTGCAGACCTCAGAGGGTCCGGCCCTTCTGCCACAGGACATCGGCCACGCCGGCGTCGCGGTTGGTCACGCGGCAGAGCACGAACAGCAGGTCGGACAGCCGGTTGAGGTACTGCTGCGCGAGCGGCGATACCGCCTCGGACGCAGCCAGCGTCACCATCCGCCGCTCGGCGCGGCGCGCCAGCGTACGCGCGAGATGGCAGGCAGCCGCGGCCCTCGAGCCGCCGGGCAGGATGAAGTCCTTGAGCGGCTCGAGCGTCGCGTTGAAGCGGTCGAGTACTTCCTCCAGGCGGGTGACGTGGCGTTCGGTCACCGCGGTGTAGCCGGGGATGCTCAGTTCGCCGCCCAGGTCGAACAGGTCGTGCTGGACGGCGGTGAGGCAGTCGCGCACCTCGTCCGACACCGGTTCGACCAGCACCAGGCCCAGCGCGCAGTTGAGTTCGTCGACGACGCCGAGCACCTCGACCCGTGGGGCATCCTTCGCGACCCGCGTACCGTCGCCGAGCCCGGTGTCCCCACCATCACCGGTGCGGGTGTAGATCCTCGTCAGGCGGAAGCCCATTGCCGTCGTCCCTGTTGGCTGCCGTGTCCGCCCCGGCCGGTCTGCGGCCCGCTGCGGTACCGGCGGAGGGCGATTATAGGGGCGACATGCCGGCGGGCCGCGATGACCGGCTTGCCTAAGCGGGCGCGCCGATCGCCGCGGGCGCGCGTCCGGGCGCCGCGAGGCAGGCGGCGATCGACGGATCGGGCGTGCGCCGCGCGATCGCATCGATCGCCTGGTCGGCCGAGCGGAACAGGTTGGTGGCACCGATCCTCGACGTGAGGCCGGTGCGCTCGAACACGTCCATCACCTGCAGCTTGAGCCCGCACATCGACAGGGTGACGCCGGTCGAAGCCAGCCGGGTACTCAGATGCTCCAGTACCTCGATGCCCGAGGCATCGATGGCGTTGATTCCGCTGCTCACCACCAGCACCTCGCGCGCCTGCGGATGGGCGGCGAGCGATTCCAGCACCATGTCCTCGAAGTAGGGAACGTTGGCGAAGTACAGCGAGCCATCGAAGCGCAGCACCACCAGCACGGGGCTGGTCGGCAGCGCGTGCACGCGCGCGTCGCGCAGCGTGCCGTCCGGATGCCTCGCAAGCAGGGCCATACGCGGGCGCATCGTTCGGTACAGGTAGAGCACGATGGCCAGCACGGCACCGAACAGCACCCCGTAGTCGATCGCGGGGGCGAGCAGCAGTGCGGCGAAGAAGGTCGCCCAGGCTGCGATCCCGTCGTGGCGATGCGCGCGCCAGGCGTGGTTCATCGCGCGAAAGCCGAGCAGGCTGGTGACCGCCATCATGATCACCGCCGCCAGCACCGCCTGCGGCAGGTGGTAGAGCACCGGCGTCAGCGCGACCAGGGTGACCAGCATCAGCAGGCCGGTGACCACGCTGGACAGACCGGTGCGTGCGCCGGCGCTGATGTTCACCGCCGAGCGCGAGAACGAGCCCATGGTAGGAAAGGCCTGGGTCAGGCTGCCCGCGAGGTTGGCCAGGCCCTGGCCGATCAGCTCCTGGTTCGCGTCGATCCGCTGCCGGGTGCGCGCGGCCATCGCCTTGCCGATGGACACGGCCTCGACGAACCCGATCAGTGCCATCACCAGCGCCGCGCCCAGCAGCGAGCGCACGGCGTCCCAGGAGAAGGCCGGCAGCGACAGCGAAGGAAGCCCGGGCGGGATGGTACCGACGACCTCACCACCGCCTGAGAGCAGCACCGCGCCACCGCGGATGTCGCGGATACGCCAGGGCGACCCGTCGCCGGCTCCGGGAGCGCCGGCCGGAGAGAGCGAGACGATCGTGCCATCGGGACCGGTGCGCGCGTGCAACACCAGTTGGCGCAGGTCGCGCAGCCGCTGCGCGTTCTCGCGTTCGAGGTCCGTACGCTCGAGCTGCTTGAGCTCCAGTTCGTGGCGCCGTGCCAGCACCTCGCCGCGCGCAACCTCAGGCGGTTCCGGACGGCGCAGTTCATCGATCCTGGCGTCGAGCTCGCGCAGCTCGGTCCTGGCCAGCTGGTAGTCGCGGGCGATCGCCTGCACGTGCGCATCACCCAGTGCATCCACCGGCGCGCTCGCCTTGCGCTCGAAGCCGATCGCCCAGCTCACCGCGATACCCAGCGCGACGGCGACCAGCACCCCCGGCCAGCGCGGCAGCCAGCGCCTGAACGCCCAGATCACCGCCATCGCGCCGAGACCCATCGCAAGGGTGGGCAGGTGCACGTCGGGCAACTGCAGCAGCATGCGGAACACGTCGCCGAGGAAGAAGTCGCTGCGGCCCAGCGGCAACCCGAGCAGCTTGTTGAGCTGCGACAGCCCGATGATGATCGCCGCGGCCGAGGTGAAGCCGAGGATGACCGGGTGAGACAGGAAGCTCACCACGTTGCCCATCCGGCACAGCGCGAGCACCAGCTGGATCACGCCCACCATGAACGCGAGCAGGATGGCCAGCGCCACGAAGGCATCGGAACCCAGCGTGGCCAGCGGTGCGACCGCCGACGCGGTGAGGATCGAGGACACGGCGGCCGGCCCAGTCGCAAGCTGCCGGGAGGATCCCCAGAGCGCGGCGATGATCACCGGCAGGAAGCCGGCGTAAAGACCGTAGTACGCCGGCATGCCTGCGAGCTGGGCGTAGGCCATCGACTGCGGCACCAGCACCAGCGCGACGCTGGTGCCGGCGATGATGTCCGCGCGCAGCATCTCGCCGCGGATCGGCCACCAGCCGAGGAAGGGCAGCAGGCGCCTCACTGCACGCTCCCACCCGGGGCGGGCTCCAGCGCGACGCCGGAGCCGGCCAGCCGGCAGCCGTGCGCATCGCTGCAGGCGGAGCATCCAGCCCGGTCGATCCGCGCGACGATCTCCGGCAGCGCTTCCTCGCGGCGTTCGAACACGTGGCCCGGGCCGATCGCGCCGAGCGTGCCGGAGCGCTCCAGCATGTCCATGACCGGTGGCTTCAGGGCCGCCAGGAACAGGCCGCCGCCGGCGGTGGCAAGGCGCCGTGCCTCTACCTCGAGCAGGTGTGCGCCGGCGATGTCGATGAAGTTGATGCCATCGCCCAGCAGCAGCACATGGCGCGGCTGGTCCGCGCCGCCGCACAGGTCGAGCAGCCGGTCGCGGACGTGGTCGACGGCGCCGTAGAACAGCGACCCATCGACCCGCACCACGAGCAGCCGCGGGCAGCCGGCGCCTGGATCGGCGGTGGCCGATGCGGCGGGCACGAGGCGGGTGTGCCCGGCGGCGTCGGTCGCACCCGGCACCAGGGGCACCAGCGCCGGCCGCGAGGTGCGGTTCAGGTAGAGGAGCAGCGACAGCATGACCCCTGCGAGTATGCAGAATTCCAGGCTGATGAACACGCCGGACAGGAAGGTCAGGCCGAGCACCGCGGCCTCGTGCCGACTGGTCGCAAGGATCTGCCGGATACCCTTGAAGTCGATCAGGCCCCAGGCGACGATCACCAGCACTGCAGCCATCGCCGCATGCGGCAGGTAGGCCGCCAGCGGCGCGACGGCGAACAGGATCGCCAGCAGGAACAGCGCGGAGCAGGCTGCCGCCAGCGGGGTGCGCGCGCCCGCGTCGTAGTTCACGCCGCTGCGGTTGAACGAGCCGCTGGACGCGTAGCTCGAGAAGAACGCCCCCGCGACGTTGGACAGGCCCTGGCCGATGAACTCCTGCGTGCTGTCGATGCGCTGGCCGGAGCGCACGGCGATGCTGCGCGCGATCGACACTGCCTCGGTCAGCGCGAGGATGGTGATGGCGAGTGCGATCGCGCCGGTCTCGCGGATCGCGGCGAGCGACAGGTCGGGCATGGACAGCGGCGGCAGCGATGCGGGCAGGGCGCCGACGGTGGTGATCCCCGACCGGCCACCGCTGGCAGCGTCGATGGCGAGCGCGGCGAGCGAGCCGATGGCCATCGCAACGATCATGTAGGGCCAGCGCGGCACCCAGCGGCGCAGTGCGATCGCGCAGGCGAGGGTGGTCGCGCTGACCAGGGTCACCTGCAGGTCGATGTCGTCGGCCCCGAGCAGCACGGCCCGCCAGGTCTCGAAGAAGTCGGCACCGCGCGGGATGGACAGGCCGAAGAACGCGTTCAGCTGCGCATCGATGATCACCACCGCGGCCGCTGCCATGAACCCGATGATCACCGTATGCGAGATGAAGTTGACCAGCGTGCCCAGGCGCGCCAGTCCCATGGCCAGCTGCATCGCCCCGACCAGCAGGGTGACGGTCAGCGCCAGTTCGACGTAGCGTGCGCTACCCGGTTCGGCGAGCGGCGCCAGCGAGGCGAACAGCACGATCGAGATCGCGTTGGTCGGTCCGGAGACGAGGTGCCAGGACGAGCCGAACAGGGCGGCGATCAGCGCCGGCACCATCGCGCAGTACAGGCCGTACTCGATCGGCATGCCGGCAAGCGTCGCGAAGGCCACGCACTGCGGCAGAACGATCACTGCGCTGGTCAGGCCTGCGGCGAGATCAGCCCGGACCGACCGCTTGTCCATCCCCGGCATCCAGCGCATGAAAGGCAACAGGCGCAGGAGTCGGCTGGGCAGTGCGTTCGAATCGGTTAAAATAGGGGGCACGGTGTCCGGAAGTCCCGCAGGACGGTGGCGGGATGGCGCTGCCGGCAGTCGAGGCATGAGCCGCGAGGCATGCATCCGTATCCGATTATCGGGCAAGCGGAGTGCCCGGGCAAACCGCGACGTTGGTACCGCCCCCCGCAGGCGCGGTACCCGTTCGATTGACCGTCAACCCCCGATTCCATTACAGTCCGTGCCACTTTGCGGTGCGAGAAAGCAGTGTATCGATGAAGAATGCAGTGAGCGGCAGTTTCATCGGCCTTGCAGCCATTCTGCTGGGGACGACAGCCGTCCCGGCGTCCGCCCAGGCCCCTACCGGCGATGCGCGCATGGGTGCACAGCGCGCGGCCATGTGTTCCGGTTGCCACGGTATCGCGGGGTTGCGCAACGCCTTCCCCGAGGTCTTCCACTTCCCGAAGATCGGCAACCAGCATCCCGAGTACATCGTCGCCGCGCTGCAGGCCTACCGCAGCGGCGAGCGCAGTCATCCGACGATGCGCGCGATCGCCTCGTCGTTGACCGACCAGGCGATGGCCGACCTCGCGGCGTTCTACGGACAGGGCGGCCTGCGTGCCGGAACGGCGGCAGGCAAATGAGCACGACGATGACCCAGAATCCTTCCCTCCGCAGCGATGTCCGCGCCGCTGGCCGGTCGATCGCGCGCCTCGTGCTGTCGTCGGGCGTCGCCCTGGCACTGGTTGCCGGGACGGCCGCCGCGCAGAACGTACAGCGCGGTTCCGAACTGTCCAAGCCGTGCGCAGCCTGCCACGGCGCTGACGGCAACAGTGCCGCCCCGAACTTCCCGCGCCTCGCTGGCCAGTACGAGGACTATCTCGTGCATGCACTGCGTTCGTATCGCACCGGCGCACGCAAGAACGCGATCATGAGCGGGCAGATCGGCAACCTGACCGAGCAGGACTTCCGCGATCTGGCCGCCTTCTATGCGCGCCAGAAGGGGTCCCTGACCTCAGTCAGGCAGTAGCAGGCCGGCGAGGCCGCGCGCCGGACTCAGGCGCGCCGCCGCAGGCACTCCAGGTAGGCTTCGCCGTCGGGAGCCTGGTTGTCCCTCTGGGCACGCCAGAGGGTCTCGGCCAGGCACTCGATGGCTGCATGCTGCGCCGTCATCGGTTCGCCGTGCCGAGCGAGCAGGCGCTGGTATGCCGCCGCGATGCCCGGCGGCTGGTCGATCGAGAGCTGTTCGGCCAGCGCCAGGTGCAGGTGAAGGTGGAGGAACGGATTGGCCTCACCTCCTTCGGGCAGGAATTCCCTGCCATCGGCGCAGGCCGCGGTCTCGAGCAGCGCGTGATACTCGGGATGCGCTGCGATGATGTCTGCGGTGAGTGCCTCGATCGGCGTCAGCGGCGCGCGCTCACGGTGCTTGCGCCAGGCGTCGGCGAGGAAGGTACGCGCTTCGTCGCGCGTGGGCTGGAACAGGCTCATCCGGCGGCGGCCACGGTCTTGCCGCGGTATTCGCACAGGTCGTTGATCAGGCAGTTCGGGCAGTCTGGCCGCACCGCCTTGCAGACATAGCGTCCGTGCAGGATCAGCCAGTGGTGCGCGTGCTGCAGGTACTCCGGCGGCACGAACTTCAGCAGTCGCCGCTCGACCTCGAGCGGCGTCCTGCCCGGCGCGAGCGGTATTCGATTGCCGAGCCGGAACAGGTGGGTGTCTACCGCGATCGTCGGATGGCCGAACGCGATGTTGAGGATCACGTTGGCGGTCTTGCGGCCCACGCCCGGCAGACGTTCGAGCGCCTCGCGGTCGTCGGGTACCTCGCAGCCGTGCTCGGCGATCAGGATCGCGCAGGTCTCGGCCACATGCCGGGCCTTGGAACGGAACAGGCCGATGGTGCGGATGTAGCGCTCGATGCCTTCCTGCCCGAGCGCGAGCATCTCGCGCGGACCCGGTGCATCGCGGAACAGCGGCCCGGTGGCGAGGTTGACGCTGCGGTCGGTCGCCTGTGCGGACAGGATCACCGCGATCAGCAGCTGGAACGGCGTCTGCCAGTCCAGCTCGCCCTTCGGGTGCGGATTCGCCTTCGCGAACCGCTCGAAGATCGCGCGACGCCTGGTCGGGTTCACGGCGATCGGCCCGGCCGGCCTCAGGCCTTCGCGCGGTGCTTGTCGTACACGATCGAATCGGCAAACAGCGCGTCGATCTCGCCGGCCGAGTAGCCGAGTTCTCCAAGCACGTCGGTGGTGTGCTGCCCGAGCCAGGGCGCTGCCGAGCGGAACTGCTGCGGCGTACGCGAGAACTTCACCGGGTAGCCGATGTTCTTCATCTTGCCGATGATCGGATGCTCGATGTCGAAGAACATCTCGCGTGCCTTGATGTGCGGGTCCTCCACCGTCTCGTCGAAGGTGTACACCGGCCCGCCGGGTACCGCCGCCTTGTCGAGCAGGGGTACCCAGTGCGCGGTGGGCCGGGTGACCAGGACCTTCTCGATCTCCTCCTGGAGCGCATCGACGTTCGCGAGCCGGTTCTGCAGGCCCTTGAAGCGCTCGTCCTGGAGCAGTTCCGGACGGACGAGCACATCGTTGCAGAAGCTCGCCCACATCTTCTCGCTGTTGGCGCCGACCGTGACGTAGCCGTCCTCGGTGCGGAACGCCTGGTAAGGTGCCGAGCGACGGTGGCGCGTGCCGTTGGCCATCGCGACTTCGCCGGCGCCGAAGAAGGCTGCGGTCTCCCACATCATCCACGCCAGTCCGGCATCGACCAGCGAGGTCTCGAGGTACTGGCCTTCACCGGTGCGCAGCCGGTGGATGTAGGCGGCGAGGATGCCGTACAGCGCGGTGATGCCACCGGCGACGTCGTTCATCGCGATGCCGACCTTGGCCGGCCGGCCACCGGGCTCGCCGGTCATGCGCATGATGCCGGTCATGCCCTGGGCGACGATGTCGTAGCCGCCCTTCTTCGCGTAGGGGCCGGTCTGGCCGAAGCCGGAGATCGATGCGTAGATGATCTTCGGGTTGACCGCCTTCACCGACTCGTAGTCGACGCCCATGTGGAACTTGGCGTCCGGGCGCATGTTCTCGAGGATCACGTCGGCGCCCGCGGCGAGCTTCATGAACACGTCCTTGCCGCGCGGGCTCTTCAGGTCGAGGCCGATGCTGCGCTTGTTCCGGTTGACCATCGCGAAGCAGTAGCTTTCGTCGTTGATCTTCGGCGACAGGCGGCGCGACAGGTCGCCTTCGGGGAAGTTCTCGACCTTGAGCACCTCCGCGCCCATGTCGGACATGGTCATCGTGCAGAACGGCCCGGCCAGTACATTGGTCAGGTCGATCACCTTCACGCCATCTAGGGGCAGTGCCATCGTCGCTTGCTCCGCTTGCTGTCCGAGGACCGGGACGCGGATTATAGCGGCGGGGCCGCAGCGCCCGCGTGCCGCTCCTGCCGCCGACCGCTCAGAAGCGCTCGCCAGGTCCCAGGTAGCGCCACTGGCCGACCGGCAGGTCGCCGAGGCGCACGTGGCCGATGCGTACCCGCTTCAGTCCGGCCACGCGCAGCCCGACCAGCTCGCACATGCGCCGGATCTGGCGCTTGCGGCCTTCGCGCAGCACGAAGCGCAGCTGGTCGTCGTTCTGCCAGCCGACCTTGGCCGGCCGCAGCTTCACCCCGTCAAGGCTCAGGCCGTGGTTGAGCAGGGCGAGGCCCTCCCGCGACAGCCGGCCTTCGACCCGCACGAGGTATTCCTTCTCCACCTCGCTGTCGGCGCCGATCAGCTGGCGGGCGATGCGTCCGTCCTGGGTGAGCACCAGCAGCCCGGTCGAATCGATGTCGAGCCGTCCCGCCGGCGCGAGCCCGCGCAGGTGCGCCGGCGCGAAGCGGTAGGGCGCCCGGTCGGTGGCAAGGCGCGTGGCGGCCGATACGAGCGATACGGCCGGCCGGTATCCGTCCTCGGCCTGCGCGGACACGAAGCCCAGCGGCTTGTGCAGGAGCACGGTCACCCGCTCCTGCTGGCGGGCGGCCGCAGCCGGGGAAAGCGTGATCTTCTGGTGCGGCAGGATGCGCGTGCCCAGCTCGCTGACCACCACGCCGTCCACGCTTACCCAGCCGCGCTCGATGTAGGCATCGGCCTCGCGACGCGAGCACAGTCCCTGCGCGGCCATCAGCTTGGATACCCTCGTCAGCTCTTCCATTGGTTCCTTCCTCAGCGGATCGACAGGTCGACGCGCGTGCCCGGCAGCTTCGCGCGGTCTGTGCCGCCGTCCTCGTCGACGGCCTGCCTGCCCTGCACCAGAAATATCCGCTCCGGCGACAGCGAGGTCTCCTTTACCAGGAAGGCCTCGACTGCGCGCGCGCGCGCGACCGACAGTTCGTGCAGGTCTTCGGCGGTTACCGGGGTGTTGGTCAGCATCAGGGTCTCCATCTCGGCTACCGGCAGTTCGCGCAGCAGTCCGATCGCATTGCGCGGCTTCGGGAACCTGGCCTCGCGGTAGGCCGCGCGCAGGAAGGTCTCGTATTCCTTCGGTTCGAGCCCGATCGTGTCCAGTCCAGCGACCGCCTCACCCCGGCGCACGAGCTCGCGCGCCTTCTGCGCACGCACGGCCGCCTCCAGCCGTGCGCGACGATAGCCTTCGCGGTCGCGCTCGGCGTCCACCCGGCCGGCCAGTTCCAGGCGCAGCGACGGTCGGTCGGCGAGCGCCTTGCCCAGCGCCGCCAGTCGCGCCTGCGCGGATTCGGTCAGCGTGGTTCGACCCGGCTCGAACGCCACGAAGGACAGCTCCTCGCCGCCGCTGCCGCCGGCGAGCGAGGCCAGCAGCGAGAACGGCGCGGTCACCGCGCGCGTGATCAGGTTGACCACCACCTGCCAGATGATCGGTCCGACCCGGAACTGCGGATCGTCCAGGGTGCCGGCGATGGGCAGGTTGAGGTCGATCTCGCCGCGCCGGTTCTGCAGTAGCCGGACGGCGAACAGGATGGGCAGCTTCAGCACCGACGGACTCTCGATCCGCTCGGTGCTGAACGTGAGCTGGTCGAGGAAGATCCGGTGCTGCGCATCGACCTTCCGTCCCTCGACCCGGTAGGCCACGTTCAGGGTGAGCCGGCCGCGCTCGATCCCGTACCCGGTGTACTTGGTGGAGTAGGGCGTCAGCGTGGACAGTTCGGCGCCACGCACCGCTCCCTTGATGTCGACGAACAGCGGGGCGGCCAGCGGATTCACGCGGCCGATGATCTCGACTGGTGCACTGCCGTCGAGCTGGCCGCGCAGTTCCACGTCGGCCGCACTGCCTGGATCGGTGGTGAGCGTGGACACCGTCCCGGTCATGCCGGTGAGGTTGAGGCGGAAGTTCGGCCGAATGAAGAAGTCGGAGAAGTTGATGTTTCCGGACGCGAGCGAGATGCGGCCGATCTTCACCGGGAAGGGGATCGGCTGCGCCGCGGCTGGCGTCGCGGACGAAGCGCCTCCCGGGGCTGCGCCCGTACGGGCCGGTGGCGCCGGCGCCACGGCTGCAGTCGCTCTCGACCCGGGGGCGCCGCCCGCGGCCGGCGCCGCGACGGTCGCATGGTCGCGCACGATGTCGAGCAGGTTGAGCCGGCCCTTGTCCGACAGGATCACCCGGGCGAAGAAGTCCGACAGCGCGATCTCGCCGATGGCCACCTGCGTCGGGCCGACGCCCACGCTGATGCCTCCCAGGAACAGCGACTTCCAGCGCAGCAGTTCCTCGCTGCTCACGCGCTCCAGCGCGGCGAGGCTCGTGACGTTCGCTTCGCCGGTGAACCTCGCGCGTAGTGGAGCGGTGCCGGCATCGGCGCTCACCTGGCCCTTCACCGACAGGTCGCCGCCGGTGAGCATCACGTTCAACCGCTCGGTGAAGTAGGGCTGGAGCGGCAGCAGCGGGATCGCCCGGGCATCGACTTCGAAGCTGCCAGACGGTGGTTCCAGTGCGAACTGACCTCTGGCTGCAAGGCTGCCGGTACGGTTCACGCCCATGCGCAGTGTCGCCGTCGCACGCGAGGCCTTCTCGCTGGACAGGTCCTCGACGGTGGCGGAGATGCCCGACAGCGCGAGCGCTACCGGCTCGGCGGGCATGCGGTCGTCGAAGCGAACGTCCAGCCCGTCCACCGAGGCACGGCGCAGCGCCCAGGTCCAGGCCGCCTCCGCCGGCGTACCCGCCCCCGGTTGGCCCGCCGCGGGTTTCGGCGCGGCTGCGGCCGGTGGCTCGGCGAGCAGCGATGCGAGGTTGATCCGGCCATCGCGCGCGCGCTCGACGTGCACGTGTGCGTTGCGCAGGGTCAACTCGCCGATGGTGGCACTGCGGCGTGCCAGGTCGATATCGACCCCGCCGAGCGCGAGCGTCGCCGCTTCGGCGAGCGGACCCTTCTCGCCGCTGCGGCGGGTACGCAGTCCGTTGACGGTGAGCGCGAGCGCTTCGACTGCGGCATCGACCCGTTCGCCCGAGCGGGCGAGCCTGAACCGGGTGGCGAGGTTGACCTTCGCGTCGTCCACCTCGAAGCGGACCAGCGGAGCGAAGTAGGGGGCATAGTTGCGCGCACGCACGCCGCTGAGCTCGAGCTTGCCGGTGGCGCTGGCCGGCGCGAGCTTGACCGCTGCTTCCAGTGCGAGGGTCTCGCCGAAGGCGGTGCGGACCGAACCGGTGACCGCAGCGGGTTCGCTGCGTTCGTTCGACAGGCCGGTGACCGAAAGGTCGATGTCTGCCAGTTCGGTCCTGAACGGCGCCGTCAGCGCGCGGTCGGTGAAGGCGATGCGGGCATCGTTCAGCGCCAGCCTGCTCACCGTGTAGCGCAGCGGTGCCTTCGGGGGCGTGGCACCCGCGGCGGGCCTGGCCGGTGGTACCGGGCGACCTGCTTCGGGGGCTGGCACGAGTGCCAGCAGGTTGAGGCGGCCGTCGCGCGCGCGCACCACGTCCAGCGCCAGTCCGTTGGCCGAGATCTTCGACACGTCGATGTCGCGGCCGAACACGTCGATCGACTCGATGTCGATCTCGAGCATGGGCAGCGCCATCAGCGGTGCCTTGCCGGCATCCACCACCGACAGGTCGCGCAGGCGAGCGGTACCGGACAGGGTCAGTCGTTGCGGCTGGCCGGCGGCACGTATGAAATACAGGCGCAGGTCGGTATCGAGCATCCCGGACGGGATCTCGAAGCCGAGCGTGGCCGGAACGTAGCGCAGGTAGCGGCCGATCGACAGGTCGTCGAGCGAGAGCTGGAGCGAGCTCTCCAGCGTGTCCTTGAACGGCACGGTCTCGCCCTTTAGCTCCACCGCCGTTCCGTTCACGCTGGCCGCGAAGGACGGCGTGACCTTGAGCGCGACCTTCGCCGGCAGGTTCGACAGGAAGGGGATGCCGAGGTGGATGCCGGTGATCGAGTGCCTTGCGTCCTCGACCCGGTCGTCGACCTCTATCGTGCCGCCGGACAGTTCGATGTTGTTCAGCGAGAAGTGCAGCGGATCCTGGCGCCTGGGTTGTCTTGCCAGGGTCTCGAGGATGTCGCTGAAGTTGAAGTAGCCGTCGGGCAGGCGCACGATGGCCACCTTCGGGCCTGCCACGCGCAGCGCACCGACCACTGGAGCCAGGTTCCAGATCGAGCTCGACTCGATGTTCACGTACAGTTCGTCGACCGACGCGAACACCTCACGCGAGCTGGCCTCGTGCACCCGTAAGCCGGATACCGTCGCCGACAGCGCGAACGGGTTCACCGCGATGCGCTCGATCGAGACCTCGCGTCCGAGCGCCTTCGAGGCCTGCTGGATGATCAGCGATTTCGCGACCGGCGGCACGATGAAGAAGCCGGCGAGCACCAGCAGCACGAAGGTGCCGGCCAGCCACGGCAGCAGCCGGCGCAGGCGCATGCTCAGGGCAGCGCTGCTCAAGGAGCCCAGACCCAGAGATCGGCCATCAGCGTGCAGCCTGGGACCGGCAGCGGGCCGGGGACCTGCACGGCGGACAGCGGCAGGTCGATGCCGGGCAGGCGGCGCTGGAAGGCACGCCAGGCTGCGTCCAGCCCGGACAGGTCGGTCATGAAGAGCTGGAGCCGGACCATGTCGCGCAGCGAGGTGCCGGCCGCCGCGCACAGTGCGTTGGCGCGATCGACGATCGCATCGACCTGGGCCTCGACCGCCGATCCGAAGTAGGGCTGGCGTGGATCGGCCAGGCAGCCGGGCAGCGGCCCGTCCGCGTCGGCTGCGAGCAGGGCGGAGCAGAGCAGCAGGTCTCCGGCCAGCACCGCCGCCGGCTGGCCGTCGATGCCGGTATGGAAGCCGGCGTCGATGTTGCGTCGGCGCGTGGCGGAACCGTCGAGCAGCCCGATCGCGTTGATCTCGAGCCGTGCATCCTCGATCGCGAATCCGGGCGTCGAGGTCGGTATGTAGCTGACGGCTGGCCGGGTGGCCGCGTCGGGGAACCAGCGGTCCCATACCTCGTTGAAGGCTGGCAGGTCATGCATGTCGCGCAGGTAGACCTGCGCCTTGACCATCGATCCGATCGATGAGCCGGCACCCTCGAGCGCGACGACGATCTTCTCTTTCATCGCGTAGTCGGCCTCGAGCTTGATGCGCGTGCCCTTCCACAGGTGGCCGTCGGGTACCTTTGCCTCCGGCGCGATGCCGCCGAGGTCGCCCGGCTGGTGCGCCGCCATGAACCCGGCGATGAACACGAAGTCACCGGCGCGCACGACCGGCGCGAAGCCGGAGGTCGACGGCACGTGGAGGCCGGCTGGGTAGACCGGTTCGATCGGGGCGTCGAAGCCGGGTGCGAGCGCGATGAACTGCGCGTCGAGGTCGGCACCGTCGAGCAGCAGCCGGGGCATCAGCACCGACGTGGTCGGGGGCACCAGCGTCCGGAACCGGCGCACCCGTTCGGTGTGGTAATGGCTGACTGCGGCCCAGGTGGTGAAGTACTGGTCGGTGCGTACGATGCGGCCGAGGGAGCTGCCGGCAGCGGCCAGTACCTGCTGCAGGTTGTCGAACACGCGCGCCGATTCGCGCAGGTGCTTCGGTCTGCCCGACAGGGGGGCGCCGCTGCGCAGCACGTCCTGCGCGATGCCGCCTGAAGCGAAATCGGCAGCCATCTGTCCGGTGGCAAAGACCCAGCCGCCGGCGCGCACGCCGCGCGCGTAGCGAAGGCTGCGGTCGGGCCCCAGTGCAACCGGCAGCAGCGGGGTCGTTCGACCGCGGTGTACCTCGGAGGACGCGTGGCCGGATCGGGCGCGCGGGGCAGGCGAAGGCTTGGCGGGCGTCGGGACGGTGCGGGTACGGGCCATGGCGGTCGGGTGGTGCACGCGGTACGGTCGATCCGTGCAAGGCTACACGATGCCTGACGGGACGATGCAATACGCCCGCGCCGACGCCACCCCAGCCGGGTCAGCTGCGGCCGGTGCCGCGTGCGTCGCTGGAGCCCGGGGGT
>CANHBC010000070.1 GCA_947458835.1 Betaproteobacteria bacterium | reverse complement strand
TGGCGCAGACGGCCGTCGCGGCGACTCCTGCGGAACGTCGCGCCGGCATCGCATCGGCCCATCCGCTGGCAAGCGAAGCCGGGCGGCAGGTGCTTGCGGCTGGCGGCAACGCCTTCGATGCCGCGATTGCGGTGGCTGGCGCGCTCGCGGTGGTCGAGCCCTATTCGTCAGGCATCGGGGGCGGCGGATTCTTCCTGCTGCACCGGGCTGCAGACGGCTTCGAGGTAGTGGTCGACGCACGCGAAACGGCACCCGCGGCCGCGCATGCCCGGATGTTCGTCGATGCCGACGGACGTGCGATCGCGCGCGCCTCGCTGGACGGACCGCGATCGGCAGCGATACCCGGGCTGCCGGCGGGGCTGGCGCACCTCGCCCGGCAGTACGGCCGCCTGCCGCTGGCGACCAGCCTGGCACCGGCGATCGCGCTGGCGCGTGACGGATTCGCGGTCGACGCCCGCTATGTCGCCATCGCCCGGATCGCCAGTACGCGACTGCAGCGCGATCCGCGCACCGCCGCGGTGTTCCTGCCCGCCGGCCGAGTTCCGGAAGCTGGCGAACGCCTGCGCCAGCCGGCGCTCGCGGCGACACTGGAGCGCCTGGCCGCGGGTGGCCACGCCGGCTTCTACGCCGGGCCAGTGGCAGAGGAACTGGTCGCCTCGGTCAGGGCCGACGGCGGCGTGTGGCAGGCCGCAGACCTGGCCGGCTATTCGATCGTCGAACGGCAACCCATGCGGTTGCACCATCGTGGCGCGACGATCACCACGGTACCGCTACCCTCCTCCGGCGGCGTGGTGATCGGGCAGTCCCTGGCGATGCTCGAACGGTTCGGGACGATAGACCCGCGCACGCCCGACGGTGCGCACCTCGTCTCCGAAGCGCTGCGGCGCGCCTTCGACGACCGTACACGCTGGCTCGGCGATCCGGCCTTCGATCCAGTCCCGCTCCAGCGCCTGCTGTCTCCAGGCTACCTGCGCGCCCGTGCAGCCGGCATCGATCCGGCCAGGGCAACACCGAGCAGCAGCCTGGGCGACGGGTCCTCAGCCACCGGCGGTACCGACACCACGCACCTCTCGGTGGTGGACCGCGACGGCAACCGCGTCGCAGCCACGCTGACCCTCAACACGCTGTTCGGCTCGGGATTCATCGCCGGCGCAACCGGCGTGCTGCTGAACAACGAGATGGACGACTTCGCGCTGCCCGACGGACAGCCCAATGCCTACGGGCTCTCCGGGCGCAGCGCCAACCTCGTCGAACCCGGCAAGCGGCCGCTGTCGAGCATGACGCCGATGTTCGTCGAGACCGCGCGCAGCCTGCACGTGCTGGGCACGCCGGGCGGATCGCGGATCATCAGCATGCTGCTGCTGGCAGTGCTCGACCTGACAGCCGAGCGTCCGCCCTCGCCGGCCGAACTGGTCGCCCGCCCACGCTACCACCACCAGTTCCGGCCCGATCGCATCGAGGTCGAGCCCGGTGCGTTCACCGACGCGTGGACCGGTGCACTGCGCAGCCGTGGCCACGCGATCACTGCGGCCGGGCGCGCCTGGGGCAACATGCAGGTCGTGCATGTCGACCGCGCCAGCGGCGAGGTGACGCCCGCCTCGGACCCGCGCGGCGAGGTGGGTATCGCCTGGTTCTGACCACGCGCGGCCGGCTTCAAGCCATGCGCGCGAGGTGGTCGACGTAGCGAGGCACGCCCTGGTCCACGCCTGCGAACGGCGAGGTATAGCCACTGCGCCGCAGCAGCGAGAGGTCGGCCTCGGTGAAGCTCTGGTACTTGCGCGCGAGATCGGCCGGCATCGGGAAGTACTCGACGACGCCGGACGCGCGCATCTGTTCCAGCGACAGCGGCGCCTCGCCCTGCAGCGCCCGACAGGCATTGACGGTAGCCACGGCGACGTCGTTGAAGGTCTGGGCGCGACCGGTGCCGCAGTTGTAGATGCCGCTCGCATCGACCTTGCCGAGGAAGTGCAGGTTGACCGCGACCACGTCATCCACCGACACGAAGTCGCGCCGCTGCTCGCCGTCGCCGTAGCCAGACGAGCCGGCGAACAACCGCACCTTGCCCGTGGCTCGGTACTGGTCGAAGAAGTGCATCGCGACCGAGGCCATGCGCCCCTTGTGGCGTTCCCCGGGTCCGTAGACATTGAAGTAGCGCAGCCCCACGATCGGCGCTGTGCGCCCGGGCAACTGCCGTCGCACCACCTGGTCGAGCAGGAACTTCGAATAGCCGTACACGTTCAACGGCCGCTCGAACTCGCGCGACTCGCGGAACACGCCGCTGCCGCCGTACACCGCAGCCGAGGACGCATAGACCAGCGGTACCTCTTCTGCCTGGCAGAACTCGACCAGTTCCGCGGTCCAGCGGTAGTTGTTGTCCATCATGTAGCGGCCATCGGCCTCGACCGTGTCCGAACATGCCCCCTGGTGCAGCACCGCCTCGATGCCGCCTTCGAACGCGCCATCCGCCAGCGCCTCGAAGAAGTCTTCCTTGTCGAAGTAGTCCGCGATCTCGCAGTCGACCAGGTTGTTGAACTTGTCGCCCCGGGTGAGGTTGTCGACTGCGATGATGTCGCGCTCGCCACGGGCGTTGAGCGCACGCACCAGGTTGGACCCGATGAACCCGGCTGCGCCGGTGACGATGTAGTAGCCTGCCATGATCAGTCTCCTTGCTGCGTGGGCGCCTCGAGTTCTTCGGGGTGCACGACAGCGGTCCCGAGCTTCCCGACGACGATGCCGGCGGCGCGGTTGGCTACGCCGATGGCCTCGGCCATCGGCGTGCCACAGGCGAGCATCACGCCGATGGCGGCGATCACCGTGTCGCCGGCACCGCTCACGTCGTACACCTCGCGCGCGTGGGTCGGCTGGTGGTGCATGCCGGCGGCATCGAACAGCGTCATGCCCTCCTCGCTGCGCGTGACCAGCAACCCCTCGAGGCCGAGTTCCTCGCGCAGGCGCTGCGCCTTGGCGGCCAGTTGTGCGTCGTCGGCCCAGTTGCCAGCCACCTGCCGGAACTCGCTGCGGTTGGGCGTGAGCAGCGTAGCGCCGCGATACCGGCGGTAATCGTCGCCCTTCGGATCGACCAGCACAGGCTTGCCGGCCGTGCGTGCCGCGGCGATCATGCGCTCGATATGCGCGAGCCCGCCCTTGGCGTAGTCGGACAGGATCACCACGTCAACGTCAGGCAGCGCCTCCTCGAACGCAGCGAGCTTGGCGGCGAGCACCTCATGGCTGGGCAGCGTCTCGAAGTCGATGCGCATCAGCTGCTGCTGCCGGCCGATCACCCTCAGCTTGACCGTCGTCGAGATGCTCGGGTCGCAGTGCATGTCCGCGACGACTCGCTCGGCGCTGAGCAGGCGCTCGAGCGCGACGCCTGCCTCATCGTCGCCAACCACGCAGAGCAGCCGGGTACGCGCCCCGAGGGACGCCGCGTTGCGCGCGACGTTGGCCGCACCGCCGGGACGTTCCTCGCTGCGCTCGATGCGCACCACCGGCACCGGTGCCTCGGGCGAGATGCGGTCCACAGTGCCGAACCAGTAGCGGTCGAGCATCACATCGCCGACCACGAGCACGCGCCCGGTCGAGGCCCGTTCCCGGGAATAGCCGCCCGAGGCCGCCGGGTTCGCGCATGCCTTCTTCATCGATCGCCCGGCGCCTTTGCCTGCGCGCGGCCGATCGGGTAGTACTCCAGCCCCGTATCGGCCATCCTCGCCGGGTCGTACAGGTTGCGCCCGTCGATGATCACCGGATGCCTCAGCTCGCCCCGGATCGCGTCGAAGTCCGGGCTGCGGAACTCCTTCCACTCGGTCACGATCAGCAGCGCGTCGCAGCCCGAAAGCGCCTCGCGCGCGCTGCCGCAGAGCGTGACGCCGGAACACCCGGACAAGAGGCCGCGCGCAACCTCCATCGCCACCGGGTCATAAGCCTTCACCGTCGCGCCGCGCGCGAGCAGCCCGTCGATGACCACCCGGCTTGGCGCCTCGCGCATGTCATCGGTGTTCGGCTTGAAGGCGAGCCCCCAGAGGGCGAAGCTGCGGCCGGCCAGCGACTCGCCGAAGCGCGCGACCACCTTTTCCACCAGGACCTGCTTCTGCCGTTCGTTCACCTCGTGCACCGCCGCCAGGACGGCGAGGTCGACACCGTTCTGCTGCGCGGTCCGGCGCAGCGCCTGCACATCCTTCGGGAAGCAGGAGCCTCCGAAGCCTGCGCCAGGGTACAGAAAGTGGTAGCCGATGCGCGGATCGGAGCCGATGCCCCTGCGCACCTGTTCGATGTCCGCGCCCAGCCGCTCGGCCAGGTTGGCGAGTTCGTTCATGAACGAGATGCGCGTGGCGAGCATCGCGTTCGCGGCGTACTTGGTAAGTTCGGCCGAGCGGACGTCCATCACGATCAGGCGCTCATGGTTGCGCTGCACCGGTGCGTAGAGGTCGCGCATGATGCGCAGCGCACGCTCGTCGTCCACGCCGAGCACCACCCGGTCCGGTCGGATGAAGTCCTCGACCGCGGCACCCTCCTTCAGGAACTCGGGGTTCGAGACCACGCTGAACGGATGCGACACGCCACGGCGGGCAAGTTCGTCGGCGATCGCCTCACGAACCCGGTCGGCCGTGCCCACCGGTACCGTGGACTTGTCGACGATCACCCGGTAGCCGTCGAGATGCCGGCCGATCGATCGCGCCGCCGCGATCACGTACTGGAGGTCTGCCGACCCATCCTCGCCCGGCGGCGTGCCGACCGCGAGGAACTGGACCTGCCCGAAGGCGGCGCCTGCCTGGGGATCGGTGGTGAACTTCAGGCGCCCGGCGGCCAGGTTGCGCCGGACGATCGCGTCCAGCCCCGGCTCGTGGATCGGGATCTCGCCGGCCTGCAGCCGCGCGACCTTCCCCGCATCGATGTCCAGGCACAGCACGTCGTTGCCAAGGTCGGCGAAGCAGGCCCCCGAGACGAGGCCCACGTAGCCGGTCCCGATGACCGTGATCTTCATCGCTGCAAGCCCGTCTGCTGGTTGATGGCGGCCAGCGCAGCCACCGGATCGGCCGCCTGCGTGATCGGACGCCCGACCACCAGGTAGTGTGCACCGGCCGCGATCGCGTCGGCCGGCGTGGCGATACGTGCCTGGTCATCGGCCGCAGTCTGCGGCGGCCGCACGCCCGGCGTGACCAGCACGAAGCCGGGACCGCAGTGCTCGCGCAGCAGCCGGGCCTCGCGCGGCGAGCACACCACGCCGTCCATGCCACTGTCCCTGGCCAGCCGGGCAAGCCGCAGCACCTGTGCCTCGGGATCGTCGCCCACGCCCACCTCGGCCAGGTCGGCGGCCTCCATGCTGGTCAGCACGGTCACCGCGACCAGCAGCGGGCGCTGGCGGAAGGGCTCCAGCGCTTCACGCGCGGCTTCCATCATGCGCCGGCCCCCACTCGCGTGCACGTCGAGCATCCAGGCACCGTCGGCGGCCGCCGCACGACAGGCTGCGGCCACGGTATTCGGAATGTCGTGGAACTTGAGGTCGACGAACACATCGAAGCCCATCGCCCGCAGGCGGGTCACCAGCAGCGGGCCGCCGGTGGCGAACAGTTCCTTGCCGACCTTCACCCGGCAACTGGAGGGATCGAGTCGGCGTGCCATCGCCAGCGCGGCGTCGGCGCTGGCGAAATCGAGCGCCACGATCACGCGCGGACCGGTCGGGGTGTGGGAGGCTGGAGTCATCGAGGCATCATCGTGCGAGGGTGGACGGCGGGACGGATGCCCGCGATGGGAGGGATGCCCGCCGGAGGCCCGCGCCGCTGCGCGACGGGCGACCAGGCGCGCAGCAGCGGTCAGGCGCTCAGCTCGCGCTCCTCGGTGCGCCTGGGGGAGTAGGTCTCCCAGCCGCGACAGGCCGGACAATGCCAGTAGAACTGGCGTGCCTTGAAGCCGCACTGGTCGCACCGGTACATCGCCAGGCTGCGCGTCTGCTGCTGCACGACGTAGCGGACCAGCTCGAGGTCGGTGCGCTGGTCGATCGGTGCGGTCACCAGCAGGGCCTCGACCAGCTTGCCCAGGCCGATCAGGGTCGGGTTGCGCTTGAGTTCCTCGCGCACCAGCCGACTGGCATCCTCGGCCCCCTGCTGTTCGAGCGTGGCCTGGAACACCACCCCCATCAGGTCGAGCGACGGATGGTTGGCAAGGTAGTACTGCAGCAGCCGCAGGCCTACCTCGGGCTTGCCCAGGGTCCGGTAGGCATCCAGCAGCCGCTCGGCGACCATCGACAGATAGGCCGGGTTCTGCGACTCGATGCGCTTCCAGGCCTCGATCGCCGGCTCGACCCGGCCATTGGCCAGCTCGATGTCGCCGAGCAGGATGCTCGCGCGCACGCTCTTGCGATGGCTGGACAGCGCGAGCTCGAGGTGGCGGCTGGCCTCGGCCGGCCGCGCATGCGCGAGCTCGTGGGCGGCCAGCTCGCAGCAGTAATTGGCGATGTCCATCTGGAACGAACGGCCGTCGCGCGTTTCGGCGCGGCGGGCGGTCTCGATCGCGCGCTCCCACTCGCGTTCCTGCTCGTAGATCTCGAGCAGCGCAAGCGCGGCCACGTCCTGGCGCGCGGTGCCCTCGAGCTTCCGGAACAGTTCCTCGGCCCGGTCGAGCAGGCCGGCCTTCAGGTAGTCCTGTCCCAGTTCGTAGATCGCATCCAGGCGGCGCTCCGCCGGGAGGTCGTCGCGGTCGACGAGGCTCTGGTGCATGCGGATCGCCCGCTCCACCTCCCCGCGCCGCCGGAACAGGCTGCCCAGGGCGAAGTGCAGCTCGACGGTCTGCGGATCGACCTTGACCACCTCGATGAAGGCCTCGATCGCCTTGTCCTGCTGCTCGTTGACCAGGAAGTTGATGCCGCGGAAGTAGGACACCGGCAGCGCGCGTGACTCGCTGACCAGCTGCTTGATGTCGATGCGTGCGGCCAGCCAGCCCAGCCCGAAGAAGATCGGGAAGGCGATCAGCCACCAGTACTCAAAGTCCATGAGGCACCTGACGGTCGTTGGCGTCCTGGCCTGGCAGGCCATCCCCCGCTGGCGGGGTGGGCAGCGGCCTTACCGCGAGTTCTGCCCGCAGCGTCTCGTACTCGGCGCGCAGGCCATCGCGCTCGGCCTGCAGCGCCTTTGCCTCGGTCCGTGCACGCTGGGCATCGCGTCGCAGCGAGAATGCATATCCGGCCATCGCCAGCACGCCGGACAGTGCGCCCGCGCACAGGGCGGCGACGAGCGCCAGCGCAAGCGAGGTCTCGACCTCGCGCCCGAGGAAGAAGCGCAGCGTCACCGGTTCGCTGTTCCTGACCGCCAGTGCGAACACGAGCGCGAACAACGCCAGCTTCACGGCCAGCGACAGGTAGCCGAGCACCCGGCGCAGCGCTGAGGGCCCCGATGGAGCCGGGGAAGCCGCCGGGATCCCGACGGCTGCGCCCTCCCCGGCCGGGGTGCTAGCCACGTTCGAAGCCACGCATGCCTGCGGCGCTCACGCGCCGGAGACGTCGACGCGTTCGCGCAATTCCTTGCCTGCCTTGAAGTGCGGCACGTGCTTGGCCGGCACGTGCACCCTCTCGCCGGACTTCGGATTGCGCCCGACACGGGGCGGCCGGTAGTTCAGGGCAAAACTGCCGAACCCGCGGATCTCGATGCGGTGCCCGTCCGCGAGGCTCTGCGCCATCGCATCCAGGATCATCTTGACCGCGAGCTCGGCGTCCTTCGCGACCAGTTGCGTATGACGCGCCGCAAGGTTGGCGATCAGCTGCGACTTGGTCATGGCGGACGTTTACTCCGACTTGTTGTCGAGTTTGGCCTTCAGAAGCGCGCCCAGGTTGGTCAGGCCCGCATTCGACGGCTGCTCGCGTGTCACCTGCTGCATCGCCTGTGCCTCGTCGGCCATATCCTTGGCCTTGATCGACAGGTTGATGCCGCGGTTCTTGCGGTCGATGTTGATCACCATGACGGTGATCGAATCGCCTTCCTTCAGGTGGGTGCGGATGTCCTCGACACGGTCGCGAGCCACTTCGGATGCACGCAGGTAACCTTCGACTTCGCCTTCGAGCATGATGACGGCGCCCTTGGGATCGATCGCCTTCACCGTGCCGGAAACGATGCTGTTCTTGTCGTAGCGCGACACGAAGCTGTTGAAGGGGTCACCTTCGAACTGCTTGATGCCCAGCGAGATGCGCTCGCGCTCGACGTCGATCGACAGCACCATCGCCTCGACCTCGTCACCCTTCTTGTAGTTGCGCACGGCTTCCTCGCCGGGCGCCGACCACGACAGGTCGGACAGGTGCACGAGGCCGTCGATGCCGCCCGGCAGGCCGATGAACACACCGAAGTCGGTGATCGACTTGATCTGGCCGGTGACCTTGTCGCCCTTCTTGAAGGTCATCGAGAACTCGTCCCACGGGTTCGCCATGCACTGCTTGATGCCCAGCGAGATGCGGCGGCGGTCTTCGTCGATCTCGAGGATCATGACTTCGACTTCCTCGCCGACCTGCACCACGCGACCCGGGTTGACGTTCTTGTTCGTCCAGTCCATCTCGGACACGTGCACCAGGCCCTCGATGCCCTGCTCGATCTCGACGAACGCGCCGTAGTCGGTGATGTTGCTGACCTTGCCGAACAGGCGGGTACCCGACGGGTAGCGACGCGAGATGCCGACCCACGGGTCTTCGCCGAGCTGCTTGAGGCCCAGCGAGACGCGGTTCTTCTCCTGGTCGAACTTCAGCACCTTGGCCTCGACTTCGTCGCCGACTGCCAGCACCTCGGAGGGGTGCTTGACCCGGCGCCAGGCCAGGTCGGTGATGTGCAGCAGGCCGTCGATGCCACCGAGGTCGACGAACGCGCCGTAGTCGGTGATGTTCTTGACGATACCCTTGACGACCGAGCCTTCCTTGAGCGTCTCGAGCAGCTGCTGGCGCTCCGCGCCCTGGGTCTGCTCGAGCACCGCACGGCGCGACACCACGACGTTGTTGCGCTTGCGGTCGAGCTTGATGACCTTGAAGTCGAGCAGCTTGCCCTGGTAGGCGGAGGTGTCCTTGACCGGCCGCAGATCGACCAGCGAACCCGGCAGGAAGGCACGGATGCCATCCATCATGACGGTCAGGCCGCCCTTGACGGCGCCGTTGACCACGCCCTGCACGACCGAGCCGGTGTTGTGCGCGTCCTCGAGTGCATGCCAGGCGGCCAGCCGCTTGGCCTTGTCGCGCGACAGCCGGGTCTCGCCATGGCCGTCCTCGAGCGACTCGATCGCCACGCTGACGAAGTCACCCGCCTGTACCTCGACCTCGCCGCGGTCGTTGTGGAACTCATCGACCGGGATGTAGCTCTCGGACTTCAGTCCGGCGTTGACGACCACGTAGTTGGGGTCGACGCGGACCACCTCGGCGGTGATCACTTCGCCCTGGCGCATTTCCTTGAGGGAAAGGCTTTCTTCAAACAGGGCGGCGAAGCTTCCCGGCGGATGCTGGGAGACGGCGTTCGGAGCGGCGGAGGCTGCGGCTGAAGCGGTGGCGGTTGACATGCGGTAGGTGACCTGTGTTTTCGGTTTCCGGGTTCGCACCGGGGTGATGGGGAGAAGAATCCGGCCCTGTCCCATGACGGCACCCGGTTGCGGCGAACACGCCACCGGGCGACAGGGAGTGTTCCGTTGCGCCGGCTGGTCCGACCCGGCTCGCCTCAGGTGTCGGAGGCGGTGAACCGCCTGCCGCAAGACCTGCGATCAGCCCTGGAGCGTCGAACCAGCGGCGCCGGCGGAACGGCCGGACGCCTGATCACGCACGGCGGAGCCATATCGATCCAGGACGGTCCCGACGACCGTTTCGATCGTCAGTCCCTCGGAATCGAGGACAGCCTCGGGTGCGCCAGCCTGCAGAGGAGCGACCGCGCGTCCCGAGTCCCGGGCATCACGCATACGCAACTCTTGCAGAATTGCTGGAAGGTTAGCAGGTAATCCCTTTTCGATCAACTGCTTATATCGTCGTTGCGCGCGGGTTTCGGCACTCGCGGTGAGGAACACCTTCAGCACGGCATCCGGGAACACCACTGAGCCCATGTCGCGGCCGTCGCACACCAGCCCGGGCGGCCTGCGGAACGCCCGCTGCCGGCCGAGGAGTGCGTCACGCACGGCCGGATGGGCGGCCACGATCGACGCGCCCTGGGAGATCGGCTCGGTACGGATGGCATCGCCGACATCCTTGCCGGCCAGTTCGATCCGGCCGTCGGGGAAGGCGACCGGCAGCGCGGCAGCGACCGCCGCGACCCCGGCCGGGTCCTCCAGCATCACCCCCGCGCGCAGCGCGGCAAACGCAGTCAGCCGGTAGAGGGCGCCGCTGTCAAGGTAGTGGAAGCCGAGCCTGGATGCCACCCGCTGGGCGATCGTGCCCTTGCCGGACGCGGTCGGCCCGTCGATGGCGATCACTGGCACGGCATGCGGGGCGGCGTGGCGGTCGTGCGCGGCACTCATGCGGCGATGGTGCCGAACACGTCGAAGTAGTCCGGGAAGGTCTTCGCGACGCAGTCCGGGTCGTTGATCCGCAACGGCACCCCGCCCAGTGCCGCCAGCGAGAAGCACATCGCGATCCGGTGGTCGTCGTAGGTGTCGATCACCGCACCCCGGCGCAACGCGGACGGCGCCTGTACCCGGAGGTAGTCGGGACCAGCTTCGACCACGGCACCCAGCTTGGCCAGTTCGGTCGCCATCGCATGGATGCGGTCGGTCTCCTTCACCCGCCAGCTCGCGATGTTGCGCAGCAGGGTCGGGCCGTCGGCGAACAGCGCCAGCACGCCGAGCGTCATCGCGGCATCCGGGATCAGGTTGCAGTCAAGGTCGATGCCGCGCAGCCGCCCGGACGGTGCAGCCGCCTCGATCCAGTTGTCGCCCAGGTCCACGCGGGCACCCATGGCACGCAGGGCGTCGGCGAAGGCGACATCTCCCTGGATGCTCGAGCGGCCCACGCCCGAGACGCGCACCGGGCCACCGCCGATGGCACCGGCGGCCAGGAAATAGGACGCCGCCGACGCGTCGCCCTCGACGTGGATCGAACCGGGGGAGCGGTAGTGCGCACCGGCCGGCACCCGGAACCGCTGCCATCCGTCGCGCCCGACTTCGACCCCGAACCGGGCCATCAGCGACAGCGTGATCTCTACATACGGCTTCGAGATCAGTTCGCCATCGACCTCGATCACCAGGGGCGCTCCGTGCGCCTCTGGCGGCAGCCCGACCATTGGCGCGGCGAGCAACAGCGCGGTCAGGAACTGGCTCGACACATCGCCCCGCACCCGGATCGGCTGCCGGGCGACGAGCCGGGCGGGATGGATTTCCAGCGGCGGATAGCCCGCCTGCCCCAGGTAGTCGATCCGCGCGCCGAGCCCGCGCAGACTGTCGACCAGGTCGCCGATCGGCCGCTCATGCATCCGTGGTACGCCGCGCAGTCGGTAGTGCCCGCCAATGGCCGCCAGCGCGGCGGTCAGCGGACGGAACGCGGTGCCTGCGTTGCCGAGGAACAGGTCGGCCTCGCGCACCGGCAGGTTGCCAGCGCAGCCGTCGATGACCGCGACCAGCCCGCCACCTTCGCCGCCGGCCTCAGAGGACTGCACGACGCGCACGCCGAGGGCCTCCAGTGCATCGAGCATGCGGGCGGTGTCATCCGAGCGCAGCAGGTCGAGCACGCGGGTGCGACCTTGCGACAGCGCGCACAGCAGCAGCGTACGGTTGGAAATGCTCTTCGAGCCCGGCAGGCGGACGGTGCCCGCCGCGCGCGACAGCGCCGGCAGGTCGAGGAACTCGCGCCGGAGGGCGGTAGCCATGTCGATTCCTTGTGCAGGAAGCGCGCGTCAGTCGCGCGGACGCGCGCTGGCGTCGAGCGCGATGGTCAGCGCCTCGCGCGCCACCCGCGCCGCCTCGAACTCGCGCTCGAGCGCCGGCCCGTCACCGGTGGCGATCCACTGGCGGAACCGGGCAAGCCGCGCGCTGAACGCGTCGATCTCGGCGCAAAGCGTGTCGCGGTTCGACAGACAGATGTCGCGCCACATCTCGGGGTTGCTGGCGGCGATGCGCGTGAAGTCGCGGAAGCCGCCGCCGGTGAGCGCGAGCATGGCCTCGGCCTCCGGGCGCTGGGCGATCTCGTTCATCATGGCGAAGGCGAGCACGTGCGGCAGGTGGCTGGTGGCGGCCAGCGCCATGTCGTGCATCGCGACGTCCATGCGCATCGTCTTCGCGCCGGTGAGCTGCCAGGTCGCCCGCACCCGCTTGAACGCGAAGGCGTCGGTCTCCTCGATCGGCGTGAGCACCACCGGCCGGCCGGCAAACAGGTTCGGACGGGCCGCAGCCGCCCCGCTCTTCTCGGCGCCGGCGATCGGATGCGCCGGCACGAAGCGCGGCAGCGCCTTGCCGAACGCCGCGCGCGCATAGGCGACCACGTCGCGCTTGGTGCTGCCCGCGTCGGTCACCAGCGCGTCCCTGGCGATCCGGGGTGCGATCACCGGCATCACCTCGGGCAGTTGCCCGACCGGCACCGCAAGGAGGATGAGGTCGCAGCCGTCGATGTCGTCCCAGCCGTTCGCGATCTCGTCGATCACGCCCATCCGGCGCGCCACGTCGAGGTTGGCCCGGCTGCGGCCGAAGCCGACCACGGTATCCACCGCCTTGACCGTCTTCAGCGCCAGCGCGAACGAGCCACCGATCAGCCCGACGCCGACGATGCCGATGCGCCGGAAGCGCAGCGGCGCGGCGCCCGCGGTGTCGACGGTCATCGACCGGTCCCCGTCGTGCGCACGCCCGGCAGGCCGGCGGTGACCGTGCGCAGTGCCTCGAGGAAGCGGCGGTTCTCGTCGGCGGTGCCGATCGACACCCGCAGGTATTCGGGCATGCCGTATCCGGCGATCGGGCGCACGATCACGCCCTGCTTCAGCAACAGGTCGAACACCCTGGCTGCCGGCCCGACACGGAACGACACGAAGTTGGCGCACGACGGGATGTACTCGAACCCGAGTGCGGAAAGGCCTTCGGTCACCTGCTTCATGCCGGCGAGGTTGACCTCGAAGCTGCGCTCGAGGAACGACGGATCGTTGAGTACCGCGACCGCACCGGCCTGCGCGATACTGTTGACGTTGAACGGCTGGCGCACCCGGTTCAGCAGGTCGATCACCAGCGGCGCGGCCAGGCCGAAGCCTACGCGCAGGCCGGCGAGCCCGTAGGCCTTGGCCAGGGTGCGCGACACCATCAGGTTGGGATGGCGCGCGAGCCAGGCGATGCTGTCGTAGCGCAGTGCGCTGGGCAGGTAGTCGGTATAGGCCTCGTCGAGCACGACCAGTACGTCGTCCGGCACGGCAGCGATGAAGCGCTCCAGGGCAGCGCCCTCGATGAACGTGCCGGTCGGGTTGTTCGGGTTGGCCAGAAACACGATCCGGGTGTCCGGGCGGATCGCCGCCAGCATCGCGTCGAGGTCGTGGCCGAAATCGCGCGCGGGCACCTCGATGCCGTGCGCCCCGGTGGCCTGCGTCACCAGCGGGTAGACGGCGAACGCATGCTGCGCATAGACCGCCGAGGTACCCGGGAGCAGGAACGCGCGCGCCGCGAGTTCGAGGACGTCGTTCGAACCGTTGCCGAGCACCACCTGCGCGGGGTCTACGCCGAACCGGCTGCTGATCGCCGACTTCACCTCGAAGCCGTTGCCGTCGGGGTAGCGGGTGACGTCCGCCAGCGCCCGAGTCATCGCATCAAGGGCCGCCGGGCTCACGCCCAGCGGATTCTCGTTGGAGGCGAGCTTGACGATCCCTGCCTCGTCGAGCCCGAGTTCGCGAGCGAGGTCGGATATCGGTTTGCCAGGCTGGTAGGGGGCGATCGCCTTCACATGGGCGGGGGCGCGGTCTTCGACACTCATCGGATCGGCTGCTGCGGAAAGGGGTTGGGGGCGGCGCGGCTCAGCCGCGAGCGGCCGGGTAGGCGCCAAGGCGCTTGACGAAGGTGGCGCGGGACTCGATCTCGGCCAGCGCCTGCGCGACGTGGGGTTGCGACGGATGGCCCTCGATATCGACGAAGAACATGTACTCCCAGCGGCCGGTTCGTGCCGGCCGGGACTCGAACCGCGTCATGCTCACGCCATGGGTGGCCAGCGGCTCGAGCAGGGCATGCACCGCGCCCGGCTGGTTGCGCGCGGCGAGCACCAGCGACACCTTGTCTTGCCCGGAGGCTGCCACTTCGTCACGACCGATGACCAGGAATCGCGTCGTGTTCTGCGGCTCGTCCTCGATGTTCTCGTGCAGCACCTGCAGGCCGTAGCGCGCCGCAGCCGCCCGTCCTGCGATCGCCGCGGCACCCGGTTCGGCGGCCGCCATGCGCGCCGCCTCTGCGTTGCTGACCACCGGCACCTGGCGCACCTCGGGCAGGTGCCGGGCCAGCCAGCGGGTGCACTGGCCGAGGCTCTGGCCATGCGAATAGACGACCTGGAGCGGCGCGGCCGGATCGCTGCCGGCGGCGGTCATCAGGCAGTGGTGGATCGGCAGCAGCAGCTCGCCGCTGACCACCAGCGGCGTGGCCAGCAGCAGGTCGAGGGTGCGGCCGACCGCACCCTCGGTGGAATTCTCGACCGGCACGATGCCATAGTGCGCGGTACCCGCCTCGACCTCGCGGAACACCTCGTCGAAGCTCGCGCAGGCGCGCCGTTCGACCAGCGTGCCGAACTGGCGCACCACGGCTTCTTCGCTATAGGTGCCGGCCGGCCCCAGGTAGGCGATTGCCAGCGGCGCCTCGATCGCACGACAGGCACCCATCACCTCGATGAAGATCCGGCGAAGCGAGGCGGAGGGAAGCGGTCCGGTGTTCTCGGACGCCAGCCGGTCGAGCACCTGCGCTTCGCGGTCGGGGCGGTAGACCGGGCCCGTACCCTTGAGATGGCCGATCTCGCCGGCGATGCGGGCGCGCTCGTTGAGCAGCGCGAGCAACTGGCTGTCGATCGCGTCCACTCGCCCTCGCAGTGCCAGCAGCGCGGCCGGCAACTCCGGCGCACCGGACGGTGCTGCTGCAGCTGCCCCGGCCTGTGCAGGCCGTTCGCTGTGGAACGCGCTCATCGCAACCTCGATCCTCTTATGGGTTTCCAATCGTTACGTGGATCGTAACGCCGAACCAGGGCCTCAGCCGTGGCGACGTTCGAAGTCGCACATGAACGCCGCCAGCGATCGCACCCCGGACAGCGGCATCGCGTTGTACAGCGACGCGCGCATGCCGCCAACCGAGCGATGCCCCTTGAGCTGTTGCAGCCCGGCCGCCTCGGCTTCCCGCAAGAACGGCTCGTCGAGCGAGGCGTCGCGCAGCGTGAACGGCACGTTCATCACGGAACGATCCGCCGACGCGACCGGGCAACGGTAGAACTCGGTACCGTCGAACAGGTCGTACAGCACCTTCGCCTTCTCCGCGTTGCGCCGTGCGACCTCGTCCATTCCGCCGAGGTCCTGCAGCCAGTCGAATACCAGGCCGGCGATGTAGATCGCCCAGGTCGGCGGCGTGTTGTACATCGACTCACTGGCCGCCTGCACCGCGTAGTCGAGCATCGCCGGCGTGGACTTCGGCGCGCGGCCGAGCAGGTCGTCGCGGACCACGACCACCGTCAGTCCGGCGGGCCCGATGTTCTTCTGCGCGCCCGCGTAGATGAGGCCGAACCGGGACACGTCGACCGGCCCCGACAGGATGTCGGAGGACATGTCGCAGACCAGCGGCACGGCACCGGCGTCGGGCACGTGGTGGAACTGCACGCCGCCGATGGTCTCGTTGGACGTGTAGTGCAGGTAGCTCGCGGCGGGATCGCAGGCCCAGTCCCCGCGCGGCGGGATGCAGGTGTACTTCGACGCAGCCCCGCTGGCCACGATGTTCACCGGGCCGGACTTGCGCGCCTCCTCGATCGCCTTCTTCGACCACTGGCCAGTGTCGAGGTAGTCCGCACCCGCGCCTTCGCGCCGCAGGTTCATCGGCACCATCCCGAACTGCAGCGTCGCCCCGCCCTGCAGGAACAGCACGCGGTAGCCGTCCGGGACGCCCATCAGCGTACGCAGCCCCTGCTCGGCCCGCGCCGCGATGTCGATGAACGCATCACTGCGGTGGCTCATCTCCATCACGGAGAGCCCCTGCCCCTGCCAGTCGAGCATCTCGGCCGCCGCACGCTCGAGTACCGGCACCGGCAGCACGCCCGGCCCCGCGCTGAAGTTCAGCACCCGCTTCATGCCACGGACCCGCCTTCGCCGCCCGACGGGCCGGGTTCTCCGGCCTCCGGTGCAACGGCACCGGCAGCGCCGTCCTCCTCGGAATCGACCACGGTCTCCAGGCCGGCCAGTCGCTCGCCGCTGTCGAGCGCGATCAGCGTCACGCCCTGGGTGGGCCGGCCCATCTCGCGTACCTCGGACACCCGCGTGCGGATCAGCACCCCGCCGGTCGTGATCAGGATGATCTGGTCGGTGGGCGACACCAGCCGGGCGGCCACGACCTTGCCATTGCGCTCGCTCGGCTGGATCGAGATCATGCCCTGGGTACCCCGACCGTGGCGGGTGTACTCGATGACCGGAGTCCGCTTGCCGAACCCGTTCTCGGTGGCGATCAGCACCGACTGCCCGTTCGCCTCGTCGGCGACCAGCAACGAGATCACCCGCTGACCCTCGGGCAGGCGCATCCCGCGCACCCCGCGCGCGGTGCGCCCCATCGGCCGCACGTCGCGCTCGTCGAAGCGCACCGCCTTGGCACCGTCGGAGAACAGCATCACGTCCTGGGTGCCCGAAGTGAGCGAGACCCCGACCAGGTAGTCGTCCGGATCGAGCTCGATGGCGATGATGCCGGCGGTGCGCGGCCGTGAGAACTCCGACAGCGGGGTCTTCTTCACCGTGCCGTCGGCCGTGGCCATGATCACGAACCGGTGGTCGTCGAACGCCTTGACCGCGAGGATCGCGTTGATCTTCTCGCCATCGGCCAGCGGCAGCAGGTTGACGATCGGCTTGCCGCGGCTCTGGCGCCCCCCCTGCGGCACGTTGTAGACCTTGATCCAGTACACCCGGCCGCGGCTGGAGAAGCAGAGGATGTAGTCGTGCGTGTGCGCGACGAACATCTTTTCGATGAAGTCGTCGTCCTTGGTGCCGGTGGCCAGCCGGCCACGACCGCCGCGGCGCTGCGCCTGGTAGTCGGCCACCGGCTGGGCCTTCATGTAGCCCCCATGCGACAGCGTGACCACCACGTCCTCGGGCGCGATCAGGTCTTCCATGTTCACGTCTTCGGCGTTCTGCACGATCTCGCTGCGCCGTGCGTCGCCGAACTGCTCGCCGATCGCGGTCAGCTCCTCGCCGATGATCCGGGTGACGCGCTCCGGGCGCGCGAGAATGTCCAGCAGGTCGGCGATGCGCGCCATCACCTCGTGATACTCGCCGGTGATGCGGTCCTGCTCGAGTGCGGTCAGCCGCTGCAGGCGCATGTCGAGGATGGCCTGTGCCTGCACCTCGGACAGCCGGTAGCCCTGCGCCTGCAGGCCGAGCGACGGGTCGAGCCCGTCGGGACGCGAGATCGCCCCGGCGGCACCGGCTGTGTCCTGCATCGCCCGGTTGAGCATCTCCTCGACCACCGGCGAGCGCCACGCCCGTCCCATCAGCGCAGTGCGCGCCTCGGACGGGGATGCCGCGGCCTTGATCAGGGCGATCACCTCGTCGATGTTGGACATCGCCACCGCGAGGCCCTCGAGCACGTGGCCACGTTCGCGCGCACGCTTCAGGTCGTACACGGTGCGACGGACCACCACCTCGCGCCGGTGGCGCAGGAAGGCATCGAGCATCTGGCGGATGTTGAGCAGCCGCGGCTGGCCATCCATCAGCGCGACCATGTTGACGCCGAAGCTGTCCTGCAGCTGCGTCTCCTTGTAGAGGTGGTTGAGCACCACCTCGGCCACCTCGCCGCGCTTGAGCTCGATCACCGCGCGCATGCCGGACTTGTCCGATTCGTCACGGATCTCGGAGATGCCCTCGAGCCGCTTCTCGCGCACCAGTTCGCCGATGCGCGACAGCAGATGCGCCTTGTTCACCTGGTAGGGCAACTCGTCGATGATGATCGCCTGACGCTGGCCGCGATCGATGTCCTCGAAGTGCGTGCGGCCACGGATGACCACGCGGCCCCGCCCGGTCCGGTAGGCGTCACGGATGCCCGCCACGCCGTACAGGATGCCGCCCGTCGGGAAGTCGGGCGCCGGCAGGTGTTCCATCAGGCCATCGATGTCGATGGACGGATTCTCGAGCAGCGCCAGGCAGGCGGCGACCACCTCGCGCAGGTTGTGCGGCGGAATGTTGGTCGCCATGCCGACCGCGATGCCGGAGGAACCGTTCACCAGCAGGTTCGGCACCTTCGCCGGCAGGATCAGCGGCTCGCTCTCGGACCCGTCGTAGTTCGGCCCGAAGTCGACCGTCTCCTTGTCGATGTCTGCGAGCAGTTCGTGCGCGATGCGCGACATCCGGATCTCGGTGTATCGCATCGCCGCGGCGTTGTCGCCGTCGACCGAACCGAAGTTGCCCTGGCCGTCGACCAGCGGGTAGCGCAGCGAGAACGGCTGCGCCATCCGGACGATCGTGTCATAGACCGCGGAATCGCCGTGCGGGTGGTACTTGCCGATGACGTCACCGACGATGCGGGCAGACTTCTTGTACGCACGGTTCCAGTCGTTCGACAGTTCGTGCATCGCGAAGAGCACGCGGCGGTGCACCGGCTTGAGCCCGTCGCGAACGTCGGGCAGGGCCCGACCGACGATCACGCTCATCGCGTAATCGAGGTAAGACCGGCGCATCTCTTCCTCGAGGCTGACCGGTACTGTTTCCTTGGCGAATGGGTCCATCGATGGCCGGTAGGTGAGCGTGGGATCGGGCAAAGCCTCGCATTCTACCATCGGGGCGGAACCGTTCCGCGCCCAACCGCGGCACCGCAGCCATCGGCGCGGATCGCGGGCAGGACTCCGGCGGGCCCGTGCCCGCCCCCCATTTCCGCCAGTCGGAGAATACGTGTTGCGTTGACGCGACAAATCTCCCTACAATCCGCCAGCTTTCTGGGGTTTGTATGGAAAGCCAGCTATCTTTGGCGCTCAAGGACCCTCAGTCCGCGTGTTAGACTCAGATCGTTGAATTCAGTTGCCGGATTTGTTGTTGCCGGGTCGCGACACTTCGGCAGAATCCCTCGCCTATTCGGAATTACCTCGCCTCGTAAGAACAGGAGGAAGTCGTGGAGCATAGTGAAGTGATCAAGAATCGAATCCTCAGCGGTCTGAACCTCTCCGCCGCAGCACTGATGATGACCGCCGGTCTTGCATCAGCCCAGGTCGACCGAGGCGC